>CAZRLR010000406.1:0-4242 GCA_964600395.1 uncultured Conexibacter sp.
CTATGAGGGCTTCTCCACGTCCTCGTCCCCGACGCGAAGCATCGCGTCAGCGCACCAAGCGCCCCGACCCAGCCCCGTGGGCCCGCCCCTCACGACGCCGCCGGCCCGTACTTCTCCTCGCGCTCGTCCTCGCGCTCGCTCTCGCCGAGCGCCTTGACGAACAGGTAGGCCAGCGCGATGCCCATGACGACGGACTGCTCGATGGCCATGATCGCCCCCGCCAGGGCCTGGTCGTCGGTCGCCGACAGGCCCCAGACCCGCGGGCCGTCCTCGTAGAAGCTGTAGAGCGCGTCGGGCGCGAAGGTGATCGCGATGCCGAGGAACCCGACGAGGAGCTTCGTCACGAGCATGTACACGACGGGCCCGAACGGCCCGATGCTGATCCGCGAGCGGATGGGGGAGAGCAGGTGCCACCAGTACAGGAGGCCGACGCTCATCATGCACACGTGCTCGAAGACGTGGACGACGGGCTGCTCGAGCGCCGCGTCGTAGAGCGCCGGGACGTGCCAGACCCACATGACGCCGACGTAGAGCGCGACCGCGAGGGCGGGGTGGGCCAGCGCGCCGGCCGCCTGCTCGACCCGCTGCAGGCGCCGGGTGGCCGGCCGCAGCAGCGTCTTCGTCAACGAGACCATGAGCAGGATGGGGACGAGGTCCAGCAGGATGACGTGCTGGACCATGTGCATCGCGAAGACCTGCTCGGCGAGGCGGTCGATCGGCGACAGGAGCGCCGCGACGAGCAGCACCATCGCGGTCCCGAACGCCACGGCCTTCTCCACGGGGGCGCCGCGCTTGCCGCCGGGCTCACGGCGCACCCGCCGCCAGCGGCCCCCGTAGAGCGCCGACAGCGTCACGACGAGCGCCACGGCACCGGGCTCGAAGGTCCATGAGGCGTCGGCGGCCATGCGTCGATCATCGCACCGCCGTGACGCACAGAGGACACAGGAACGCGGTGGCCGGCGCACAGGTCCGCGCCGCATCATCGGCGGATGCTCCTCGGCACCTTGCTGGACCTCCTCGCCCCGCCGGCCTGCCTGGCCTGCGGGGCCCCCGGACCGGGCGCCGCCCCGCTGTGCGGAGGCTGCCGCCGTGCCCTGCGCTTCCTGGACCCGGACGCCGTCTGCCCGCGTTGCGCGCTCCCGCGGCCCTGCGGGGACCGCCGCGGGCGCTGCCCCGCCGCGACGGCGCCGTGGGACCGCGCGTGGGCGCCCGTCGCCTACGACGGCCCCGCCGCCGCGCTCGTCGCGGCGCTGAAGGTCCGGTCCGCCCCGGGCTGCGCCCGCCTCATGGCCGCGCAGCTGGCGGCCACCGCCCCGGTGGCCGCCCGGTGCGAGGACGGAGCGGTGCTCGTCCCCGTCCCGACGCACCCCGCCCGCGTCCGGCGCCGCGGCTACGACCAGGTCGTCGTCCTCGCGCAGGCACTCGCCCGCCGGACCGGGGCGCCGGTGGCCCGGCCGCTGCGCCGTGGCGGCGCCCGGGCCCGACAGCTCGGCGCCGGCCGGGCCGAGCGCTTACAGGCCGGCCGTCTCGGGCTGACGTGCCCGGGGCCGGCGCCGCGCCGCGTGCTGCTCGTCGACGACGTGCACACGACGGGCGCGACGCTCGCCGCGGCCGCACGGGCACTGCGTCTGGCGGGCGCCGAGCAGGTCGACGCGGTCACCTGGGCCCGGACGCTCCGCAGCGGTACGTAGATCTCCGACATAGCACATCCGTCCTCGACGCGCTTGACGGCATGTCAACACGGGGTTACCGTCGGACGCGACATCGCCATCCCGAACAGGAAGGGCCTTATGCAGATCGAGCTCAAGGGTCGCAACGTTCCGGTCACCGACGACTTGCGGGAGCACGTCGAGAAGCGGTTTCGAAAAATCTCGAACCAGCTGCCCGATGTCGTGCGGATGGAGGTGGAGTTCGCGCACGAGAACAACCCCTCGATCGCGGAACGGGAGTGCGCGGAGGTCACCCTGTACCTGAAGGGCAAGACGCTCCGGGCCCACGACCACGCGCGAGATCTGCACCACGCGATCAACCTCTGCGAAGAAGAGCTCTGCCGGCAGGTGAAGCAGTACCGCGAGAAGCGCCGCCACCGTCGCGAGGCGCGCATCTCGGCCGCCGCCGGCCGCATGCGTCCCGCGCTCTAGGCGCGTCCGCACCCGACCCTCGAGCCGGCCTGCCCGGCCGGCGGGGACCCAGATCCCCATCGATGCCCCCGCCGCGCGACCCGTCGCGCGGCGGACGGCAGCCACCCGGGGGACGTCTACACTCAGCCCCATGGGCTTTCTCGACCGCGCGCTCAACATGGGCGAGGCCAAGCAGTTCCGTCAGTACGAGAAGCGCGTCGCCGCGATCGGCGCCTTCGAACCTGAGCTGGAGCTCGAATCCGACGACGAGCTGCGGGCGCGCTTCGCCGCGTTGCGCGAGCGCGTGCAGCAGGATGGCGAGTCCCTCGACGACGTGCTGCCCGAGTGCTTCGCGATCACCCGCGAGGCGGGCAAGCGGACGATGGGCATGCGGCACTTCGACGTGCAGCTCATCGGCGGCATGGTGCTGCACGGCGGCAACATCGCCGAGATGAAGACGGGTGAGGGCAAGACCCTCACCGGCACGCTCGCCGTCGTCCTCAACGCGCTCGCGGGCAAGGGCGTCCACGTCGTCACCGTCAACGACTACCTCGCCAAGCGCGACGCCGAGTGGATGACCCCGCTCTACAGCTTCCTCGGCCTGACCGTCGGCGTCCTGCAGAACATGCAGGAGTACGAGGACAAGCAGCGCTGCTACGCGTCCGACATCACGTACGGCACGAACTCCGAGTTCGGCTTCGACTACCTGCGCGACAACATGGCGACGTCGCTGGAGGAGAAGGTCCAGCACGGTGGTCGCTACACCGAGGACGGGCGCCCGCTGGCGACGCACAACTTCGCGATCGTCGACGAGGTCGACAACATCCTCATCGACGAGGCCCGCACGCCGCTCATCATCTCCGGCGCCCCCGAGGCCGCGGCCGACTGGTACGGCAAGTTCGCGAAGCTCGCGAAGATCATGGAGCCCGGCAAGGCGCCGGAGGGCATGGACCCGCGCACGAAGAAGGAGTTCGTCGCGGACTTCGACTTCGAGTTCGACGAGAAGCACAAGACCGTCGCCGTCACCGAGCGCGGCGTGGCCAAGTGCGAGAAGTTCCTCGGCATCGACCACCTCTACCGGGCCGAGAACGGCCCGCTGGTCAACCACCTCATCCAGTCGCTCAAGGCGCAGTCGCTCTACAAGCGCGACGTGGACTACGCCGTCGTCGACGGCGAGGTGAAGATCATCGACGAGTTCACCGGCCGCATCCTCGACGGCCGCCGCTGGTCGGAGGGCCTGCACCAGGCGGTCGAGGCGAAGGAGGGGGTGCGCGTCCAGGAGGAGAACCAGACGCTCGCCACCGTCACGCTGCAGAACTACTTCCGCATGTACGACAAGCTCGCGGGCATGACCGGCACCGCCCTCACCGAGGCGACCGAGTTCATGAAGATCTACAAGCTCGGCGTCGTCCAGATCCCGACGAACCGCAACATGGTCCGCCTGGACAAGAACGACCAGGTCTACAAGACCAAGGACGGCAAGTGGTCGGCCGTCGTCCGCGAGATCGCCGAGCGCCACGCCAAGGGCCAGCCCGTGCTCGTCGGCACGATCTCCGTCGAGGTCTCCGAGATGCTCGGCGCGCAGCTGAAGGAGCGCGGCATCCCGCACCAGGTCCTCAACGCCAAGCCCGAGTACGCGGAGATGGAGGCCGAGATCGTCGCCGAGGCCGGCCAGCCCGGCGCCGTGACGATCGCGACGAACATGGCCGGCCGCGGCGTCGACATCAAGCTCGGCGGCAACGAGGAGCACCTCGCCGAGCGCGAGGTCCGCCAGAAGCTCGGCATCGAGCCCAGCGACCCGGACTACTTCGAGCACGTCCAGCAGGTCCTGCCGACGATCAAGGGCCGCATCGAGGAGCAGCGCGCGCAGGTCATGGAGGCCGGCGGGCTGTTCATCGTCGGGACCGAGCGCCACGAGTCGCGCCGCATCGACAACCAGCTGCGCGGTCGCGCCGGCCGCCAGGGCGACCCGGGCGAGTCGCGCTTCTTCCTCTCCGCCGAGGACGACCTCGTGCGCCTGTTCGCGGGCGACCGGATCTACAAGATCCTCGACCGCCTGGGCACCGTCGACGAGGAGGGCCACGAGGAGCCCATCGAGGCGGGCATGCTCTCCAAGCAGATC
>CAZRLR010000407.1:0-4241 GCA_964600395.1 uncultured Conexibacter sp.
GCGGGCTTCGTCGACCCGGGCTTCAAGGGAACGCTGACGCTCGAGATCACGAACCTCACCCGCGTCCCCATCATCCTGTGGCCGGGCAAGCCGATCGCGCAGCTGTCGTTCATGACGCTCGACGCCCCCGCCCAGCGCCCGTACGGCCACCCGGACCTCGGCAGCCACTACCACGGGCAAGTCGAGGCGACCGAGAGCCGGTACGAGGGCGGCCCGGCCGGCGCCTGACCGGGTTTGCCGCCGCGCCGGTCGCTGCACTAGGCTCGCCCGCATGCTGCTCGCTCTGCTCTCCCTGGCCGCCGAAGAGGCCGAGCCCTCGAAGACCGCCTTCTACATTGGCGGCGGCCTGCTGGCCGGCTGGGCGGTCGTCCTCGGCGCGCTCGGCATGACGCAGCCGGAGTTCCCGAGCACGAGCGGCGCCGCCCGTGGCGTCATGGGCATCAGCGTCGTGCTGACGCTCGTCGCGATGGTCACCATCCTCGTCACCGCCTAGGCGGCCCCCGCCCGCGCACCGCCCCGTGAGCGCGGCGCACGCGGGACGTCGCGCCTGCTTATCTTCCTCGTCGTGACCGACGACGACGGCCACCCGATCGCCTACACCGCGCTGCGCCGCGGCACCGCCGTGCGCACGAGCGACGGCGTCGTCGTCGGACAGGTCCGCCGGGTCTCGGTCGCCGCGCGCGAGAACATCTTCGACGGCCTCGACGTGGCCACCGACGACGGCCTGCGTTTCGTCGACGCCCCCGAGGTCGAGCGGATCTTCGAGCGCGTCGTCACGCTGAACATCACGGCCGCGCAGGTGGCCGAGCTCCCGCGACCGGACAGCCGCATCGGCGCACGCGTGAAGATGTCGACGACCGCCCGCCGGGCCCAGCGCCTGGGCCAGAACCTGAAGGACCGCTGGGAGCGCCGATGAGCCCGTCCGACACCGCCGTGCCGACCGACCTGGCCGCCCGCGCGGCGCAGCTGTCCTGGTACCACACGCTCGAGCTCGCGCCCGGCGTGGTGTCCGACGCGTTCTTCGACACGCGCCCGACCGTGGCCCGCGTCCCGATGCCGGCCGACCTCACCGGCAAGCGCTGCCTGGACGTCGGCACCTGGGACGGCTTCTGGGCCTTCGAGATGGAGCGCCGGGGCGCCGCGTCGGTCACCGCCATCGACATCGACGACCCCCACCGCTGGGACTGGCCGCCGCACTCGACCGTCGGCGCCGCGAACGATGCGCGCCTGGGGTACCTGCGGACGTTCAAGTCCGGCGCGGCCTCGTTCGCCCTCGCGAAGGAGGCGTTCGGCTCCGCCGTCGAGCGGATCGACTGCTCGGTCTACGACCTGGACCCGGCCGTCCACGGCACCTTCGACTTCGTCTTCCTCGGCTCGCTGCTGCTGCACCTGCGCGACCCGATCCGCGCCCTGGACCGGGTGCGCGGCGTGTGCGGCGGCGAGGCGGTCCTGGCCGAGTCGATCGAGCTGCTGCCGTCGATCACGCGTCCGCGGACCCCGACGGCGCGGCTGGACGGGCTGGACGAGTCGTGGTGGTGGCAGCCGAACGCCGCGGGCTTCCGCCGCATGGTCGCCAGCGCTGGCTTCGAGACGCTCGAGCAGACGGGCATCTACTTCCTGCCGACGGGCACCGCCCATCCGCGCCCGCCGCTGCGCACGGCCTGGCGCTCGCTCGGCACCGCCCGCGGTCGCGAGCGGATCGTCACGCGCGTGAAGGGCATCCCGCACACCGCGGTGCGCGTGCGTCCGCTGCGCTGAGGCTCAGGCCGCGGGCGCGAGCGTCGGGTCCTCGGTGATGCCGAGGAGCTCGAGGCTCTCGGTCCACAGCCGGTCCTGCGCGGCCTCGTCGCGGGCCTGCACCGAGGCCGCGCGCTCGCGGTCGAGCGAGACGTAGACGCCCGTCCGGTCCGCCCACCGTGGCCCGGTCGCCAGGTCGGCCAACGTCGCGGCGCTCGCCGCCGGCGAGGTGACGCCCGGCAGCACCCGCAGCGCGTGCGCCGCCGTCCGCCAGAGCGCCTGGACCGCGGCGTGACCGTCCCGGGCCAGCCCGGTGCCCGGCATGAGCCCGGGGTCGTAGGCGGTGACGGCGATCCCGTGCGGCCGCAGCCGCCGGGCCAGGACGAAGGCGGTCATGACGTTGGCGAGCTTCGACGTCGCGTAGCGCCGGCGGCCCGCGGTGGCGCCGGGCTCGTGCACGTCGGCGACCGCGGCCGCGACGGTGGTCAGGCGGGGATCCGGCATGCCGGTGCGGACGGCCGGGTCGTGGGTGCCGGAGGCGACGAGGACGATGCGCGACCCCGCGGCCAGGCGGCCGGCGGCCAGCAGCGCGCAGATCAGGTCGACGTGCCCGAGGTGGTTGACCGCGAAGGTCGCCTCCCAGCCGCCTGCGGTCGTGCGCACGCCGGCGAACTGGCTGCCGGCGTTGGCGACGAGCGCCCGCAGCGGCGGCCCGCCGCCGGCCGCCAGCCCCGCGACCGAGGCGCGGTCGGCCAGGTCCAGCGGCGCCCACGTGACCCCGGGGATCGCCGGCGCGGCGCCCACGTCCCGGCCGGTCGCGAGGACCGCGACGCCGTCGGCCGCCAGGCGCGTGACGGTCCGCTCCCCCAGCCCGGAGGTCCCGCCGGTCAGCAGGACGGCGCGCTCGTGCCCGTTCGTCGTCATGCCGCAGATCCTGGCAGTCACTGCCATTTGACGCAAGCTGCCAGAATGTCGCGTCATGGTCGAGCCGCCGGACGAGCCGCCGCCGGGCCTGCGCGAGCGCAAGAAGCAGGCCACCCGCCGGGCCCTGGCCGAGCACGCCCTGGCGCTCTTCGCCGAGCACGGCTTCGACGCCGTCACCGTCGACGCGATCGCCCACGCGGCCGGCGTCTCCCCACGAACGGTCTTCCGCTACGTCGAGACGAAGGACGACCTGCTCTTCACCGACGACGAGGAGATCGCCGCGGTGGTGGGCGCCGCGGTGCTCACCCGCGCGCCGGGGGACCCGCTCGCCGACGTCCGGGCCGCCGCCACGGCCTTCGCCGGCTGGGCGTCGCCGCGGCGCGAGGCGCTCGTCGCCCGCGACCGCGTCATCCGGGCCACGCCGGCGTTGCGGGCACGCGAGCTGTCCAAGCGCGACGCGATCCAGGACACGCTGGCGTGCGTCCTGGCCGAGCGCATGGACCTGGACGCGGACCGGGACGTTCGCCCGCGGGCGTGGGCGACGCTCGGGCTCGGCTGCCTGGACGCGGCCTACCGCCTGTGGCTGGACCGCGGCGGCGACCTGCAGGCCCACGTGGGCGCCGCGTTCACGGCCGTCCGGGCGTGAGTTCGTGCCACCTGTGCGCGACCGGGGAAGGAGTCGGGCGACCCGCGCTAGGGTTGCCCCACTGCGCGACCCACAGCCTGCACGAGGAGACAGATGAGCACGGCAGACACCCTGACGGTGACCGACAACCGGACCGGCGAGACCTACGAGGTGCCGATCGTCGACGGCACGGTCAAGGCGATGGAGTTTCGCCAGATGAAGGTCTCCGACGACGACTTCGGGCTCATGACGTACGACCCGGCGTTCACGAACACCGCGGCGTGCCGCTCGGCGGTCACCTTCATCGACGGCGACAAGGGCATCCTGGAGTACCGCGGATACCCGATCGAGCAGCTGGCGGAGAAGTCGACCTACCTCGAGGTCGCCTACCTGCTCGTCCACGGCAAGCTCCCGACGCAGAAGGAGCTCGACGACTGGACCTACGCGATCACGATGCACACCTTCGTGCACGAGAACACGAAGGAGTTCATGAGCGGCTTCCGCCACGACGCGCACCCGATGGGGATGCTGCTCGGCGGCGTCGGCGCGCTCTCGACGTTCTACCCGGACGCGAACGAGATCGACGACCCCGACAACCGGATGCTCCAGACGATCCGGCTCATCGCGAAGATGCCGACGCTCGCGGCCTTCGCCTTCCGCCACTCGCGCGGCCAGCCGTACGTCTACCCCGACAACGACCTGAGCTACCCGGAGAACTTCCTCGGGATGCTCTACAAGATGACCGAGCTGAAGTACGAGCCCGATCCTCGCCTGGCCCGCGCGCTGGACATCCTCTTCATCCTGCACGCTGATCACGAGCAGAACTGCTCGACGAGCGCGGTACGCGCGGTCGGCTCCTCGCGGGTCGACCCCTACTCCGCCGTCGCCGCCGGCATCGCGGCGCTCTACGGCCCGCTGCACGGCGGCGCCAACGAGGCCGTGCTGCGGATGCTGC
>CAZRLR010000408.1:0-4211 GCA_964600395.1 uncultured Conexibacter sp.
CGATCCGCTGGGTCAGCTCGTAGTCGGAGAAGTCGATCCAGCCGGTGCCGTCGGTGCCCAGTGCCATGCCGAGCCCGAGGAACAGCAGCAGGCCGGGCACGCGGATGCGCGTGGCCAGCACCGCGGCCAGGATGCCCGCTGACAGCAGCGCGCCACATACGAGGAGCAGCTGCCCGTCGGTCACCGCCCGACACGATAATGGGCCGCCATCCGTCCACGGGCGCAATCGCGCTCGACAGCCGGTCGGTTGACGGCCGTCCGCCCGGGCAAGTAGCGTCGCGCACGAATAAAGGACGGAAGGTCGGACCTTCAACGGTTCGCCCCACCGTCCACGGGGATTCTCGAGAGGAGCGACGGTGACCACGCAGACGACGCCGGAACTGGACGCCGACGCACGGCGCCTGGCCGAACTGGGCTATTCGCAGGAGCTCAACCGCACCTGGACGGGCTTTCAGAACTTCGCGATCAGCTTCACGATCATCTCGATCCTGGCGGGGTGCTTCACCACCTACGGCCAGGCCTGGAACAACGGCGGCCCCGTCGCCATCTCCTGGGGCTGGCCGCTCATCTCGATCCCGATCCTGATCATCGGGTTCTGCATGTCCGAGCTCGTCTCGGCCTACCCCACCGCCGGCGGCATCTACTGGTGGGCCAGCAAGCTCGGCGGCGCCGGCTGGGGCTGGTTCACCGGCTGGTTCAACCTCATCGGCCTCGTGGCCGTCACCGCCTCGGTCGACTACGGCGCGGCGACGTTCCTGAACACCGTCCTCGGGCTCTACGACGTGAACCTGTTCGGCGGGACCGGCTCACCGTCGGAGTTCCTCCACGGCACCTTCATCCTGTTCGCGATCATCATCGCCCTCCACGCCTTCATCAACATCCAGGGCAGTCACCTCGTCGCCCGGGTCAACTCGATCTCGGTCTGGTGGCACGTCGCCGGCGTGGCGGTCATCCTGGCCGTGCTCGTCCTGGTCCCGGACAAGCACGCCAGCGCGGACTTCGTCTTCACCGAGCGCATCAACAACTCCGGCTTCGGCAGCGGCATGTACTGGTTCTTCGTCCTGCCGCTCGGCTTCCTCCTGACGCAGTACACGATCACGGGCTACGACTCCTGCGCCCACGTCTCGGAGGAGACGCAGGGCGCCTCGGACGCGGCCGCCAAGGGCGTCTGGCGCTCGATCCTGTACTCCGCGATCATCGGCTGGGTCCTGCTGCTGGCGATCACCTTCGCCGCCTCCGACGCCGGCGCGGTCACCGAGGGCGGCGGGTCGTCCATCGCGGTGCTCGAGTCGGCGATGGGCACGGCCTGGGTGAAGCTCGTGCTCATCATCTCCGTGATCGGCCAGCTCTTCTGCGGTGCCGCCTGCATGACGAGCTCCTCCCGCATGACCTACGCGTTCAGCCGCGACGGCGCCATCCCCGGCTCGCGCCTGTGGAGCAAGGTCAACCACCGCCGCATCCCGGTCAACGGCGTGCTCTTCGTCGCCGTCTTCGCGCTGATCATCACCGTCCCGGCGATCTTCGGCACGTCCGACGGCATCCCGGTCGCCTTCTTCGCCGTCGTGTCGATCGCCGTCATCGGCCTCTACATCGCGTACATCATCCCCGTCTACCTGCGTTGGCGGATGAAGGACAGCTTCGAGCCGGGTCCGTGGAACAACGGCACGAAGTACAAGTGGATGAACCCGATCGCCACCGTGTGGGTCGCGATCATCACGGTCATCTTCATCCTGCCGACGACGCCGGCCGGCGTGCCGTGGCGCGACGAGTTCACGTGGAGTGCCGTGAACTACGCGCCCCTCGTGACGGGCGGGACGATCGCGGCGGTCGGCATCTGGTGGCTCGTGAGCGCCAAGCACACGTTCACCGGCCCGAAGCACACGGTCAGCGAGATCGACAAGGAGATCGACGTCCTGTGATCCTGCGCCGGTCCGCCGCCCCGTCCCACCGTTAGGTCACCCCCATGTCGCAGACGTTGCAGGTCATCGAGCCGGCCACCGAGGCCGTCCTCGCCGAGATCCCCCGCGCGGGGGTGGCGGAAGCCGACGCCGCGGTCGCGCGGGCCAAGGCCGCCTTCCCCGCCTGGCGGGCGGTCACCCCGGGGGACCGCGGGCGGCTGCTCGCGGGCCTCGCCTCGCTGCTGCAGGACAACCTGGAGGACCTGGCGGTCCTGGAGGCCCGCAACGCCGGCAAGCCGATCGCCGACGCGCGCGGCGAGATCGGCATGGTCGTGGAGACCTTCGCCTACTACGCCGGGGCGCCGGAGCGGCTGCTGGGCGACACGATCCCCGTCGCCGGCGGGATGGGCTTCACCGTCCGCGAGCCGCTCGGCGTCGTCGCGCTCATCACCCCCTGGAACTTCCCGCTCTGCATCGCGGCGTGGAAGGTCGCGCCGGCCCTGGCGGCCGGGAACACCATCGTGTTGAAGCCCGCGGAGCTCACGCCGCTGACGTCGCTGCGCCTCGAAGAGCTCGTCCTGGAGGCGGGCATCCCGGAGGGTGTCTTCACCGTCGTCGCGGGACCGGGCTCGACGGCCGGCGCGCGGCTCTGCGAGCACCCGGACGTCGCGAAGGTCGCCTTCACCGGCTCGACGGAGGTGGGGCGGTCGATCGCCGCGACCGCCGCGCAGACGATCAAGCGGGTGACGCTCGAGCTCGGCGGCAAGTCGGCGAACATCGTCTTCGCGGACGCCGAGATCGAGCGCGCCGCCGCCGCGGCCCCGGGCGCCGTCTTCGGCAACGCCGGGCAGGACTGCTGCGCGCGCTCGCGGATCCTCGTGCAGCAGTCCGTCGTCGACACGTTCCTCGACGCCCTGCACGACGCGGTCGCCGAGATCGTCGTCGGCGACCCCTTGCATCCGGCCACGACGATGGGCCCGCTCATCTCCGCCGCGCACCGGGACACGGTCGCGTCGTTCGTCGACGCGGACTCGCCGGTCTCGATGCACGGTGAGACGCCGGACGGCCCCGGGTTCTGGTACCCGCCGACCGTCCTGTCCCCCGTCGACCCGGGCGCCCGCGCGGCGACGGACGAGATCTTCGGCCCGATCGTCTGCGTCATCCCGTTCCGGGACGAGGAGCACGCGATCGCGCTGGCCAACGGCACGATCTACGGCCTGTCGGGGTCGATCTGGACGCGCGACGGCGGCAAGGCGCTGCGGGTCGCGCGCGCGGTCGACACCGGGGTGCTGTCGATCAACTCGAACAGCTCGGTGCGCGTGAGTACGCCGTTCGGGGGCTTCAAGCAGTCGGGCATCGGGCGCGAGCTCGGCCCGCACGCGCTGGAGGCCTACACCGAGAGCAAGACCATCTTCTACAGCACCGAGGAGCACTGAGAGCCATGGCCGGACGTCTGGAGGGCAAGGTCTGCGTCGTCACCGGCGCGGCCGGCGGCATCGGGGCGGCGACCGCCGAGATCTTCGCGGCCGAGGGCGCGACCGTCGTCGGCGTGGACCTGCACGACGGCTCGCCCGGCGACCTGGCGCTCGCCGTCGACGTGACCGAGGAGCACGCCGTCGCGACGATGTTCGCCCAGGTCCGCGAGCAGTTCGGGAAGATCGACGTGCTCTTCAACAACGCGGGCATCTCCCCGGACGACGACAACAGCGTCCTGGAGACGAGCTACGAGGCGTGGCAGCGGGTGCAGGACGTCAACCTGAAGTCCGTCTTCTTCTGCTGCAAGCACGGCATCCCCCACCTGCTGGAGAACCCGGCCGGCGGCAGCGTCATCAACACCGCGTCGTTCGTCGCGGTCATGGGCGCGGCGACCTCGCAGATCTCCTACACCGCGTCCAAGGGCGGGGTGCTCGCGCTCTCGCGGGAGCTCGGGGTCGAGTTCGCGCGGCGCGGCGTGCGCGTCAACGCGCTCTGCCCGGGGCCGGTCGACACGCCGCTGCTGCAGGAGCTGTTCGCGAAGGACCCCGCGAAGGCGGCGCGCCGCATGGTCCATCTGCCGATGGGTCGCTTCGCGCGGGCGGACGAGATCGCCAAGGGCGTCCTCTTCCTCGCCTCCGACGACTCGTCGTACGTCACCGGGTCGACGTTCCTCATCGACGGCGGGCTGTCGGGGGCGTACACGACGCCCGAGTAGGGGGGCGCTTTTCGTCAGGGGCGGGGCGCTTGGTGCGCTGACGCGATCCTGGCGGTGCTGGGGAGCGGCGTTGGAACAGCCCTCACAGACGGCGGAGGACCGGGCGCCCCGGGGCTCCGCCG
>CAZRLR010000409.1:0-4197 GCA_964600395.1 uncultured Conexibacter sp.
TCGAAGGGGCCGAAGCCTGCGAACGGGACGTAGTCCATGACGTTCGCCAGGACGTGCTGCTCGAGCTTGGGGCAGTAGACCGGCGCGCCCGTGGCGCGCGCGACGGGCGCGACGGCGCCGAGGTGATCGAAGTGCGTGTGGGTCAGGAGGATCGCCTCGAGCGTGACGTTCGCCTGCGCGATCTCGGCCAGCAGGCGGTCGGCCTCCTCCCCCGGGTCGATCATGATCGCCTTGTCGCCCGTGTCGGCGGCGACGAGGAAGCAGTTCTCCTGCACCGGCCCGACGGTGTACATCCCGACGCGCATCAGCCTCTGCCGCCCTTCGCTTCCTCGTTGGCCTTGCGCTTCTGGCGCCAGCGGTAGAGGTACAGGTCGGTGTAGTAGCCGAGCGGGATGTAGAGCAGGAAGATGAAGCCGGCCAGGCCGAGCGTCTGGGCGACGCCCTCCTTGAAGAGCAGCAGCAGCGCGACGACGAAGATGACGGTCGCGATGCCGGCGCGGTTCATCGCCCCGCGCCACGTCGGCGGCTGGTTGAGCCGGTCCACCCGGGCCGCGCGGGCCTTGGCCTTGGCCTCGGCGGCCTTCTCGGCGGCGGTGAGCGGGCGGCCGGTGCGGCCACGCGTCTCGATCATGCCGGCGGCGTTGCCGCGGTGCTTGGTCTTGCGCTTGCGCTTGGTCTGGGCCATGGGCGACTACAAGCCTACGTCCTCGAGGGCCTCGGCCACCGTCCGGCGGTTGCGAACCGGCACGTCGGCGGGGAAGCCCTCGAAGGCGGCGCCCGGCGCCAGGCCGACGAGCTCGGCCCCGGCGACCTCGGCGTGCCGCGCGACGGCCGCCACCGCCGCTCGCAGGGGGACGGCCAGGTGGTCCTCGACGTTCATGCTCACCTGCGCGACGCCCCCGCGGGCGGGCAGCGTCAGGCCGATGGCCCGCAGGCCCGGCAGCCCCTCCGCACCGCCCTCGCGCAGCAGCGCGGCGATCGGGCGGGCATCCGCCAGCGTCGTCCCGGGGCCGAGCTCGACGTTGAACGCGACGAGGGGCGCGCGCGCCCCGGCCAGCACGGCGCCGCCGGTCGCGTGCAGCCGGGACGGGCCGAAGTCGGCGCGTAGCTCCCCGGCGTCCAGCCGGGCCGCGAGCGCCGCGGGGCCGCCGCGGCGCAGGGCGGCGCGCCGGCGGCCGCCCGCCAGCGCCCCGTAGAGCAGGACGGGGAGGCCGAGGCGACCGACGAGCTCGGCCGCGACGAGGACCTCCGCGCACGCCGCCCCGCGCCGCGCGTCGTCGAGGTGGACGACCGGGAGCACGTCCAGCGCCCCGACGTGCGGGTGGGACCCGGGGTGCGCCCGGACGTCCAGGTGCTGCAGGACGAAGGCGGCGCCGGCCGCGAGCGCCGGGGCCAGGGAGCCGGGCGGGCCGGCGAGGGTGTGGACGCTGCGATGGTGGTCGGGGTCGCTGTGGACGTCCAGGAGGCGGACCGCCCCGCCGCCCCCGGTGACGTAGGCGTCGCCGATCGCGGCGATCAGCGCGGCGTCGCGCCCCTCGGAGACGTTCGGGATTGCCAGCAGCGTGTCGGCGGCCACACGCGCATCTTCGCCGCTGCGCGGGGCGCGGCGCTCAGCGGTCCAGCAGCGCCAGCAGCGCGAGCGCGGGGCCCGGGGCGAACTGCGTCCCGGTGTGGCGGCGCAGCTCGGCCATAGCGTCCGCGTAGGTCATCGCGCGACGGTACGGCCGGTCGCTCGTCATGGCGTGGAACGCGTCGCAGACGAAGGTGATCTGGCTGGCCAGCGGGATCTCGTCCTCGGCCAGGCCGTCGGGGTACCCCCCGCCGTCCCATCGCTCGTGCTCGGCGCGGATCGCCGGCGCCAGGGCTGCCAGCTCGGGGATCTCGGCGACGATCGCCGCCCCGGCGGCCGGGTGCGTGCGCATGACCGCCCACTGCTCGTCGGTCAGCGGCTGGGGCGAGTGCAGGATCTCGTCAGGGACGCGGAGCTTGCCGAGGTCGTGCAGCAGGGCGACGTGCTCGGCCTCGCGCACCGCGTCGTCGTCACAGCCGAGCTCGACGGCGACGCGTCCGGCGAGCGAGACGACGCTGCGGGAGTGCTCGGCCGTGTACTGGTCGCGCGCGTGGACCGCCGCCATCAGGGCGCGGACGCCGGCCGACTCCATCTCGAGGCGGCGCGTGCGGACGGCGACGCGGTCACGCTCGAGCTGGTCGCCGATGAGGCGGGCCAGTACATGGAGGAACTGCAGGTCGCGCGGCCCCAGGCCGGGCTGCTCGGCGTGATCGGCGCAGCAGAGGGTGCCGGTCAGGCGACCCTCGGGGTCGAGGATCGGGACGGACACGTAGGCGCCGACGTCGGCGGCCTCGGTGACGGGCATCGCCGCCGCGAGGGGGATCGCGCGCAGGTCGGGCATCAGCGCCGGCAGATGCCCGTCGAGGATCGCCTGGCAGTACGTGGCCTCCAGCGGCATGCGGGTCCCGGGCCCGACACCGAAGCTCTCGGCGTCCCCGCTGACGTGCAGGAACTGCTGCTCGGTGTCCGTGTGCCGGGTGGCGTAGGCCAGGCCCATCCCGAGCAGCTCGCGCGCGGCGCGCAGGGCGCCGTCCACCGTCGGGTTGCGTGCCACGGCGCCGAGCCGCTCGAGCCCGTCCGCCACAGGCACTTCGCCAGCCACCTTGCTCACAGGGAGCGTCATCGGCCTGACATGGAGGAACCTTGAAGTCTTGGCGCGAGCGGGTGCTCTATCCTGCCCGGGCCGTGGCTGGGTAGCTCAGCTGGTTAGAGCGCACGACTCATAATCGTGAGGTCGGGGGTTCGAGTCCCCCCCCAGCTACCTCTCGGGTGGTCCGAGCGGGCCGGGCGTCAGAGCAGGACGGCCGCCAGGGCTCGCAGGTCCTCCACCGGCACGCTGCGACCGCCGAGCGGCTGCACGCAGACGTGGTCGGCGCCGGCGTCCAGGTGCTCGCGGACCGCGGCGGCGACCTGCTCGGGCGTCCCGTGCGGGATGACGGCGTCGATGAGCCGGTCGCTGCCGCCGTCGGCCAGGTCGTCCTCGGTGAAGCCGAAGCGCAGCAGGTTGCTCGTGTAGTTGCGCAGGCCGAGGTAGAGCTTGGCATAGCGCCGGGCCGTCGCGCGGGCGCTGTCGGGGTCCGGGTCCACGACGACGGCGACCTCCGGGGCCACGAGCGCGCCGTCGCCAAGGCGCTCGCGGGCGAAGCGCGTGTGGTCGGGCGTGATGAAGTACGGGTGCGTCCCGCGGGTCCGCTCCCCGGCGAGGTCGAGCATCTTCGGCCCCAACGCGGCCAGGCACATGTCGCCCTTCGCCACGCCGCCGGCCTCGAGCCCGGCGACGAACGTCCGCATCGCGCTGAGCGGACGCGCGTAGTCCGAGGTCGCCTCCGGGTGCCCGACCCCGACGCCGAGCAAGAAGCGCCCGGGGAACTCGCGGCGCAGCTCGGCGTCCTGCCGTGCGACGTCGGCCGGGTCGTGCTGCCAGATGTTCAGGATGCCCGTCGCGACCGGCAGCGTCTGCGTCGCCGCCAGAAAGGGGCGGACGTCGTGCAGCGCGGGGCTGCCCCCGAGCCAGAGCGCCCCGTAGCCGAGCTGCTCGATCTCGCTGACCCCGTCCGTGCCGAAGCCGTACGGCAGCCAGACGCCGACGGTGCCCAGGTCCATGCCGCGTCAGCTCCCTTCGGCTTCGCGGACGGCGGCCTGGGCGCCGGCGAAGCCGATCTTCGAGTGCGTGCCGTCGCAGAACGGCTTGTTCGTCGACGCGCCGCAGCGGCAGAGGAAGACGGGGTCGCGGCCGCCCAGGTCGATCGGCGCACCGTCGTGGTCGGTCAGCTCCAGCCCGGCGGTGCCCTCGACCTTGAGCGGCCCGTTCTCGGTCAGCGTGATCTTCATGCTCGCGAGCCTACCCCCGCGGCTGCACGTCTATCCGACGACCACGCCGTTCGCGCGCCCTTCCCCTTCTGAGCGCCGGCGTCCGCTTCAGCCGAGCAGCTCGTCCAGCGTCCGGCCGCTGAGGACCGACTGCGGCTGTTCGGCGACGACGTCGGACCCGGGACGGGCCGCCTCGTCGCGGCGTTTGACGAGCAGCCACTGCGGCTTGGCGCCCGGCCGCGTCCGCTGCAGCGCGAAGCCACCGCGCAGCTTCTCGCCGTGCAGGACGAAGACCGCGTGGCCGCGCTCGAGCGCCT
>CAZRLR010000410.1:0-4178 GCA_964600395.1 uncultured Conexibacter sp.
CGCCTGGACTGCCGACTTCGGCCGACAGGCGAGGTCATTCCGCGCGACCATGTCGTCTGGCGCCAGCGCGCACCGCGCGTCTGCTCGGTCTGTCACCCGGTCATGCACACGGTCCTGATGCAGGGTCGTGGCTGAAGCGTCCGAGGCGATCGACCGGCGGCGACGTGAGGCGGCGAGGCTCGTCCTGGCCGGCCATTCCTACGAAGCAGCAGCCGCCGCGCTCGGGGTGAGCAAGGCCACGGTCATACGCGATCTCGCGTGGGTCCGGGAGAACGTCGGGCTACCGTCGCTTCGCAAGCGGCCCAGGCCCACGACAGACAACCCGTTCGGCGCCGCGCGGATTGCGGCCGGCATGTCCCATCGGACGCTCGCCGAAGTCGCCGGCACCTCGCCGGGCACCGTACGCGCAGCCGAGCGTGGGCAACCGGTACACCCCGACACGAGGACGCGGCTCGCTAACGCGCTCGGCGTGCCGGTGTCCTCGGTGTTCCCCGATGCGCCAGCCGCTGACGACGTTCGGCCTCCGGTGGTGGAGCCCGTCGAGGACGATCCGGTGTGGGTTCGCCGCCGTGCCGTGGCCGACCTCCTGGCCGCCGACACGCCGCCTGGCCGGATCGCCAAGCAGCTCAACACGAGCCGCTCGACCGTGTACCGCGACATCGACGCCCTGCGTGCCGCTTCGTGGGACGTGCCACCCCGGCCGATGGGCCGGCCTCCGGGGACGGCTCAGTCGACCCCAACGCGCTGACGGTCGCGCGCCTCGGCCGCCTGACGCCGTTCGTAGCGCCATTGGGTCAGGCGGTTGCTTCCGGCCAGCGCGTACACGCCGAGCCACGCGGCGAGGACGGCTCCGGCGATCACGGCGACCATGCCGCGAGCGTACGCCCAGTCCACGGCTAGGTCTACTGACACGCCCGTCAGTCTCATGAGGGGTGCTTCGGTTTCAGGGGCTAGGGAGTAGATGGAGAACAGGCCACCCCCCTTCTCCGCCCCCCACCCCGGTCCCCCGCGCACCCGCACCGCAGTCCCGACCGGCCCGTCCTCCGGACCGTGGATCGGCGGCCACCCGGCCGGCGTCGGAGGCGTGCGCGCGGACCGTGCGCTTCCAAATCGCTTCCATCGCCCTGATGGCGCATGCCGCACCGTCAACCCCAGCAACACGAAAGCCCCGCCGTAGCAGGGCTTTCTGTCGATGGGCGGTCCCGGGCTCGAACCGGGGACCCCCTGCTTGTAAGGCAGGTGCTCTGACCAACTGAGCTAACCGCCCGGGTGCCGTGGGAGGAAGGTTACGCGCTGCCGACGCTGATCAGGGCCACGCCGACCATCGCCGCGGTCACGCCGATGGCCTGCACCCGTTGCAGGCGCTCGCCGAGGACGAAGCGCGCGAGCAGCACGGTGGCCACCGGGTACAACGAGCCGACGACGGCGACGACGCTCAGCGCCCCGCGCGTGATCGCGACCGCGTAGAGCGAGGTCGCGATGCAGTCCAGCTGCGCCGCGCCGACGAGGCGCCGCAGGTCCTGACCCTTGGGCAACGGCAGGCGCCGGCGCCAGACGACGAGTCCGACCAGCGGGATCGCCGGCAGGCGGGCGAGCAGGATCGTCCACCCGAGGCTGGCGTCCGCCGCGACGTCGTACAGGGTGAAGAAGGTGCCGAACCCGACCGCGGCGACGAGGGCCAGGACGATGGCGCGGCGATCGTCGGCCGCGACGCGGGCGGGGTCGTCGGCCTCGCGGCCGGCGAGCGCGACGCCGACAAGGGTGGCGACGACGCCGAGCCCGAGCAGCAGGCTGATCGTGTCCCCCGTCGCGACGCCGACCGCGACCGGCACGATCGCCCCCGTCGCCGACAGCGGCGCCACGACGGACATCGTCCCCATCGAGAGGGCGGTGAAGAAGAGCGCCAGGCCGGAGATGCCCGCGAACCCCGCCCCCAGCGCGAACAGCACGTGCCGCGAGTCGGGGAAGGCGTCCCCGGTGACCAGGACGACGGTCGTGGCGGTCAGCAGCCCGCCGACCTCGATGACGAGGAGGACGGACGGCACCGGCAGGCGTCGGCTGAAGAGCCCGCCGGCGAAATCCGACAGGCCCCAGGCCGCCGACGCGACCAGGGACAGGACCACGGCGAGCACCCACCGATCATGGCAATCCGGCGCGCCATCGGCGGCGCGGGTGCGGGCCGCCGCGGCTGGCCTACGACGCCCTGTCGCCCGGGGCGGCGTCGGGGACGCGTGACCGGGCGACAGGTGGGCGGGAGAAGGGACGGCATGCACTCCGTCCCGGGCGCCCTGGCGGATGGGACCAGGACGTCTGCGTCCAGCATGGACCCTCCGCCTGAAGGGCGACTGAGCCGGAGCTCAGCCTCAGCTAAGGCACGCGGCCGGACCGGAGCCGTACAATCCCCGGGCCGGCCCCCATGGTCTAGTGGTTATGACGCTCGCCTTTCACGCGAGAGAACGCGGGTTCGAACCCCGCTGGGGGTACTTCTTCGCTCTTGCCGCCCGGGCGCGGCGTTGACCGGGACGGTTCCCGGTCGGCCTGCCGTCCGGCTCAGCGGCGCCCGCCGAAGATCATGAGCATGAACTGGAAGATGTTCAGCACGTCGAGGAAGATCGACGCGGCGATGAGCGTCGACTGGTCCATGCCCGCGCGACGCAGGCGGTTGAAGTCGAAGATCGTGTAGCCGCCGAAGATCACCAGGCCGAGGACGGCGTAGATGACGTTGCCGCCGGGGATCGAGACGAACAACGTGACGATGCCGAACAGCAGCAGCCCGATGAGCGCGAAGAAGAGCCCCCGCGCCATGCCGCTGAGGTCCCGGCTCGTCGCGTAGCCGTAGGCGCCCAGGACGCCGACGAAGCCCGCCGTCGCACCCGCCGACTGGTAGACGACGCCGGGGTCGGCGTCGACGTAGTACTGCAGCACGGGCCCGAGACCGATGCCGAGCAGCAGGCCGACGGCGAAGAGCAGGCCCATGGCCAGCTGCTGGCTGCGCGCCTGCGCCGCGTTGAGGCCCATCAGGCACCCGAAGGCGACGATGAAGGCGATGAAGCCGCCGCCGCGGGAGACGTCCCGCCCGATGTAGGCGCCGAGGGCGCAGAACAGGCAGGTGATGGCGACCAGGCCCATCACCTGGCCGAAGACGGTGCGCGAGTCGGCGCGTGCCGGCGTGCCGAGGCGGCCGGCGGTGAGATCGTTGAGCTGGGCCATGGCGCGAAGTGTAGAGGCAGCCCGCGACGGCGCTGCGCTCCGTGCTGGCACGCAGCGCGACGATCGGCGAGGATCCGGGGCGTGTTCCTTCGCGAACGGGAGGCCGCGCTTGCGACGATCGGCGACTCGGTCGGGCGAGGCGCCGTCTGCGTCGTCCAAGGGCCGCCCGGGATCGGCAAGACGACGCTGCTCGACGTCGCCGCGGGCCACGCCCGGGACCACGGGCGCCGGGTCCTCGCCGCTCGCGGCGCGCTGCTCGAGGCGACGTTCGCCTTCGGCGTCGCCCGCCAGCTCTTCGACGATGCGGACCTGCTCGTCGGGGAGACCGATCCGAGCGGGTTCGCGGCCCTGCGGACGCTCGCCGCGCGGACCGCGGCGCTCGCCGAGCACCAGCCGCTGCTGCTCGTGCTCGACGACGCGCAGTGGGCGGACGTCCCGTCGCTGCGCTTCGCCTGCTACCTCGCCAACCGGCTCGACGGACCGGACATCGCGCTGCTCGTCGGCGTGCGGTCCGGCGAGCCGTCGGCCCCCGACGACCTCTTGGACGCGCTGCGCGACACGCCGTCGGCGGTGCTCGTCCAGCCGGCGCCGCTGACCCTCGGTGCCGCCGCCGCGATCGTGCGCGAGCACGACCCGTCCGCCGACGACACGGTCTGCGAGCGCTGCCACGAGGCGACCGCGGGCAACCCGCTGCTGCTGAAGGAGGTCGTCCGCGCCATCGGTGCCGGCGATGACCCGGTCCACGCCGCGTCGGCCGGGGTGCGCCCGGGCGTCGCGCGGCGCATCGCCCGCGCCGACCCGCTGGCGCCGGCGGTCGCCCGGGCGGTCGCCGTCCTGGGCACGGATGCGACGCTCGGCCGGGTCGCCCGGCTCGCGGCGGCGGACCCGGGCGACGCCGGACGGGCGGCGAGCGCCCTGGCCCGGGGCGACGTCCACACGGTCGGTGACCCCGACCGGGTCGGCCACCC
>CAZRLR010000411.1:0-4164 GCA_964600395.1 uncultured Conexibacter sp.
GCAGCGGCCCGGTGCCCTGTCCGGTGTCGGGGAGGTAGCAGGCGGTGACGGTGCCGTCGCCGGCGGGGATCGCCGCGTAGGCGACGCCGCCGACCGCGCCGGCGGCGAGCACGAGCGCCGCGACGCGGCGGCCGCGGGGGACGAGCCGGGCGCGGATCATCCGATCACCCGCTTCACCGCGACGACGACGGCTTGCAGGGCGGCTCGCGCCCCGATCGAGCCCGCTTTGATCGCCGCCGCGAGCCGGGCCGGCGTGAGGACCTGCGCGGCGGCGGCGCGCTCGCTGTCGGGCACGGCCTCCAGCCCGCGACGGCTCAGCGTCACCGTGCCGTCGACGATCCGGACCGCCGTGATCCGCAGCTCCCGGGCCATCACCCCGGCGTCGCCGACGGCCTGCGTCCCGTCCCTCGGCGCCCGCGGCGCGTCGGCCGGACGCTGGACCAGGTCGGCGCCGCAGCCGAAGACGAGCGTCGCGGGCCGGTCGACGACGATCGTCGCGCGGTCGGTGACCGCGAACGAGCCCGGCTTGGCCGGCGAGCTGCCGACGGAGATGAGCTCGCGGTCGGCCGCGTTGAGGAAGCACGTCGCCGACTCCGGCTGGGTCGTGCTCGTGAACGAGCGCGCCGTGCCGCCGGCGTAGCCCGTCACCCGCGTCTGGCTCCAGCCGTACAGCTGGGCGGCGACGCGGATCTCGTAGGTGCCGGGGCCGACGTCCACCGAGGTGGTGAGCTTCTGCGGCGTCTTCGGGAGCAAGGCGACGCTCGTGGCCCGCGGGTCGGTGACGGTGTCGCCGGGGGCGAGGATCGACTCGAAGACGGCCGGAGCCTGAGGCGGCGCCCCCGCGTCACCCGTGGCGCCGCGGACGCCCGCCGCGCCGGGCGGGCCCGTCGCGCCCGCGGCCCCCCGGGTCGCGAAGGTGACGGCGAGCTCGCCGGGGCCGCAGGCGGTCGGCCCGTCCACGGGGCGCAGCGGGCCGCTGCTGCCGTTGCCCGTGTCCGGGTCGTAGCAGCCGACCACGGTGCCGTCCGGCCCGGGGATCGCCGCCTCCGCCACACCCGTGATCGACACCGTCGCCAGCGCGACGGCCGCCACCTCCCGCAAGGTCATGCCGGGGTACTTCATCGCAAACCTGTTCGCACCGCAACAAGACGTGCGCGGCGCGGCCCGATCAGCCGCTCACGCCGACCGCGTCACCGAGCTGCAGGCGTCCGGCGTGCGGCGGGCGGGCGTTCATGCCGAACAAGCCGCCGTGCTCGCGGGTGAGGTGGCGCAGGATCTTCGGGTCCTTCACGCCGGTGTCCGGGTCCCGCGTCGGGATGACGCACCGCACGCACGGGTGCAGCAGGACGAACTCGACGCCCCCGATGGTCACGTGCCGGCCCTCCCACTCCTCCTCGGCGAAGGCGGGGACGGTGTCGCCGAAGTCGACGTGGACGTTCGTGCGCATCCGGCGCAGGTCGAGGCCCTCGTCGTAGCCGAGCTCGGCGGCGACCGCCTCGAGGGTGGCCTGCGTCGTGACGAGGACGGAGCGCTCGAGGTCCTGCTGGCCGGCGACGTCGCGGCGCAGCGCGACGGGACGGTCCAGGTCCTGGGCGAGGGCGTCCGGCAGGTCCGGGTCCTCCCACGCCCAGGTGCGCCCGTCGGGGCCGGTCAGCTGCGGCGTCGGCGGGGCGGCGGGGTCGACGTCGGCGCCCGCGTACGTCGCGCGCCAGGCCAGCATCCGCGGGACCTGCCGGACGGTCAGACGCCGCGGCGCGTCCTTGAAGGTGTCGTAGAGCGCGTGGGTGCGGTCCCCGCCGACGCCGCGGTCGTCGACGCGGACGGTGTCGACCGGCTCACCGGCGAAGGACTTGACGGGCCAGCGGTGCAGCTGCGTGACGGTGCCGGCGGCGTCCATGCCCGACAGGCTACGGCGCACCGGTCACGCGACGCTTGTGGCGGCGTGAAGGGCCAAACCGACCAGGCCGCCGACGAGCGTCCCGTTGATGCGGATGAACTGCAGGTCCCGCCCGACGTGCAGCTCGATGCGGCGGGCGGCCTCGGCGCCGTCCCAGCGGGCGATCGTGTGCGAGATGACGCCGGTGATCTCCTCGCCGTAGCGCGAGACCGCGAAGACGAGGCCGTCGGCGAGCAGGCCGTCCAGGCGCGCACGCAGGGCGTCGTCGCGCTGCAGGCGGCGGGCCGCCGCGGTCGTCTCCTGCCGCAGCCGCTCGCGCACGGCGCCGTCGGGCTCGCGCAGGGCCTGCAGGAGCGCCCGGCGAAAGGCGTTCCAGAGCGACAGGCCGGACGCGAGCGTCTGGGGGTGTTCGAGCAGGCGCGTCTTGAAGCGCTCGGCGCGCTCCTGCGTCGCGGGGTCCTCGCGCAGGTCGGTCGCCAGCTGCTCCAGCAGCGTGTCCAGCGCCCGGCGGGCGTGGTGGCCGGGGTCCCTGCGGATGTCCTGCACCCAGGCGAGCGCCTCCAGGTGCGCGCGGGCGGTCACCCGGTCGTTGAGGCGCTCGGGCGCCCACCACGGCGCACGCTCGGCCAGGACGTCCATGAACGTCTGGCGGTGCTCCACGAGCCAGCGGTCGAGCTCCTCCAGGGCGAGGTCGACCAGGCCGTGGTGCAGGTCGTCGTCGACGATCTCGCCCAGGGCGCTGCCGAGCAGCGGAGCCAGCGGCTCCTCGACGAAGCGCGGGACGAGGACCTCCTCGAAGAGCGCGTGCACGTGCTCGTCGCGGATGCGGTCCAGGCCGATCGCGACGACGTCGGCGGCCTCGTCCACGACCCGCCGGGCGTGCACCTCGTCCGTCAGCCAGCCGGCGAGGCGCAGCGTCACCCCGGCGGACGCGGCCCGCTCGCGGATGACGCCCTCCTGCAGGAAGTTGCCCTGGACGAACTCCTCCAGGCCCTTGGCGAGCTCGTCCTTGCGGCGGGGGACGAGGGCGGTGTGGGGGACGGGTAGGCCGAGCGGGTGGCGGAAGAGGGCGGTGACCGCGAACCAGTCGGCGATCGCGCCGACCATCGACGCCTCGGCGCCCGCGTTGACGAAGCCCAGCGCGCCGTCGGCGTCGAGCGTCGCGGCGTAGACGACGGCGGCGAACAGGAGCAGCGAGCCGGCCAGGAGCCGCATGCGCTGCAGGCCACACCGGCGCGCCTCGTCCCCGGCGGGGTCGATCTCGAGCAGCGGGACGGCGGCGGCGGGCGCGGGCACGGAGGCGGACATCGCCCCGGATCATGCCCGCCGGGGCCCGGGCGTAGGCCCCGGAACGACGAAGGGCCCCCGGATGGGAGCCCCTCGAAAGCTGCAGTGGCTGGGAGGACGCTGGTGGTCGACGCAGTCGACGGCCGGCGTTCTCCCGACCGAAGCCCGACGCAGTCGGGCCTTCGGCTACATCATGCCGCTCATGTCCGGCATGCCGCCGCCGCCACCGGCCGCGGGGTCCTCGATCTCGCACACGATGGCTTCCGTGGTGAGGATGTTCTTGGCGATCGACGCCGCGTTCTGCAGGGCAGAGCGCGTCACCATGGCCGGGTCGATGATGCCCGCCGCGATGAGGTCGATGATCTCGCCGTTGGCCGCGTTGAGGCCGTGGCCCTTCTTGGACTTGCGGACGTCGTTGACGACGACCGAGCCCTCGAGGCCGGCGTTCTCGGCGATCTGACGGAGCGGCTCCTCCAGGGCGCGCTTGATGATGCGCGCGCCCGTGGCCTCGTCACCCTCGTACAGGTCCGGGTCGATGGCGTCGGCCGTGCGCAGCAGCGTCACGCCACCGCCGGGGACGATGCCCTCTTCCAGGGCCGCGCGGGTCGCCTGGAGGGCGTCCTCGACACGGTGCTTCTTCTCCTTCATCTCCGTCTCGGTGGCCGCGCCGACCTTGACGACGGCGACACCGCCGGAGAGCTTCGCGAGGCGCTCCTGCAGCTTCTCGCGATCGAAGTCCGAGTCGGTGTTCTCGACCTCGGCCTTGATCTGGTTGATGCGGCCCTTGATGGCCGCGGCCTCGCCGGAGCCGTCGACGATCGTCGTCGTGTCCTTCGCGACGACGACACGACGGGCACGGCCGAGCTGGGACACCGTGGTGTTCTCGAGCTTCAGGCCCATCTCCTCGGTGATGACCTCGCCGCCGGTGAGGATGGCGATGTCCTCGAGCATGCGCTTGCGACGGTCGCCGAAGCCCGGCG
>CAZRLR010000412.1:0-4139 GCA_964600395.1 uncultured Conexibacter sp.
CACGTCAGCGACGGCTCGGTCGTCCCGTCGTCCCTCGGCGTCAACCCGCAGATCACGATCATGGCGCTCGCCACCCGCCTGGCCTACGGGCTGCTGGGGCAGCCCGCGCCCGAGCACGAGCCGCACCCCACCGCGATCGCCTGACCGGCGTCAGCGCCGCGGCACCCGCACCGAGCTGCCTCCGCGCGCGGGCAGACGCCCGACGTTCCCCGCGTCGTCGCGGGCGCGCACCGCGTAGAACCAGCGCCCGGGCCGGGGCAGGCGGACGGTCAGCGTCTGCCGTGCCCCGGCCGCCACCGGCGCCGCGACGACCGGGCGGCTCCGCACGACTCCGGCCCAGTGGCCGTCCCGGATCGGGCGCCGCGAGCGCAGGACCTCGTAGCCGGCGACGCTGCCGGCGTTCCAGTCGTCCCCCGGCGCCCGGAACGACAGCGTGACCCGGTCCGCGCCCCGCCGCGTCCGCAGCCCCTGCACGCCCGCGGGCGGGCGCGTGTCCCCGCCGAGCAGGCCGCTGTTGCGGTCGTCGGCGTGCCAGTGCCAGGCCTGGTCGTTGCCGCGCACGAGCCCCGGGGTGTGCCAGGCCCGCAGGCCGCCCTCGCGCAGGCCGGCGACGACCTCGACCTTCCCGTCCCCGTCCAGGTCGCCGACGGCCGGGGTCCACAGCGACCAACCGCCCGACCACTTCGGCCAGCCCGGGACGGGGTCGCCCGTGACCCCGTCGAACGCGTGCAGCGCCGCGGTGTCCGTCGCGATGACGACGTCCGCCTTGCCGTCCCCCGACACGTCGGCGATCGCCGGCGCCGACAGGAAGGCCAGCCCCTGCAGCGGCTTGGTGAACGCGCCGTTGCCCAGCCCGCTGGCCGGGTCCCACGCCGAGAGGCCCGAGCGCACCCGGATCCCGAGCCCCGGGATCGTCGCGACGCCGGTCGCCACGTCCGTCAGGGCCGAGCCGCCCTGCACCGCGGTCACCGCCTCGCGGCCGCCGACGTGCCCGACCGCCGGGCTGGCGGAGAAGTGCACGAGCGGGGACACGGTGTTCAGCGGCCCGTCCGCCAGGAGGGTGGACGGGACCTCCGTCACCGCCTGCCCCGTCCGCAGGTCGTACGTCTGGGACGTCGACAGGCCCGCGTTCGCGACGAGCCGCGGCGAGCCGTCCGGCGCCCGGTAGGCGACCGGCGTCTGCACCCCCTCGGTGATGAAGTCCTGCGCGGTCCCGTAGCCCTGCATCGCGGCGGGCAGCGTGAGCGGGAAGTGCGGCATGAGCGCGCCGCCCGGTCGCGCGTTCCCGCGGGACGAGTAGCCGACGACGAAGCCGAAGACGGGCGTCCCCTCCTCGCCGAAGGCCGAGTCCGTCAGCGCGACGACGACCTCGGGCCGGCGGTCGCCGTCGATGTCGACGAGCGTCGGCGTCGAGGCGACCTTCGCGTCGTGCGCGTAGGTGATCGTGCCGGCCGGCTTCTGCGCCCGCTCGGGGATCGCGACCGTCACCGGCCAGCCCGCCAGCGGCTTGCCCGTCGGGCCGACGGCGTGGACCTTGGAGTCCCAGCCGCCGTAGACGATGTCCAGCCGGCCGTCCCCGTCCAGATCGCCGAGCGCGGCGCCGCCGAACGAGCCGGTGCTCGCGCCGCGGACGTACGGCGTGTCGGGCACCGGGACGGCCTGCCGGGCGAACGTCCGGTCCGCGCGGACGGGGAAGCCCGGGCGCCGGCGGCCCTGGGCGTTCCAGACGTAGACCGTCCCGTCCAGGCCGGTGACGACGACGTCCAGGCCGCCGTCGTGATCGAGGTCCCCGACCGCCGGCGGGCTGGCGACGGGCTCGCGGGGGACCGGGACGGCGCCCGAGCGCCAGCCCCGCGCGCCGCGGTAGTTGCCCCGGTAGGCGCGGTCCAGGCCGCGGGCGACGTCGGTGAAGCGCGGCCAACCGGGCACCGGCGTCCCGTCCGGGCGCAGCGCCCGCACCGTCCCGTCGGAGCTCGCGACGATCGTGTCCAGCTGCCCCTTACCCTCCAGATCGGCCAGGGCGGGCGAGGCCTCCACGGACGAGCCGAGGTCGCGGTGCAGCGCGGGGACCTCGTCCTCGTCGTGGCGGACGGAGACGACGCGGCGGTCCTCGCCCACGCGCCCGGCGCCGTCGATCACCCGCACGCGGATCGTCACGTCGTAGCGCTCGATGGAGGACCGGTCGGCGGTCGGGGCCCGGTAGGCCCCCGACCAGAACGCCTTCGGCAGGCCGGACAGCGCGAACGTCCCCGTCGCGACGGTCGGCCGCGACGCCGAGCCGGACGCGACCGGCGTGAAGTCGCCGTCCTTCGGCTCGGGGCCTGGCGCCGCTTCGATGGTCCAGCGGTAGGCCCCGGTCCGCGGCGCGCCGACCCGGGCGCGGATCGCCACGCCCCGCCGGCGGGTGGGGTCGTAGGTGCGGTACCAGTCCGGCGTGCGGACGTCGGCGACGGGCGGGATCTCGCCACGGTGCACCGCGCCCATCGCGGCGAAGACGTCCGGGCGCCCGTAGCCGTACTGCAGGTTCCAGTCCGTGTCCGTCGGCCCGCCGAAGCAGCCCAGGCACGGCGTCCCGCGGATCGGCGAGACCGTCGCCCGCACGACCTGGCGTACCTCGTTGCCCGTCAGCGGCGAGGCGATCTCGCCCTTGGCCGCGGCGTCCAGGCCGGCGGAGGCGACGAGCGCCGCCACGCCGCCGGTGATCGGCGTGCTCTGCGAGGTCGAGCCGTTGGACGACGCGACCGAGAAGAGCGCGTGCGCCCCGAAGGAGGTGACGGACGAGCGCGAGCGGAAGGTCGTCGTCGTCGCGTCGTTCGGGAGCGACTGGTTCAGGCGGTTGGTCTGCTGGGAGACGACGCCGTTGCCCGGCCAGACGCGAGCGAAGCGCATGCCCTCGGTGTGGTCGGCGGACTCGAAGTCGTTCGAGGCCCAGACGACGACGGCGCCGTGGTCGTCGGCGTAGTCGACGGCCCGCTGCATCGACGGCGTCTGCCCGAGCGCGGCGACGACGAGGACGAGGACCTTCGCGCCCTGGTCCACCGCGAAGACGATGCCCTCGGCCACGCGGTCGGGCCGGTCGATCGCCTCGTCCCCGAGCTTGACGGTCAGCAGGCGGCAGGCCGGGCACATCCCGGCGCCGAACTTGCCGTTGTCCGCCTCGGCGGCCAGGACGCGCTGCTCGCCGTTGGCGTGCGAGTAGATCGACTGGTCGGTCTGGGGGTCGTTCGTGTCCCGGTGGAAGTTCCAGCCCGAGATGTCGTCCACGTAGCCGTCGCGGTCGTCGTCCCTGCCGTCGGAGAACGCGACGATGAGGTCCTCCGGGGTGATGCCCCCGGCGCTGGCTGCGTGCAGCAGCGGCCGCTTGACCCGCGGGTCCTGGGCGTAGTCGTCGACGGTCACCACGCCGTCCCCGTCGCGGTCGTAGGTCGCCGCCGTCGCGCCGGCGGCGTCCTGCGGCCTGGGCAGCTCGCCCGTGTTGAGGTAGGCCTTGCGCCGCAGGTCCGCGGCGTCCTTCAGGCGCCAGTTGATGCCGCCCTCCATGTAGGCGACGGTCAGGCCGGGGTTGCCGCGGCCGTACGTCGCCCAGGCGCGGTTGACGAGCATGCCCGAGGCGCCCTGCGGGTCGGTCGCCAGCGGGGCGGACGCCGGCAGGCAGTCGTACAGGTACCACTGCTCGACGTTGTAGGTCCCCGGCGTGCCACGCTCGCTCGAGGCGAACAGCGGGTCGTCCGGTCCGGCGATCCCCGGGGTGCAGGTGGCGGCCGACGCGGGCGTCGCGCCCGTCGACGCGGCGGCGACGAGGACACAGGCGGCGAGCGAGGCGATCGACCGGATAGCAGCGCTTCGGGACATGGTCGCGATCCTTCCAGGATTCTGGAACCAAGGCACCCGGTCGGCCTGCCAGACTGGGGGCGTGATCAGCCGCTCGGACGCCATCGCCGCCCTCGCCGCCGAAGAGTTCGACGTCGTGGTCGTCGGGGGCGGCATCACCGGCGCGGGGGTCGCGCTGGACGCCGCCGCCCGCGGCTACTCCGTCGCACTCGTCGAGAAGGCCGACTTCGCCAGCGGGACCTCCAGCCGCTCGTCCAAGCTCGTCCACGGCGGCCTGCGCTACCTGCAGAACTTCGACCTCGGGCTCG
>CAZRLR010000413.1:0-1155 GCA_964600395.1 uncultured Conexibacter sp.
CGACTACCCCGTCGAGCGCATGATGCGCGACGCGAAGATCACGCAGATCTACGAGGGCACGAACGAGATCCAGCGGGTCGTCATCGCCCGCACGATGGCCAAGTAGCCTGGAGGGGTGCGCGGCACCCCGAAGCAGCAGCTCCAGCGGACGCTCATCGCGATGGGCCTGGCGCTCAGCCTGGGCCTGAGCCTTGTCGTCGTCCTCCAGGGCTTCTCCACGACCGGGCCGATCCGGGCGCTGGAGACGCTGGCGCTCGTCGTCGTCGGCGCCGCGGCGCTCGGCGGCGGCATGGTCGCCGTCGGCTCGCGCCTGGCGGGCTGGACCGAGCCCGAGAGCGAGGAGGAGTTCGAGCGGATCGTCGTCCGGGCCGAGCGTCTCGCGCGGCAGGGGACGGCCGCCGAGCCGGACGAGTCGGAGTTCCTGGACCTGGACCCGTACGACGACGAGGACTTCGAGGAGCTCGTCGCCGACGCGCTGGACGAGCTGCCGGACCTGCTGCGGCCGCTCATCGAGAACCACAACGTCGCGGTCGTCATCTCCGACGGTGGGCGCCGGCGGCGCGCCTACGGGCTGTACCACGGGGACGGTGCGACGCGGGACGAGGTCCCGGACCGCATCGTCATCTACCGCGACACGCTGCGGCGCGACTTCGGGCACGACCCGGAGCTGCTGCGCGCCCAGGTGACGCAGACCGTCCGCCACGAGCTCGCGCACCACATCGGGTTCGACGAGCTCGGCGTGCGCGACCTCGGGCTGTAGCTCCGGGTCTAGGAGGTCGTGCCGGCGTCGCGGGCGCGGCCACCGGGACCGGCCGCGGGCGTGACCGAGCCGAGCGACAGCACGGCAAGGCCGACCACGAGCGCGGCGAAGACCGCCAGGTAGGTGACGTAGGCCTCGCGCGTGAGGGCGAGCGCGCCCGTCCCGGCGAGGGCGAGCAGGAGGATCATGAGGACGGCACGCCGCACCCGTCCGACGCTAGGACGCCGTTCCCGAAGCCTGCGTGACGCCCGTCACGCAATGGCCTCCGGGCGATCAGCGCGGCCGCCCGTCGTTCGTCGTCTGCGGGGCGCACGTGCGGGCGTCTGCGGGGCGCACGTGCGGGCGTCTGCGGGGCGCCGTCCATTTCCCGGCGCGCCGGCGTGGGTTTCTGGACG
>CAZRLR010000413.1:1255-4137 GCA_964600395.1 uncultured Conexibacter sp.
GGCGTCTGCGGGGCGCCGTCCATTTCCCGGCGCGCCGGCGTGGGTTTCTGGACGGGAGGGGGGCGGATGTTGCGCCCGACGCCCTATACGAGGCATGGAACATCCAGAAGTGCGCAGGATCGCCAGCCGCCAGCGTGGCCTGGTGGCACGATGGCAGCTCATCGCGGCAGGTCTGTCGCCCGACGCCGCCGAACGGGCGCTCCACCATCTCCGCAAGATCTTCCCCGGCGTCGTAGTGACGGGATGGGGACCGATCACCCAGGAGCAGTGGTGGCGGGCGGCCACGCTCACAGCGCCGCGGACGACGCTCAGCCGGACGAGCGCGGCCGCGTTCTGGGACATCCGCCGCGATCAGGGCCGTGTGCTGACGGTCACGCGCGTCGGCAACCGCGGCCGCAACCGCTGCGGGCGACTGCAGGTCTCGTATTCGAGGACCCTCGACGGTGACGTGATCGTCGTGGACGGGCTCCCGGTGACGACGGTGACCCGGACGATCATCGACCTCTGGCCGACCCTGTCCCGGACGGCTCGCTCCAAGATGCTTCGCGAGGCGCTGCGCCTGCGCCGGACCACCGCCGTCGAGCTGCTCGCCGCCGTGCACCGGCACCGGACACGACGCGGCGTGACGTCGCTTGCCACCGAGATCACCGCCCGCATGCGGCTGCCCTTCGACCGCTGCCGCTCCGACGGCGAGGCTTACGGGCTGGTCGTCCTGGACGACGCGGGCTTTCCCATCCCGCGGGTCAACGAGCGCTTCGCCGGCGAGGAGGCCGACTTCTGCTGGCCCGACCGAAAGGAGATCATCGAGATCGACGGGCCGCAGTGGCATCGCTTCAAGGAGGAGGACGCGCGGAAGACGCTGATCTGGACCGCGGCGGGCTTCCGCGTCCAGCGCCTGACGAGCGAGCGGCTCTTCACCGACCCGCAGTCGCTGCTCGACCTCGCGCCACGCTGAGCTCCGTCCGAAAGCCCCGCCGGGCGCGCCGGGAAATGGACGGCGCTCCCCGGGACGGCGAGGCCCCGTCCAGACGCCCCGCCGGGCGCGCCGGGAAATGGACGGCGCCCCCCGGGACGGCGAGGCCCCGTCCAGACGCCCCGCCGGGCGCGCCGGGAAATGGACGGCGGCTCCACGGCTTGCCGACCCCGGGAACTACCCTGCGCTGACCATGATGATCGTGATGACCCCCGGGGCGACGGCCGAGCAGATCGACGCCGTCCGCGCGAAGCTCGAGACCACCGGCGTGCACGTCGCGGTCATGCCCGGCGAGCTGACGACCGCGATCGGCGCCATCGGCGACCCCGAGGGCGTCCGTCAGCTCAGCCTCGAGGGCATGGCCGGCGTCGACCGCGTCGTCCCCATCTCGCGCCCCTACAAGCTCGCCTCCAGCGAGCTCAACCACCACGAGCCGTCCGTCTTCGAGATCGGCGGGCGGACGATCGGCGGCGGCGGCACGTTCGCGCTCATCGCCGGCCCGTGCACCGTCGAGAGCCGCGAGCAGACCCTCGGCGTCGCCCGCGCCGTGAAGGCCGCAGGCGCCTCGATGCTCCGCGGCGGCGCCTTCAAGCCCCGCACGAGCCCGTTCGCGTTCAACGGCCTGGGCGTCGAGGGCCTGAAGATCCTCGCCGAGGCCCGCGAGGAGACCGGCCTGCCCGTCGTCACCGAGCTGCTCAACGGGATGCACGCCGACGACGTCGCGCAGTACGCCGACGTCGTGCAGATCGGGGCGCGCAACATGCAGAACTACGCGCTGCTGGAGGTCGCGGGCAAGCTCGGCAAGCCGGTGCTCCTCAAGCGCGGGCTCAGCAGCTCCCTCGACGAGCTGCTCATGGCCGCCGACTACATCCTCAAGGAGGGGACGGAGGAGGTCATGCTCTGCGAGCGCGGCATCCGCACCTTCGAGACCGCCACGCGCTTCACGCTGGACCTCGGCGCCATCCCGTGGCTCAAGCTCCACACGCACCTGCCGGTCATCGTCGACCCGTCCCACGCTGCGGGCGACCGGCGGCTCGTGCAGCCGATGAGCGCTGCGGCCGCCGCGGTCGGCGCCGACGGCATCATCGTCGAGGTCCACGAGGACCCCGAGGCGGCGCTCTGCGACGGCCCGCAGGCGCTGTCGGCGTCGGCCTTCCAGCAGTACGTCGACGACGTCAGCGCGCACGCGCGGCTGCTCGGCCGGACCCTCGCCTGACCCTCGCCGGCGGGCACCTGCCACTGGATCGGGCAATCAATCGAACATTCCTGGTTGGAAGTCGATGCACACGGGCATACCGTGAAGTGACGCACCTGGGGAGGCGCAGCGGCCGCGCCGACAGGGGGACGGACGGCGGTCCGGCGAGCGGGCCTGGCGGCGGGCCAGGCCCGGCCGGACCGCCGGACGCATGGCGTGCCGGGTTGCGAATCGCTACCCTGTGGGCGGGCCCCGTGGAGTGAGACCGCCGGGGTACTGCGAGCCACCGTCCTGACCGGGACGTGGCCCGGAAACCCGCCCGTGGAGTGAGACCGCCGGGCACCACCAATCCGAGAGGAATCCCATGCCTGAAGCCGTGATCGTCGACGCGATCCGCACCCCCATCGGCCGTGCCTTCAAGGGCTCGATGGTCAGCCTGCGTCCCGACGAGACGCTCGCGTTCGTCCTCGACCAGCTCCTCGAGCGCAACCCCGGCGTCGACCCGACGACCATCGAGGAGCTCATCGCGGGCTGCGGCGCCCAGCAGGGCCTGCAGGCCAACAACATCGCCCGCATCGCCGTCCTCCTCAGCGACAAGCTGACGCAGACGACGAACGGCTCGACGATCTCGCGCTACTGCGCCTCCGGCCTCGACGCGATCCGCATCGCCGCCAACAACGTCGTCGCCGGTCAGGGCGACGTCTACATCGCCGG
>CAZRLR010000414.1:0-4125 GCA_964600395.1 uncultured Conexibacter sp.
TGTGTTAAGCACGCCGCCAGCGTTCGTCCTGAGCCAGGATCAAACTCTCCGTGAAGAACTTCTCAACCCGACGCCTCTTGCTCCGAAGAGCGCCAAGCGCCGGCACAAAGAGTTGTCATGACCATTTGCCGCACCCCATACACAGGGTGCAGCGTCAGTGACAGGTACTACTCAGGTCCACCGGGTCGGCTAAGAGCCCGGCAGATCGAATCTGGACACACACCATCTGCTCAGAGAGCGTGATGGTGCGCATGCTGTTGAGTTTTCAAAGACCGTCGCACCCGACTCGGGAAGGTGTTGCCTTCTTCGGAGGTGCAGCCCGCTGACTCCTACTGCTGTCTGCGGACCGGGCGGAGACTGTAGCACGTTCGCGGTTCGGCGTGAAGTCCGCCGCCCTGCTCGTGTGCCGCTGTCCAACCCAGCCGCGGCAGTGTACACATTCCCGGCGAGCGCGCGTCGTGCCCCTCGGCCCACCGGTCCAAACGGGCCGGACCGCCCGTCCCTGTAGGCGTCTCAGGCGGCGACGAGGCGCACGAACGCGCGCCGGCCGACCTGCAGGACACGTCCCGCGAGGGCCTCGGCGGGCAGGTCGGCGGCCGACACCGGCTCGCCGTCGAGCTTCACGGCCCCCTCCCCGATGAGCCGTCGCGCCTCCGAGCGGGAGCGTCCGAACGCCTCGGCGATGACCGCGGGCAGGTGGACCGTCCCGTCGTCGCCCGCGTGCACGGCGAGGTCGGGGACGTCCTCGGGCACCTGCCGGGCGACGAACTGGCGGTCGAAGGCCGCCTCGGCCTCGTGGGCAGCCGCATCCCCGTGGAAGCGCCGCACGATCGCCCGGGCGATCGCCCGCTTGCGGTCCCGCGGGCCGGCGTCGGCGTCGACGCCCTCCAGCGCCAGCAGCGTCACCCACTGGTCCATCGCCTCGTCCGGAAGGCTCAGCGTCCGCCCGTACATCTCGGCCGGCGCCTCGGTGACGCCGATGTGGTTGCCCAGGGACTTGGACATCTTCTCCGTGCCGTCGAGCCCCGGCAGGATCGGCAGCGTCAGGACGCACTGCTCGGGCAGCGCGTACGCGCGCTGCACGTCGCGACCGAGCATGAGGTTGAAGGTCTGGTCGGTCCCGCCGAGCTCGACGTCGGCCTGGATCGCGACGGAGTCATAGCCCTGCATGAGCGGGTAGAGCAGCTCGAGGATGCTGATCGGCGTCCGCGCGGCGAAGCGCTTGGCGAAGTCGTTGCGCTCCAGCAGCTGCGCGACGGTCGTCGTCCGGGCCAGGCGGAAGAGCTCCTCCATCCGCATGTCCAGCCACTCGCTGTTGCGGCGGACCTCGAGGAGCTCGGGGTCGTCGCGCAGGACCTTGAACGCCTGGGCCTGGTAGGTGGCGGCGTTCGCGTCGATCTGCTCGCCGGTCAGCGGCGGACGGGTCTGCGAGCGCCCGGACGGGTCCCCCACGCGCGCGGTGTAGTCGCCGACGATGAGGACGACGCGGTGCCCGAGGTCCTGGAACTCCCGCAGCTTCTGCAGGACGACCGTGTGCCCGAGGTGCAGATCGGGGGCCATCGGGTCCAGCCCGAGCTTCACGCGCAGCGGCCGGCCCTCCCGCGCCGCGAGCGCCAGACGCGCCTCCAGCGCCCCGTTCGGCAGCGCGTCGACGGTGTTGCGCGTGAGGAACGCGGCCTGCTCGGCGGGATCGGGCATCGGCGGCCAATGCTAGTCTCAGGGTCCGAGAGACCCGCTGCCGCCCGGTCTCCCGCGTGCGCGACGCGCGCGCCCCGCCCCATGGCGGGTGACGACCGACCCGCCCCTGAGCGACGCCGACCGCCCCATCCTCAGCTCCGTGACCGACGACCAGCCGGTCGTCCGCGTCAAGCCGCGCCTCAAGCGCCTGCGCCAGCTCGGGCTGCTCATCCCGCTCGGCGTGCTCGCGGTCGTCTCGACGGTCTTCGGGATGATGATGGCCGTCGCGAGCGACCTGCCCGCGCTCGAGAACGAGCCGCAGTACCGCGGGCAGGGCGGCAAGAACTCGATGCTCTACGACGACCAGGGCCGCCCGATCGGGCGCCTGGCGTCCGACACGAACCGCATCTTCGTCAAGTACAACGACATCGCGCCGGTCATGCGCGCGGCGATCATCGCGATCGAGGACCGGCGCTTCCTCACGAACTCGGGCGTCGACCTGCGCGGCATCGCCCGCGCCTTCTCGCAGGACCTGCTCCAGGGCGGGGCGGTCCAGGGCGGCTCGACCATCACGCAGCAGTTCGTCAAGAACGCGCTGCAGGCCCAGGACAAGCGGACGGTCTTCCAGAAGCTGCGCGAGTCCGCACTGGCCTACCACCTGACGCGCAAGTGGTCGAAGAAGAAGATCCTGACCGAGTACCTGAACTCGATCTACTTCGGCAACGGCGCCTACGGCATCGAGGCGGCCGCCGAGACGTACTTCGGCCAGGACATCAACCACGCCGCGGAGGGCGACAAGCCCGGCTGCGGGACGGTCAAGCGGCCCTGCGCGAAGGAGCTGAAGGTCCACGAGGCCGCGCTCATCGCGGCGGTCGTCGCCAACCCGACGGCCTTCGACCCCGTCGACCAGCCCGCCGCGGCGCTGCGCCGGCGCAACCTCGTGCTGCAGAAGATGCGCGAGCAGGGCGCCATCCCGTCCGACGCGCTCTACCAGCGCGCCATCGCCGAGCCCCTGCCCCCGCCGCAGGACATCCATCCGCCGCGCCTGAAGTCCAAGGCCCCGTACTTCACGACGTGGGTGCGCAACCAGCTCGTGGAGAAGTACGGCGCGCGCCGGGCCTTCGAGGGCGGCCTGCAGGTCCGCACGACCCTCGACTTGGACATGCAGAAGTACGCGCAGGAGTCCGTGGACCGTTGGCTGGGCCAGAACCCGGCCGGCCCGACCGCCGCGCTCGTCGCGATCGACAACAAGAGCGGCGAGGTCCGCGCGATGGTGTCGGGCTCCAAGGGCTACGACGAGCGGCCGTTCAACCTCGCCACCCAGGGCCAGCGCCAGCCCGGCTCGTCCTTCAAGCCCTTCATCCTCGCCCAGGCCCTGCGCGAGGGCATCGGCCCGGGCTCGGTGTGGGAGTCCAAGAAGCGTGAGTTCTGCGTCGTGAAGACGAAGAAGGGCTGCAAGGAGACCTTCGTCGTCAACAACTTCGAGGACACCTACGTGGGGCCCCGGACGCTCGCCAACGCCCTGACGTACTCCGACAACGCGGTGTACGCGACGGTCGGCATCAAGGTCGGCGTGAAGAAGGTCGCGTCGCTCGCGAAGCGCATGGGCATCCGCACGCCGGTCTCGAGCAACCTGGCGATGACGCTCGGTGGCCTCAAGCAGGGCGTCACACCGCTCGACATGGCGCACGCGTACGAGACCTTCGCCAGCGGCGGCCTGCGGATCCACGGCACGCTCGGCGCCCCCGACGAGGGGCCGGTCGGCATCCGCTGGATCGTCGACGGCCGGGGCAAGAAGATCGAGAACGAGAAGCGCCGCACGCGCGTGCTCTCCAAGGACGTCGCGCAGACCGCCTCGCAGGTCATGTCGACCGTCGTGTCGCAGGGCACCGCCAAGCGCGCGCAGATCGGCCAGTTCGCCGCCGGGAAGACCGGCACGACCGAGAACTACGGCGACGCCTGGTTCGTCGGCTTCACCGACAAGCTGACCGTCGCCGTCTGGGTCGGCTACCCCGACAAGCTCATCCCGATGAAGACGGACTTCGAGGGCGGGCCCGTGGAGGGCGGGACGTTCCCGGCGCTCATCTGGCACGACTTCATGGCCCCGTCGATGCAGCTGCTGGCCGACCGCGCCGCCAAGGAGCGCGAGGCCAAAGGCCTGGACCCGGAGGCGGACGTCCCGACGGAGACCGACCCGGCCGGGGGCACCGGCGAGGCACCGGCTACGGCCGCGACCGGCGACGTCCCGGACGAGGGTGCCGCCGGCGGCGACGCGGGCACGGCGGGGACGGACGGCGCCGGCGCGGCCCCCGTGACGCCGACGGAGAAGCCCAAGACCCCCAAGCCGACCGCACCCACCCCGACCCCGGACCCCCCGCCGACGCCCACCCCCCCGCCGGCCCCCACCCCCACGCCGCCGGCCGACCCCGCGGCGGGGGCCGGCGGGGC
>CAZRLR010000415.1:0-4109 GCA_964600395.1 uncultured Conexibacter sp.
GCCGACGACGGCAAGCAGGTCCTCGTCCTCGCGCCGACGACGATCCTCGCCCAGCAGCACTTCGGGACCTTCTCCGAGCGCCTGAAGGACTACCCCTTCACGATCGCGCACGTCTCGCGCTTCCGCACCCCCGCCGAGCAGAAGGCCGCGATCACGGCGTTCAACGAGGGCAAGGTCGACATCCTCATCGGGACGCACCGCCTGCTGGGTCGCGACATGCGCCCGAAGGACCTGGGCCTGGTCATCGTCGACGAGGAGCAGCGCTTCGGCGTCAAGCAGAAGGAGCTGCTGCGGCAGCTCAAGCTCCGCGTCGACGTCATCGCGATGTCCGCCACGCCGATCCCGCGCACGCTGCAGATGTCGCTCGCGGGCCTGCGCGACATCAGCGTCATCGAGACGCCGCCCGAGGGCCGGCGCCCCGTCAAGACGTACGTCGGCGAGTACGACGAGGGCATGATCAAGCAGGCCCTGACGCGCGAGAAGGCGCGCGGTGGCCAGGCCTTCTTCCTCCACAACCGCGTGGAGTCGATCGACGAGACCGCCGAGCGCCTGCGCGGCCTGTGCCCCGACATGAGCTTCGTCGTCGCCCACGGCCAGATGGAGGAGACCGTCCTCGAGCAGCGGATGCTCGAGTTCCTGCGCGGCGAGGCGGACGTCCTCGTCGCCACCTCGATCATCGAGTCCGGCATCGACGTACCGACCGCGAACACGCTGATCGTCGAGCGCGCCGACCTCTTCGGCCTGTCCCAGCTCTACCAGATCCGCGGGCGCGTGGGCCGCTCGCGCGAGCGCGCCTACGCGTACCTCGTGTACCCCTCGCACGCCTCGCTGACCGAGGACGCGATGAAGCGCCTGACCGCCCTGAGCGACTACACCGAGCTCGGCGCGGGCTTCAAGATCGCGATGCGCGACCTCGAGCTGCGCGGGGCGGGCAACCTGCTCGGGGACGAGCAGTCCGGCCACGTCGCCGCGCTCGGGTTCGAGCTGTACATGTCGATGCTCGACGAGGCCGTCGCCGCCGCCGGCCCGGCCGAGGACGCCGACCAGGGCGCCGAGCCCGTCCGGATGGACGTCAACGTCGACGCCTACGTCCCCGCCGACTACATCCCCTACGAGCAGGCGAAGATCGACACGCACCGGCGGATCGCCGGCGCCCGCGACCTCGCCGAGCTCGGCCTCCTGCACGAGGAGCTCGAGGACCGCTTCGGCCCGCTGCCCGAGCCGGTCGGGAACCTCATCCAGCTCCAGCAGGCGCGGATCAAGCTCGGCGAGGCCGGCGTGCGCGCCGTGTCCTTCAAGCAGGACCGCCTGGCCGTCACGCCGGTGGACCTCGAGTCCGCGCAGGTGACGGCGCTCAAGGCGCAGCTGCCCGGGGCCCTCTACGAGCCCGGTCGCAGCCAGCTGTCCCTCAAGGTCTCCAAGGACGCGGCCGAGCGCTTTCCCGCGGTCGTGCAGGCCGCCGACGTCCTGTTGGCGGTTACGCGCTCCTTAGCTTGACCGCCTACCATGAGCGTCAACATGAGCATTCTTCGTAAGTTCTCGGCGCTCTGCGCCTTTTTTGTGGTGTCAGTGCTCCTTGCGGCCTGCGGCGGAGGCGGGGGCATCCCCGGCGACGCGGTCGTGAAGGTCGGCGACGCCACGATCAAGAAGACGACCTTCGAGCACTGGCTCAACGTCGCCGCGATCTCCTCGCAGGGACAGGCCGATCCGTCCGCCAGCGCGGCGAAGGTCAAGGTCCCCGTCCCGCCCGACTTCAAGGCGTGCATCGCCGACAAGAAGAAGACGGCGGCCAAGCCCGCCAAGGGTCAGCCGGAGCAGACCGACGCCCAGCTGAAGACCGCGTGCAAGACCGAGTACGAGGGCCTGCGCGACCAGGTCCTGCAGTTCCTCATCTCCTCCGAGTGGATCTCGGGCGAGGCGGCCGACCAGAACGTGAAGGTCACCGACAAGGAAGTGCAGAAGCAGTTCGAGACGACGAAGAAGCAGTCGTTCCCGAAGGAGGCGGACTTCCAGAAGTTCCTGAAGTCCTCGGGCATGACGCTGAACGACCTGCTCTTCCGCGTGAAGCTCGACACGCTCTCCAACAAGCTGCGCACGAAGATCACCAAGGGCAAGGACAAGGTCACGCCCGCCCAGATCCAGGCCTATTACGACAAGAACAAGGCCCGCTTCGCGCAGCCCGAGCGCCGCGACCTGCGCATCATCCTCACGAAGACCGAGGCCCAGGCCCAGAGCGCGCTCGACCGCGTCAAGGGCGGTGAGTCCTTCGGGAAGGTCGCCAAGGACGTCTCGATCGATCAGGCCTCCAAGAGCCAGGGCGGCGTGCTGCTGTCGGTCGCCAAGGGCCAGCAGGAGAAGGCACTGGACGACGCGGTCTTCGCTGCCGAGAAGGGCAAGCTGACCGGCCCGGTCAAGACGCAGTTCGGCTACTACGTGTTCAAGGTCCAGAAGATCACGAAGGCGACGCAGCAGACGGTCAAGGAGGCGACGCCGACGATCAAGCAGCTGCTGGCCTCGCAGAACCAGCAGAAGGCGCTGGACACGTTCGTCAAGGACTTCCGCAAGAAGTGGAAGGACAAGACGGACTGCCGCGCGGGCTTCACGACCCAGGACTGCAGCAACGCCCCGAAGAAGAAGGCCACGACGACGGGCGCCGCGCCGACGACCGCGCCGGCCACCGGTGGCGCCGACACGGCGCCGGCACCGACCACGACCCCGTAGCTCAGCGCGGGCGCGCGGGCCGCCTTCGCGGTCCGCGCGCCGGTAGGCTGCCGCTGGTGGACGACCACGCCGCCGCCGCCGCTCACGCCGTCCAGGCCCTGGACGAGCTCACCCGGCGCCTGCGCCGCGAGTGCCCGTGGGACCGCGAGCAGGACGCCAGGTCGATCGTGCCGCACACGCTCGAGGAGGCCTACGAGCTGGCCGACGCGGTGCACGCCGGCGACGACGCCAAGCTGCTGGACGAGCTGGGGGACGTCCTCTTCCAGGTGCACTTCCTCTCGCTGCTGCTCGAGGAGCGCGGCGCGGGCTCGCTCGCCGACGTCGCCGAGCACACCCGGCAGAAGCTCATCCGCCGCCACCCGCACGTCTTCGGGTCGGTCGAGGTGGAGAACGCCGGCGAGGTGCTGAAGAACTGGGACGCGATCAAGCAGACCGAGGCCGGTCGCGAGGGCGGCATCTTCGGCGAGGTCCCCGAGAACCTGCCCGGCCCGCTCTACGCCCGCAAGGTGCAACGCCGCGCCGCCACGAGCGGCCTGGACCCGGCCGACGGGACCGTGCCCTACGACGCCGTCCAGGACGCGCTGGCGACGCTGCAGGCCGTCGACGGCGACCGCGACGCGGCCTTCACGGCGCTCGGCGACCTGCTCTTCGCCGTCGTCGACGTGGCCCGCAAGCTCAAGGCCGACCCGGAGCTGTCGCTGCGGGCCTCCGCCGGGCGGTTCCGCGATCAGGTCCTGGCCGCAGAGGCCCTGGCCGCCGCCGAAGGACACGACTGGGCGACGCTCGACGAGGCGCGCAAGCGCCACTGCTTCGCCCGCGCCCTGCTGGAGGGCGGCCCGCCGTCCGCCGGCGACCCAAGCTGAACGACCATCACCACCGACCGAACACCGAAGGGGTCACCCGTTCCATGAGCCAGATCAAGACCGTCCACGCCCGCCAGATCCTCGACTCGCGCGGCAACCCGACCGTCGAGGTCGACCTCACGCTGGAGTCGGGGGCGATCGGTCGCGCCGCGGTGCCCTCCGGGGCGTCGACCGGCGAGTTCGAGGCCACCGAGCTGCGCGACGGCGGCAGCGCCTACGCGGGCAAGGGCGTCACACAGGCGGTCGCGAACGTCAACGGCGAGATCGCCGGGGCGGTCGCCGGCCGTGACGTCGCCGACCAGGCGGGCCTGGACGAGGCGCTCATCGCGCTGGACGGCACGCCGAACAAGTCGCGCCTGGGCGCCAACGCCATCCTCGGCGTGTCCCTGGCGGCCGCCCACGCGGCGGCGGCCGAGGCGGGCCTGCCGCTGTGGCGCCACCTCGGCGGCGCGGACGCGCACGTCCTGCCCGTCCCGATGATGAACGTCCTCAACGGCGGCTCGCACGCCGACAACTCCGTCGACT
>CAZRLR010000416.1:0-4104 GCA_964600395.1 uncultured Conexibacter sp.
CCGCCGCCCGAGCCGCCGCAGGCGCCCAGGCCGCTGAGCGCCGCCGCGGCGACCGCGCCGTCACGCAGGAGGGCGCGGCGCGTCCGGGTCAGTTCCGGGGGTCGAACTCGCGTTCTCCGGGCTGGGCCGGGCCGACCGGCACGGGGATCTCCAGCGGCTCGAGCGGCCCCGAGATCGCCTCGGTCTCCTCGAGCTCGAGCGTCGGCGGCTCCATGCCGTCGCAGATGAGGCGGAAGGCCCCCGTCCCGAGCTTCGCGTCGGCCTCGAGGAGGAGGCCGGCGATCGTGTCGCCCTCCTCCCACTGCATGCGCTCGATCTCGAACGGGTTCATGCGCACGGTGTGCGGCGGGAAGGGGCAGGACTTGTTGTGCTGCTCCTTGCCCTTGACGATGGCTTCGAAGTTCTTGGCTTCCGCGGACACGGTCACATGATGCCACCGCGCCCGCCGCGCGCCTCAGCGCGCAGCGGCCACCCGCACCGCCCGCGTCCGGACGACGCGCGCGAAGTTGCCCGCCCGGTCGACGGCGACGGCGCTCAGGCGGTAGCGGCCGGCCCGGCGCAGCTGCACCGCGACAGCGGCCGGCACGCGCAGGGTCCGCCGGCCCACGGCGACCTTGGCGGTGAACGTCCCCACGCGCAGCGCCCCGCGGGTGACGGTGAAGCGCACGGTCGCCGCCTCGTCGAGCCGCAGCAGGACGCTCGCCCCCGCCTTCGCCGTCCGCCGCGCGCCGAGACGCAGCGCCAGCGACCGCAGTACCGGGGCGGTGGTGTCGCGCGCGACCATCGACCCGAGCGCCGCGGGCACGTCCCCGCCGTAGGGGTCCTGGGAGGCGGGGCCGAAGCCGGTGAAGACCTCCTTGCGCGGATCCAGGTGGCTCAGGCCCTGGCCGCGCTCGATGAGCTCCACGCGACGGCCGACGACCCGGATGAACGCGTAGGAGCTGTTGTCGGTCTCGTCGGTCTCCTTCGTCAGGTCGCCCTTGTCGACCGTCGCGCGGATGACGTAGTACCCGTCCGGGTTGCCCGCCCACTCGACGAACTGCCCGGGGCGCTGCCAGCGGTAGATGTCCCCCCAGCCCTTGGAGAGCGAGAACGTGCCGTCGTTCGGGGAGAAGCAACTGCCGGCGACGGTGTCGCCCTCGGAGAACTCGCCCGTCGGGGCCTGCTTGAACGACCGCCACTGGCCGAAGAGCTGGTCGGCGGGGCAGAAGCCCGACTTCGTCCCGACCCCCGCGGGCGCCAGCACCGTGCCGTCCGGGCCGCCGACGACCCGGAAGCCCTCGTAGGTGAGGATGCCCTCGTCGTGGAAGTGCGCGTGGGTCCGGTGGAAGGAGTAGGTCCCGGACGGTCGCGTCGTCGTCGTGCCGTCGGCGTGGTAGACGACCTGCTCGGACGGGCCGCGCAGCGTCACGGGGTCCGCCTTGCCGGCCGCGAGGTCCTGCGCGAAGAAGAACTTCTTGACGAACGGGCCGTCGCCGACGTTCAGCGGGCCGGTCGTCAGGCGCAGGCAGTCCGTCGCGCCCTGCCCGCCGGCCGCCTCGGGCGCGGTCTCGTCCGGCGCGCACGAGACCAGGTCGGTGCCCGCGACGGACGCCGGCGGGTTGACCGTGTCCGGCGGGTAGGCGCCGTTGAGCGGGTTCGCCGGCGCCGCGAAGCCGAACTCGAACGGCGGGACGGCCTTGAGGTTGGGCAGCAGCTCCCGCGCGCCGGCCTCCTTCGCCGGCGCGGACTCGAGCTTGGCGCGCATCCGGAAGAACGCGTTCGTCGCACCCTTGGGGACGACGCGGATGCGGTACTCGCCCGCCTTGGGGTCGGCGACGAAGAGCTCCCCGTCGAACTGGTTGCTCAGGCTCGTCCGGTGCAGGACGGCGCCGGCGCTGCTGAGCAGCTCGATGTCGAAGCTGTCCTCGCGCGAGGGCGTGTCGAGCGCGATGCGCAGCCGGTGGCCGTCGACCGGGAGCCTCACCGTCCACGTCGGGCACGGGGCCTGCACGTCGCAGAGCGAGCTGTCGAGGACGTTCGCGTTGGCGATCTGCCCGCCGAGCCAGAAGCGCCCCTCGTCGAGGGCGAGCGTCATCGTCCCGGTGGGCACGGCGTCGGCCTCGGCGTAGCGCGCGACGTGCTGGACGAAGGGATCGCCGGCGGCGGCGGTGCCGTGGGCGCCGGCGGACGGCACGACGCCGCAGAGCACGCCGAGCGTGGCGAGCGACAGGACGGACGGGGTGGTGCGCATGGCTGCTCCAACGCAGCCGGCGGCACCGTCAAGCTCGACCGGCGGGCCGAAGCGGCCCGCCGCTCAGTCCAGCAGCACCCCGGGGTTCAGCCGCCCCCGCGGGTCCACGGCCGCCTTGGCCCCGGCCAGCGCGGCGGCGAAGACGTCGGGGCGCTGGACGTCGTACCACGGCCGGTGGTCGCGGCCGACGGCGTGGTGGTGCGTGATCGTCGCGCCCGCCGCGGTGATCGCCGCGCCCGCCGCCGCCTTCATCTCGTGCCACTGGGCGACCTCGTCCCCGCGCCGCGCCGGGGCGATGACGGTGTAGTACGGCGCCGGCCCGTCGGGGTAGACGTGGGTGAAGCGGCACGACACCCGGCACGGCTCGCCGAGCGCCTCGCGCACCGCGCCGGTGACGGCGGCGTGGAAGGCGGGGAAGCGCTCCCAGGTGATCGCCGTCTCGAAGGTGTCGGTCAGGACGCCGCAGCGGAGCATCGCGTCACGCAGGTAGGGCATCGCGAGGAACGCGTCCCGCCACGTGTCGACCGCGCCACCGGAGCGCTTCTCGCCCTTGGGCGCCAGCTCGTACGTGCCGCCATGCTCGCGGCAGAGGGCCAGGCCGCGGCGGAGGTCCACGTCGACCTCCACCTCGACGGACGTCGACTCGAAGCCGAGGACGAGGACGGCGTGCGTGCCGTCCCCCGCCCCGGTCTGCAGCGCCTCGGTCTCGTCGAGGAGCCGCAGGTTCGCCGGGGTCAGGCCGGACTGCGCGATCGCGCGGACGGCTTCGGCGCCGCCCGCGAACGTGCCGAAGCGGACGGCCTGGGACGCCCGGTGCAGCGGCCGCGGCTGCACGCGCATCCACGCCTGGCTGATGATCCCGAGCGTCCCCTCGGAGCCGAGCAGCATCCGGTCGGGCGAGACGCCGGCGCCGCTGCCGGGCAGGCGGCGGGACTCCCAGGCCCCGGTGGGCGCGAGCGCCCGGACGGACTCCACGAGGTCGTCGATGTGGGTGCGCGCGGTGGCGAAGTGGCCGCCCGCGCGCGTGGCGATCCAGCCGCCGAGCGTCGACAGCTCGAAGGACTGGGGGAAGAAGCGCAGCGTCAGGTCGTGCTCGCGCAGCGCGGCCTCGAGCACCGGCCCGCTCGCCCCGGCCTGGATGAGCGCCGAGCGCGAGACGGGGTCGACCTCCAGCAACGCGGACATCGCCCCCAGGTCGACGGACACCGTGCCGTCGAAGCGCGCGGGGACGCGCGGCTCCACGCCCCCGACGACGCTCGTCCCGCCGCCGAACGGGATGACCGCCGCGTTGCGCATGTCCGCCCACTCGAGCACCGCCTCGAGCTCCTGCTCGTCCCGCGGGTGCGCGACGACGTCCACGGCGTGCTCGACTTCGCCGCGGAAGGCGCGGATCGTGTCGAGGTAGGACTTGCCGAACGAGTGGTGCAGGCGGTCCAGGTGGTCGACCGACCCGCCCGGCAGGCCGGCGGCGTCCAGGCGCGGGGCGGGGAGCACGACGTCCGCGAGCGCGACGGGGTCCTCGATGCCGTCCGGGTGGTTGAAGCCCAGCGTCGCCTGCGCGTGCGCGGCGACCGCGTGCGGGTCGATCCGGGCGTCCGCGAAGCCCCAGCCCCACCAGTTGCGCTCGCGCGCGGTCGTGCTCATGTCGCTGCCGCCTCCGATCCCAGGATCACCGTGGCCTGGGCGCTGAGCACCCCGCCGTTGCCGTGGCCGAGGACCACGTCGTGCCCACCTTCGCGGATCTGGCGCACCGCTTCCACCAGCAGCAGCAACCCGTACATGCCGGGGTGCTGGTAGGCCAGGCCGCCGCCGTTCGTGTTGACCGGCAGGCTGCCGCCGGGCGCGATCGCCCCGGAGGCGACGAACGGGCC
>CAZRLR010000417.1:0-4095 GCA_964600395.1 uncultured Conexibacter sp.
AGCGCTCGTAGTGGCCGAGGTCGAGGTCCGTCTCGGCGCCGTCCTCGGTGACGAAGACCTCGCCGTGCTGGTAGGGCGACATCGTGCCGGGGTCGACGTTGATGTACGGGTCGAACTTCTGCAGGCCGACGGACAGGCCGCGCGAGACGAGCAGCCGGCCGATCGAGGCGGCGGCGATGCCCTTCCCGAGGGACGAGACGACGCCGCCGGTGACGAAGATGTAACGGGTCTTGGAGCGGACGTCGGTCACGCTGCAGCATCCTTCCGGGGGTTATGGATCCTGCCGATCGAGTCTAGATGGCTGAGTCCGGGGGTGCGTTCGACGAACGCGGAAATAGAGCGAAATTCACCGTAGGCGGTGATCGCGAGCAGGACGACGACGCAGATCGCCAGGCCCAGGGTGCTCGTGATCGCGGTGACGAGCATGAGGCCGGCGACGGCGCCGAGCAGGTTCGCCCCGGTGTCCCCGAGAATCCCGCGCTCGCGCAGGTCGTAGACGCCGACGACGAGGATCGCGCCGAGGTAGACGCCGAAGTCACCGACGAGGTCCGCGCCGACGGCGATGATGCAGCCGATCGCCACGAGGACGAGGGCCTTGAAGGCGCGTCCGGGGCGCAGGTCGACGATGTTGAAGAGGTTCGTCGCGAGGACGAGGACGAGGACGGCCAGGAGGTAGGGCGCGACGTCGACGGGCGTGAACGCGAAGACGGCGGCGTCCTCCCCGACAGACCGGTTGAAGTAAGCGCCCTCGATCGTCCCGCGCGAGGCCGACGCAACGAAGGCCGCCAGGCCGAGCGTCCCCACCGCCTTCAGCAGCCCGGTCGGGAACTCGCCGCGACGAACGGCGGCACCATGGCCTCGCCAACCGCGTGACGACCCGCTGTAGGCGTCGTCGAACAGCCCCAGGGCGGCAACGCCGAGGACGAACACCGGGCCCGAGGTGACGTACGGCTCGTCGTGCAGGCCGAACACCCTCACGGCCTCTAGGGCGCCGAGCGTCAGCGCCACCGCCGCGACGACGACGATCCCGAGCGGGCACGGAAGCTGGGCCCCGCGGTAGTTCTGCACCGTGTGTCCCCCGTCCTCCAGCCCCTGCCGCAGGCCGGGCGCGACGGCCGCGGCGGCACCGGCGCTGAGGAGGATGGGCAGGACTTGCACCGCGGCACCGTACCCCGGCGCCCGGACGGTGCCGACGCGCCGTTCACCGGAGCGTCATGGGTCCGGCTCTATCGTCTTCGTCATGGCCGACACGACCGAGAAGATCGTCAAGAGCGACGCCGAATGGCGGGCGGAGCTCTCCCCCGAGGCGTACGCCGTCCTGCGCCAAGGCGGGACCGAGCGCCCGTTCACCGGCGCCTACGAGCGCGACAAGACCGACGGCGTCTTCAAGTGCGCCGGCTGCGGCGCCGAGCTCTTCGCGAGCGACACGAAGTTCGAGTCCGGCTCGGGCTGGCCGAGCTTCACCGAGCCCGCCGCGCGCGAGCACGTGACGCTGCTGGAGGACCGCTCGCACGGCATGGTCCGCGTCGAGGTGCGCTGCGCGCGCTGTGACGGGCACCTCGGCCACGTCTTCGACGACGGCCCCGCCGACCAGGGTGGCCTGCGGTACTGCATCAACTCCGCGGCGCTGCAGCTCGAGCCCAAGGCCTGAGGCCCGGCGCCCGCGCGGGCCTCAGGGCTCGGCGGGCCCGACGATGTCGGGCAGCAGGCCGTCGTTGCCGTCCTTGCGGCCGAAGGCGCCCTCGCGGCCCTGCAGCGCGAAGACGAGTGCCGCCTGACCGGCGGTCTCGTCGACGTTGTCGACGGACGAGATGTCGCGGTCCTTGTACCAGCCGATCTGCGACGGGTCGGTCGTCGTCTCCTCCACCCCGACGACCGGGATGCGCGACTCGCGCAGGCCGCGGACGAACTCCTGGTCGAAGCGGTCCCGGGCGTTGCGGGGGTAGCCCTTGTCCATCTCAGCACGGTCGTGGACGACGACGACGGCGTCCACGGGCTGCAGGTCGCCGTTGAACGTGTCGAAGACGGTCGTCTTCTCGGCCATGAGCAGCTTGCCGGGGCGCACGTACTGCGCCCCCATGCGGAAGCCGAAGGCGCCGACGAGGTCGAGGTCGGGCTCGATCGTGGCGGCGAGGTCGGCGTAGCGGGTGCCGACGGCGAGCTGGCCGGCACGGCCAAGGTCCGGGCTCGTGCCGGTCGCGGCGACCGAGCGGATGTCCGCCCCGGTGTCCCGTAGCGCGTCCCGCACGTCCGCCACGATGTCCTTCTGGTTGTCGCCGAGGAAGACGATGCCGACGGACTGCCCTTCCAGGCGGCCGTCGACGAGCAGCGGGTAGACCTCGCGCTCGAACTGCTCGCTCCGGGCGACCTCCGCGCGGGAGTCGCGCACCTGCTTGCGCGCGTCTGCGACGTCCTTCTTCAGCGAGTCGCGGATGTTGCGCTCGGCGGAGGACACGAGGCCGCTGTCACCGATCGCCACGCCGAGCAGCAGGCCCACCGCGAGCGCGATGAAGACGGCGGTGAGCGAGAGGGCGTGGTAGCGGAAGTCGAACATCGTCGGTGGTGACGCGTGGGGTCCGGACCCCGCGGCGCAGCCTAGATCCTCGGCGCCCTCACAGGTCGCCACCCATGAGGATGCGGGCCTTGAGCCAGAGCAGGTCGGCGACGTCCCGCAGGCCCGGGGTCGCGAGGACGATGATGGCGAAGGTGAGCAGGCCGACCGCGACGAGCGCGCCGACCGGCCGGAGGTTGGGCCGCGGCTGGTAGAGGCGGCTCACGCCCTTGGCGTCCACGAGGATCTCGCCGATCCGCAGCCGCGTGAGGAACGTCGAGGACATGCCCTTGCGTGCCTTGTCCATGAACTCCACGAGGTTGGACTGCGAGCCGACGGAGACGATGAGCTGCGCGCCCTTCTCGGCGGCGATGAGCATCGCGATGTCCTGGCTGGTCCCCGGCGCGGGGACGACCTTGTGCGCCAGGCGCAGCGACTCCAGGAACTCGCGGCCGGGCGCCCGCCCGTCCGGGTAGGCGTGGACGACGAGCTCGGCGCCGCAGCGCAGCGTCGACTCCTGGGCGGAGTCCATGTCCCCGACGATCATGTCCGGCTGCCAGCCGGCCTCGATGATCGCGTTGGCGCCACCGTCGACGCCGACGAGCACCGGCTTCTGGTCGCGGATGTAGGGACGGAGGATCTCGAGGTCCTGCTGGTGGTCCACGCCACGGACGACGACGAGCGCCGGACGGTCGCGGAAGTCGGTGTCGAAGCGCGGCAGGTCGATCTTGCCCGACAGCAGCTCCTTCTCGTCCAGCATGTGCTCGAGCGTGTTCTTCGCGAACGCCTCCAGCGCCTCGCCGATGTCCTCACGCCGTCGCTGCGTGGCCTCGAGCACGGCGTCGGGCTCCAGGACGGTGCCGCGGGCGATGACCTCGCCCGCCCGGTGGACCTCGCCGCCGACGACGTGGATCGGGTCCCCGTCGCTGACCTTCGAGAAGATCGTGTCGTCCTCGAGGTCGACGAGGTGGATGCCGGCCTGGATGAGCAGCAGCGGCCCCATGTTCGGGTAGCGCTCGGAGGACGAGGTCTTGCAGTTCAGGACGGCGACGACGCCGACGGCGGCAAGGTCCTCGGCCGAGACGCGGTCCAGGTCGCGGTGGTCGATGATCGCGATGTCCCCGCTACGCAGGCGCTTGACGAGGTGCTTCGTCCGGCGGCCGGGGCGCGCGGGCCCACTGATGTCGCGGGGGGCGGACACCGGCGCAGTCTATGGGGACGTCCTGCCTCAAGGCGCGGACGCAGGCCGTCGTTCACGCGGCCTTCAGCAGCTCCTTCGCGTGGCGGCGGGCGGCGACGTCGTCGGACTCCGCGCCGAGCATCCGCACGAGCTCCGGGACGAGGTCCTTCGTGCCGAGCGTGCGCACCGTCGTGCGGGCCGGGTTCGTCGTCGTGTCCTTTTCGATGGAGAAGTGCCGCGCCGCGAGCGACGCGATCTGCGGCAGGTGCGTGATGCAGACGACCTGCCGGCCCGCGGCGAGGTCGCGCAGCTGCTCGCCGACCGCGCGGGCGGTCTGCCCGCCGATCCCGGCGTCGACCTCGTC
>CAZRLR010000418.1:0-4095 GCA_964600395.1 uncultured Conexibacter sp.
ACGAGAGGACCGGGGTGAACGGACCTCTGGTGTATCTGTTGTCCTGCCAAGGGCATCGCAGGTTAGCTACGTCTGGATCGGATAACCGCTGAAAGCATCTAAGCGGGAAGCCGGCCTCAAGATGAGTTCTCCCATTCCCATTGAGGAAGTAAGACCCCTGGTAGACCACCAGGTTGATAGGCCAGATCTAGAAGGACAGTAATGTCCGTAGGAGACTGGTACTAATGGGTCGAGGGCTTGACGGATTTTCGATTACCTTGTGGCGAACTGTGCAGTTTTGAAGGGCCGCCGAGAGCGGTCACTCGTCCACGCGCCCGCGCGTGGAGGCGTGACCGACCTTTCATGAGTTTCCGGTGGCTTTGGCGAGAGGGAAACACCCCTTCCCATTCCGAACAGGGCAGTTAAGCCTCTCAGCGCTGATGGTACTTGGCTCGCAAGGGCCCGGGAGAGTAAGACGCCGCCGGTTTTAGTTCGAAAAGGTCGTCCCTTCGGGGGCGGCCTTTTCTCGTTCTGGGACAGGGGCCCGGCGGCCACGCCTGCGCGCGCGGGCAGCCGGCCGCGCTGTGTGCCCAACGTCCATTTCCTGCGGCCAGGGAAGGGGCAAATGGACGTTCGGCCGCCGGTGCCGGCGCCGGCAGGGCCGTTCGGCCCCGTCGGACGGCCCCGTCGGACGGCCCCGTCGGGCGACCCCGTCGGACGGCCCCGTCGGGCGATTCCGTCGGGCGCGCCCGTCGGACGGCCTCGTCGGACGGCCGCGCTGGTCGTCCAACGTCCGTTTCCTGCGGTCAGGGGGTAGGGAAATGGACGTTCGGCCGCTTGGACAGGCTCGTCGGAAGCTCAACGTCCATTTCCTCCGGCCAGAACGGGGGGAAATGGACGTTCGGCCCCCAGGCCAGGCAGGGTCAGAAGCTCAACGTCCATTTCCTCCGGCCAGAACGGGGGAAATCGACGGTCGGCGCCGCTGGCACGCCACGGATGGTGCCGACCGGCGTCGTCGGTCCCGTGGCAGCGAGGCGCGCTCCGAGGCACTGGCATCCCGCGTGAACGTCCTTCCCACACGGGATGCCACTGCCTCGATCGGCCGGAGCGGAGGGATCGTGCCGCCGCCCCCTTGGGCTACCCGCCGTCCGGATCCTGAGTCGCCGGGACGGTGGCCGGGCACGTTCGCCCTGCCTGGACGGTTAGCCGCGTGACCCGCTCGTCGCCTGGCGCCCTCCCAGGTCACCGGCCACGAGCGGGTGCGGTACGGCGGTCAGGCCAGGAGCTCGGCGCGCCCGGTCGCCCGCCTCGGCTGACGGCGGGCCGAGACCGTGTTCACGCAGACGGCCGATGCCGCCGGCGGCACGCCGTGCCCCCGTGGACGGGCGCGCGGGCGCAGCGTTCCACGCTCGCGATGGGGGTGCGGCTGCTCGGCGGCGGGCATGTCGCGCGGTGCCCCGGACAGCGTGTAGCCGTCGAGGGTGGCGAAGGCGACGACGAGGTCCGCTGCCCGGTACAGCCGGGACCGCCACGAGGCGGGCCGGTTGCTCTGATCGTCCGTCGGGGGGAACATGTGTTCGTAACCGTAGGAGCCTTGCCGGACAGAACGCGCGTTCGTGCGGCCCGCCGCCGCGAAACCCCATGAACAAAGGGTTTTCGGACGCATCGTTGCAACGGATCTTGCGGCGGCACCCCGCAATGTGCGGGTGTAGCCTGCTCGCATGGTCCACCTGAGGATCGTCGTCCCTGCGGACCGCGTGCCACCCATCCTGTCGTTGCTGCAGTCCGTCGACAGCGTCATCAACGTCGTCCACCTCGAGGGGGTGGCCTGCAAGCCGGTCGGCGACCTCGTCCTCTGCGACGTCGCGCGCGAGGACGCGTCGGTCGTCATCGCCGACCTGCGCCACCTCGACGTCCCCGAGTACGGGTCGATCTCGATCGACGACATCGGCAGCTCGATCTCCAAAGCCGCCGACGCCGCGGAGGCCCACGCGGCCGGCTCGCCGTCGGACGCCGTCATCTGGGAGCAGGTGAGCGCCACGACCTCCGAGTCGGCCACGCTCTCGGGCGGCTACCTCGTCTTCATCGTCCTCGCCTCGATCATCGCGGGGGTCGGCATCCTGCTCGACAGCCCGATCCTCATCGTCGGCGCCATGGTCGTCGGCCCCGAGTTCGGCCCGGTCGCGGGCGTCTGCGTCGCGCTCGTCGAGCGCCGTCCGCGCCTGGCGGCCCAGTCGCTGCTCGCGCTCGCCGTCGGCTTCCCGCTCGGCATCCTGTTGACGGTGCTCTGCGTCCTGGCCTTCAAGGGGACCGGGGTGGTCCCCGACGACTTCGACACGGCCGCGCACAGCTTCTCCGACGCCATCGCCAAGCCGGACTTCCTCTCCTTCTTCGTCGCCTTCAGCGCCGGCGTCGCCGGGATGATCTCGCTGAGCACCGCGAAGTCCGGCGCGCTCATCGGCGTCCTCATCTCGGTGACGACGATCCCGGCCGCCGCGAACGCCGCCGTCGCCGCCGCCTACGGGGACTGGGACACCGTCGAGGGGTCCCTCGGCCAGCTCGGCGTCAACCTCGGCTCGATGCTCGTCGCCGGGACGCTGACGCTCACCGTCCAGCGCGCCCAGTACGCCCGGCGCCGGCGCGAGCACCGCGCGCGGACGCCGCGCGCCGTGTGACGTCGGCCGTCCCTAGACCGTCGTGCCGAGCGAGGACCAGACGTCGAGCTTGGCCTTGATGCGGTCGATGACCTCGCTCGTGAACTCCGTCGTCCCCGCGTGCCCGCCGAGGTCGGGCGTCTTGACGCCCGCCGCCGTCGCCTCGAGCACCGACTCGTAGATCGCGCGGGACGCGCGCTCGGCTCCGTCGCGGCCGGCGTCCGCGGCGTAGTGGAGCACCGCCGCGCAGGACAGGATCATCGCCATCGGGTTCGCGACGTCCTTGCCCATCAGCGACGGCGCGGTGCCGTGCGGCGCCTCGGCCATCGCGGCGCGCGTCCTGTAATCGGCGTCGAAGGCCAGCAGGACGGACTCGGCGCCGGCGATCGAGCCGAACATCGGCATGACGAGGTCTGACAGGCAGTCCCCGTCGCGGTTGAGCGCCGGGATGATGAGCGGCGTCTCGGTCGCGCCGGAGATGAGGCCCGCGTACGTCGCGTCGATGAGCATCGGGCGGTACTCCACGTCGGGGTAGAGCGCCGCGGCGGCGTCCATCTCCTCCTTGAGCATCCCCTCGTACACGGGGGAGACCGTCCACTTGGGCCCGCCGTAGACCTTGCCGCCCATCTGGCGTGCCTGGCGGAAGGCGTACTCGGCGACCGCGCGGCAGACCGAGCGCGTGATCCGCTCCTCGCGGACCGCGACCTCGTCGGGACTGCCCGGCTCGCCTTCGCGGGACTCCGCGGCGCCGTAGGCGTCCCCGACGGCCATCCGGACGACCGAGATCGGGTGGTAGGTGCCGCCCAGCGGGGTGACGCCGGGGATCCGGCGGCCGGTGCGGACGATGACCTTGCCGTCGATCCCCTCGCGCAGCAGGCGGTTGGGGGAGCCGACGTCGTCCTTGCCCTCCGGGGTGATCGTCGCCGCCTTGATGCCGAAGCCGCACTCGCGGATCGCCCGCGAGGCCTCGTCGACGACCGCGTTGGACGTCGCGCGCCGATGCCCCACGGAGAGGTCGTAGTGCACGAGCTCCAGCGGCAGGCCGATGACGTCGGGGGCGAGGACGCGGATGGCCTGCTCGAGGAGCTCCTGGCCGGTCTCGTCGCCGTCGAGGATGGCGATCTTCAGGGGTGCGGACACCCCGCGGACCTTAGCTCAGGCGGCCGCGCCCTCAGACCCGTGCAGGCCCAGCTCGTCGGCCCGCGCCTCGAGCGCCGCGATGACGAAGGCGATGTGCTCGTCGAGGTCGACGCCGAGCTCCTCCGCGCCGCGCCGGACGTCCTCCCGGTTGACGGCGGCGGCGAACGCGACGGTCTTGAGCTTCTTCTTCACCGACTTGGGCGTCATGCCGTGGATGCCCTGCGGCCGGACGTAGGCGCAGGCGACGACGAAGCCCGAGAGCTCGTCGACGGCGTAGAGGGACTTCTCCAGGTCGCTGTCGCGCGAGACGTGCAGGTAGTCG
>CAZRLR010000419.1:0-4064 GCA_964600395.1 uncultured Conexibacter sp.
CTTCGGCGGGCAGGTGGCCGACGAGCCGGAGGAGATCGAGCCGCTGGCGACACACGACCACCCCGACGGGCGCGCGCGCCTGCCGCTGACCGCTGCGGTCGTCGAGGCGCTCATGGCCCAGCAGGGCGCGCGGCTGACCGCCGGCGCCCAGCGCTGCGCCCAGCGCCTGCTCAACGGGCTGGACGTCCCCCCGGGCGCCCTGAAGATGTCCGGCGGGGTGGACGGGCCCGCGTTCAAGCTCGACGTCCTCTGGGACACGGACGCCGGCGACGCCTTCGAGCGCCTGCCCGGCGTGGGCGACAACAGCCGGACGCTGCCGCTGGACCCGTGGGTGCTCGAGGGCCTGGAGCCGTTCCTCGCGCTGCACCGCATCGAGGTCGACGGGATGGCCTCCGACGCGCTGCGGGAGCTGCGGGCCGAGCGGGACGCCGCCCAGGAGGCGATCCGCCGCTCGCGCGCCCGGGAGGCCGCGCCGCTGGACGACGTCGCCGCCCGCCTGGGCGGGGAGCTGCGTCCGTTCCAGTGGGCCGGGGTCCGCTACCTCCTGGACGCGCGGCGCGCGTTCCTCGCCGACGAGCAGGGCCTGGGCAAGACCGTCCAGGCACTCGCGACGCTCGAGGCCGACGGCGCCTACCCCGCGCTCGTCGTCTGCCCGGCGTCGCTCAAGCTCGTCTGGGAGCGCGAGGCCCACGTCTGGCTGCCGCACCGGACGGTGAAGGTCGTCAGCGGGCGCGGCGCCGTCCCGCCCGAGGCGGACATCGTCATCCTCAACTACGAGATCGTCGCCGCCCACCGCGACGCGCTGGCCCGGCGCCGGCCCCGGGCGCTCGTCGTCGACGAGTCCCACTACTGCAAGAACCCGCGGGCCAAGCGGACGCAGGCGGTGCGGCGGCTGGCCGAGGCCGTCCCCCGCGACGGGCTGCGCCTGGCGCTCACCGGCACGCCCGTCCTCAACCACGCCGAGGAGCTCATCTCGCAGCTGCGCGTCATCGGGCGCCTGGAGGACTTCGGCTCGGGGGCGTCGTTCTCGCGCCAGTTCGAGGGCAACCTCAGCGAGGAGCGCCTGCACTGGCACCTGCGCCGGCGCTGCCTCGTGCGCCGGCGCAAGGACGAGGTGCTCCCCCAGCTGCCGGCCAAGCGGCGGGTCGTCGTCCCCGTGGCGCTGTCGAACACGCGGGAGTACAAGGTTGCCGAGGAGTCGGTCATCGAGTGGCTGCGCTCCCAGCCCCTCGAGCTCGACGAGCTCAACGCGAAGATCTCCGCGACGCTGCGCGCCGAGCGCCTGGCGCAGATCGGGACGCTCAAGCGCCTGGCGGCCAAGGGCAAGCTCGCCGCGGCGCTCGTCTGGATCGAGGACTTCCTCGAGCACGGCGAGCCGCTCATCGTCTTCGCGCGGCACGTCGAGGTGCTCGACCTCGTCCGCGCGCGCTTCCCCGACGCGCTGCACCTCATGGGGCGTGACTCGGCGAAGGCCCGGGACGAGACCGTCCGCGCCTTCCAGGCGGGGACGGGAGCGCAGCTGCTCGTCTGCTCCACCCCGGTCGCCGGCCAGGGCCTGACGCTCACGCGCGCCTCCAACGTCTGCTTCCTGGAGCTCGAGTGGACGCCGGCGATGCACGACCAGGCCGAGGACCGCTGCCATCGGATCGGCCAGCACGACGCGGTGACCGCCTGGTACCTGCTGGCCGCGGGCTCGATCGACGAGACGGTCGCGGAGCTGCTTGAGGCCAAGCGCTCGCTCGTGGGCGCCGTGACCGACGGCCGGCGCGACCTGACCGGGAGCCTCGTCGACGACCTCGTGCGCACGCTGCGCGACAAGCCGGTGCGGCACCTGCGCGCCGCGGGCTGACGCGGTCGTCTCAACCCGCTCTCAGGGGGGCGACAAGCGCCCCGGCGCGGGATACGGTCCCCGCACCATGGGTGAACGGGACGCGTTCGGGAACGAGAAGGGCGAGGACACGCTCTCCGGGCTGGGCTGGACCTCCGGCGGTCGCGTCCCGTCCTCCGAGCCGCCGCCGGCGTTCGGCGGCACCCCGTCGACCCCGCCGCCATCGGCGCCGGACCCGTCGGGCGCCGTGTTCGCCGGCGCGGGCGTCGGGGCGGCGGACGCCAACGAGGCCTTCGGGGCGAGCCCACCGACCGTGTCCGCGTCCACCGTCGTCCCCCCGCCCCCGGGCATCCCGCGGGTGAACGGGGCCTTCGGCACCGTGCGGCTCGTAGGCATCGCGCTGCGGATCGCCGTCCCGCTCGTGGTCCTGGCGATCGTCGGCGGGACCGTCTTCTCCGTCGGCAGCAAGGTCTCCGACAGCGTGAGCGACGTGCGCCGTGCGATCAGCACGAGCGTCGACAGCCTGACGACGACGGCGACGACCGAGGCCCCGGCGCCGCCGAAGACCGCGCCCGTCGGGCTGGGCAAGGGGTCGCTGCTGAAGGCCGGCAACTTCCGCAAGGCGCTCGCGCTGCTGCGGCCCGAGGGTTCGCGCGCGCGGCTGATCCGCGTCACCGCCGACCGCCTGGACGCGACGCTCGTCACCGCGTCGGGCTACATCCGGCAGGTGCAGGTCACGTGGGAGGGTGAGCGCCGCCGCGTGAGCCAGACGGGCCCGGGCTTCTCGCAGGCCTCGACCTTCCCGATCGCCCGGCTGGACGTCCGCGCGCCGGCGCGGCTGACGCGCAGCGCGGCGGGCCGGGTGAAGGCGGGTGCGTCGAAGGTCGACTACCTCGTGGCGATCTCGACGGGCATCGACGCGCAGGGCTGGACGGCGATCCTCAAGGACAACCGCGGGCAGTTCCTCGCCGACCCCCAGGGTCGCATCACCCGGCGCATCAGCTGACGCGCCCATCAGCGCCGCTGATGGCTGCCCCGCCGGATCCTGGGCCGTGACGGTCCCCGCCGTCTGACACCCTGACCGGTGATGGACGACGCCCAGCAGCCAGCGCCCGCCGAGGCGACCCGACGGGCCTCCTGGCGGGCCGGGCTCCGGGCGGGCCTGCCGTTCGCCGTCGCCTCGCTGCTGCTGGCGATCTCCTTCGGGGTCCTCGCCCGAGACGCGGGGTTCTCCGCCGTGGCGGCGATCGTCATGTCGGTCATCGTCTTCGCCGGCTCGGCACAGTTCGCGGCCGTTTCGATCATCGCGGCGGGCGGCAGCCTCGGCGCGGCCGTCGGCGCCGCGGCGCTCATGAACTCGCGCTTCCTGCCCATGGGCATCGCGCTCGGGCCGTCGCTGCCCGGCGGCCCGGTCCGGCGCGCGCTGCAGGGCCAGGCGGTCGTCGACGCCTCCTGGGCGATGGCCAGCCAGGGCGGCGGGCGCTTTGACCGCTGGTTCCTCTTCGGCGCCACCGCCGTGCAGTACGTGGGTTGGCAGACCGGGACGGTGCTCGGCGTCTTCGGCGGGTCGCTCATCGGCGACCCCGACAGGTTCGGCCTCGACGCCGTCTACCCGGCGTTCTTCCTTGCGCTGCTGGTCGCCGAGCTGCGCGACCCGCGCTCGCGCGGCGTGGCGCTTGCGGGCGCGGCCATCGCGCTGGCGCTCGTGCCGGTCGCGCCCGCGGGCGTCCCGGTGCTCGCGGCCAGCGCCGCGGCGATCGTCGGGCTGCGGACGCCGGAAGCCACCGGGCGCCCGGCGGCCGAGGAGCTCGCGCCGTGAGCGCCGGGGGCATCTGGCAGGTCATCGCCGGGTGCGCGATCGTCACCGCGGCGATCAAGGGCGTCGGCCCGTTCGCGCTCGGCGGCCGCGACCTGCCGGCGCGGGTCGTGGGCGTCGTCGCGCTGCTGGCCCCCGCGCTGCTGGCCGCGCTCGTCGTCACGCAGGCGCTGGCGAACGGCCGGCAGCTCGGGGTGGGGGCGGACACCGCCGGCGTCGCGGCGTCCGCCGTCGCGGTCTGGCGCGGCGCCTCGATCCTCGTCGTCATCGCGATCGCGGTCGTGGTCACGGCGGGGCTGCGCCTGGTGAGCTGACGCACCGGCCCGGGGGCGGCCGCGTGTCATCGCCTGCGTCCGGTCGACCTCGGGTCCGCCGCAGCGGGGGGCGTCCATCGTGTGTCGCCCTGGCAGCACACGATGG
>CAZRLR010000420.1:0-4055 GCA_964600395.1 uncultured Conexibacter sp.
GTCCGGCGGTATGGCCGGGCGGAGGCGCCAGCACCAGCCGACGCGCTTGCGGAACGCCCGCCCGTCCGCCCCGTCCATGTCCCACTGGCGTTTGCCGGACAGCAGCCAGTCGAGGACTTCCCCCAGCTGCGGGTGGGGATCGCCTCGGGTCCGGCGGTGAGCCGGGCCGGGGACTGGTTCGGCGCCCCCGTCAACCTCGCCAGCCGCCTGACCTCCGTCGCGCGCGCGGGCAGCGTCGTGGCGACGGAGGCCGTCAGCGAGGAGGTGACGGACGGCGTCCGCTGGTCCTACGCGGGCGCGCGGCGCCTGAAGGGCGTCGCGCACGAGGTCAAGCTCCTGCGGGCGCGGCGTCCGGAGGCGCCCGCAGCTGACGCACCGCCGGCACCGCCAGCACCGCGAGGGCGACGGGGACGGCGATGAGCGTCATCGCGTGCAGCGTGGCGTGCAGGCCGAAGGCCGCGGCGGCCGGGCCGGCGAGCGCCAGGCCGATCGGCTGCAGGCCGACGGCGACCATGTAGTCGTAGCTCGAGACGCGCGAGATCGCGTGCGGCGGGATGTGCTGCTGCAGCGAGAGCTCCCAGAGGGTCCAGTACATGGAGACGGCCACCCCGGCGAGCCCCTCCAGCGCCGCGATCGCCCCGACGGGCAGGCCGCTGCCGATGATGAACGCCTGGCACGAGGCGAGCACCAGCGCGCACGAGGCGACGAACATCGGTCGCGCGAGGCGCACGCGGATGATGAGCACGTCGCCGAGGATCGAGCCCAGCCCGAAGCCGACGGTGACGATCGCCCAGCTGGAGGCGCCGTCGAGCTCCCGGTCGGCGAGCACCGGTCCGAGGACGAAGACCGCCGGCAGGACGACGGTGCAGTAGACGCCGATGCCGGTCAGGCCGGCCATGACCCAGCTGCGCGACCGCACCTCCGCCAGGCCCTCGCGCAGCTCGCGCCGCATGCTCGGCGGCGGGCCGTCGGCGTCCGCGGCCTCCGGGTCGGGCTCCCGCGGGCGCAGCGTCGCCAGCGCGAGGGCGCTGCCGGCGAACGTGAGGGCGTCGACCGCCAGCGCCCAGCCGGGGCCGGCGACGGCGATCAGGACGCCCGCCGCGGCCGGCCCGAGGACCATCGCGACGGACATGACGAGCGCCCGCAGGCCGTTGGCCGCCTGGAGGTTCACCGGCGTGACGGTCAGCGGCAGCAGGCCGGCGATCGACGGGCTGAAGAAGGCGTCGGCCGTCCCGAAGACCGCGAAGAGGACGACGAGGTGCCAGACCTCGGCGTGGCCGCTGATGAGCAGCGCCGCCGCCGCGCCCTGCGTGAGCAACCGCACGACGTCCGTGAGCATCATCAGGCGGTGTCGCCGGACGCGGTCGGCGACCACGCCACCGACCAGGGTGAAGAGGACGAACGGGACCGCGGCGGCCGCCACGACGAGCCCGACCTCCCCCGCGTCGCCGCCGATCGACAGCACCGCGAAGGGCAGCGCGATCATCGTGATGCGGTCGCCGAAGGACGACAGCGCCATCCCCGCGAAGAGGCGGCGGAACTGCGGCTCCTCCCGCAGAACTGCGGGAACGAGCCCCATCGCGGCTATCCGTGCAGCTTTTCCATGATCGCGTCGGCGACCTCGTAGTTGCCGTGCACCTCGCCGACGTCGTCGTTCTCGTCGAGCTTCTCGAGCAGGCGAAAGAGCTTGGCGGCGGTCTCCTCGTCGACCTCGGTGCGGACCTGCGGACGCCACAGCACTTCGCCGGAGGCGATCGTGATGCCCGCCTCCTCGATGGCCTTGCGGACGGCCTGGAAGTCCGACGGCTCGCTGATGACCTCGAAGTGGTCGCCGTTGTCGACGATGTCCTCGGCGCCCGCGTCGATCGCGACCATGAGGTCGTCCTCGGAGGCGTGCTCGGTCTCGACGACGACGATGCCCTTCTTGTCGAAGAGGTAGGCGACCGACCCGGGCTCGGCCAGCGCGCAGCCGGCCTTCGTGAAGATGTTGCGCACCTCGCTGCCGGTGCGGTTGCGGTTGTCGGTCAGCGCCTCGATGAGCAGCGCGACGCCGCCGGGGCCGTAGCCCTCGTACATGACCTCCTCGAAGGACTCAGCGTCCGCGCCGGCGCCGGTGCCCTTGTCGATCGCCCGCTGGATGTTGTCCTTGGGCATCGAGGCGTCCTTGGCCTTCTGGACGGCCAGGGCGAGGGACGGGTTGCCGTCGACGTCGCCGCCGCCGGCCTTCGCCGCGACGGTGATCGCCCGCGAGAGCTTCGTGAAGGCCTGCCCGCGACGCGAGTCCACGATGGCCTTCTTGTGCTTGATCGACGCCCACTTCGAATGTCCCGACATGCCCTCAGCGTACCGAGCGTCCCGGCCGGGTGTCAGCGCTGCCAGGGGCGGCGGCGGCGCGAGGCCGCGGCGCTCTGCGGTGCCGGGCCGCCATGGGCGTCCAGGAGCCCGGCGAGCCAGGGATCGAAGGCCTCGGCGCCGACGAGGACCTGCTCCCGGGCGGGCAGCGTTCCCGTCCACCACACCGCGACGACCCGCTCCTCCGGCGCCAGCGCGGCGCTCGTCCCGGCGGGCAGGTGGCGGCCCGGCGCGCCGAGCAGATGCGCCTTGAAGGTGAAGCGCAGGCCGTCGCCCTCGGCCTCGCAGACCCAGTGGTGGTGCGACCACCCGACCCACGGCCCGTGCACCCCCCAGGTCAGCTCGTCCACGGGCGCGGGAACCTCGACGTAGCCGGACCGCGCGACACGGGAGAGCTCGGCGCAGACCCAGACGGGGTCGCGGACGTCCTCCAAGGTGTGGGAGCAGACGGCCACGTCGAAGCTGTCGTCGGCGAACGGCCACGGCTCGCGGTCGCAGATGTCGCGCTGGATCCACGTGTCGGCGGTGAAGCGCTCGGGCGTGTCGTCCTCGGCGCCGTAGAGCCCGCGCGTGGCGTACGGCAGGAGGTCCAGGACGGCGTCCGCCCGCGGCAGCGGCTTGGCCCAGCCGCCGACGTCCAGGACGCGGGCGTCGTCCGGCGTGCGGTCCAGGAGGCGCGCGCGGGCGGCGTCAAGCACCGGCGCCCACCTGCCGGTAGAGCGCCAGGTGCGCCTCGGTGCATGCCTCGCGGGAGAACCGCTGGGCGCGGGCGGCGCAGCGGGCGGCGGTCTGCGGGTCGCGCGCCAGGTCGATGGCCCGCAGGAGCGCGGCGGCGAGGGTCTGCGGGTCGTCCTCGGTAGGGGCGAAGAGGACGCCCGTCCCGTCCGCCTCCCCCACGACCTCGGCCTGCCCGCCGACGACCGGGGTGCCGCAGGCCTGCGCCTCGGCGAGCACGAGCCCGAAGGCCTCGCCGACGGACGGCAGCGCGTGGACCCAGGCCCGGCGGTTGGCGGCCACCAGGGCGGCCCGGTCGTCGAGGGCCAGCTCCTCGACGCCGTCGCCCGCCGCCCATGTCGCGCCGGGGACGCGGGACAGGAGCAGCCGCGCCCCGGGGTGCTCGCGCCGGACCTCGCGCATCGCCGCGGCCAGGAGCGCCACGCGCTTGCGCGGCTGGGTGTGGTCGGCGGCGCACAGGACGGTCGGGTGCTCGTCGCGCGCCGCGAGCGGGTCGTCCGCGGGCGTGAACGTGTGCACGTCGACGGGCGGGGCGATGACGTGCGGGTCCACCCCGAGCCAGGTGCGGAAGTGCTCGGCGGCCAGCTCGCTGAGGGCGACGACGGCGTCCGCCCCCTCGCAGGCGGCGACGACGAGCTCCTTGCGCCGGCGGCGGTTGGCCAGCGAGACGCGGTGCGGCAGCCCCATGTAGCTGAAGACGACCGGGACGCCGCTGTGCGCCTTGTACCGGAGCGCGGCGGCGGCGTCCGTGGCGTAGAAGGCGTCCACGATGTCCGGGCGCGGGCCACGGCGCAGCGCCGCGTAGGTGAACGGGACGTGCGCCAGGTGCTCCTCGTACAGGCGGCGGCGCAGGCGCTGCTCGACGGCCTGCGGGCGCCACTCGCGCTGCACGGTCAGGCCGTCCTCCACGACCGTCGACGGCTTCGCGGCGGCGCCGGTGATGAGGCGCGGGCGGTGTCCGGCGGCCA
>CAZRLR010000421.1:0-4045 GCA_964600395.1 uncultured Conexibacter sp.
GCCTGATCCGGAGTGTCTTACATATCCACCCTGTTCTCCTCGTTCGGGCCGGCGGGACCGCCGGTCGCTGGGACGTCGTGCCGATGATACGGACGAGCGGCCCGAAAGGGTGAATCAGCTTCACTTTCGTCCGGCAGCCCCCAGGGCCCGGGGTTCCGGACGGGTTGGCAGGGCGACGACGGCGTCCCGCGCGGGGTCCGCGGCCGCCGCGCGCGCACCCCGGCCCGACGGCGCCCGGTAACGGACGGGGCGTCCCCCGCGGCGGCCCGTCACGCCGCCGTCGCGCCGCAGGCGCAGGACGCCGGCGGCCCCGGCGGCCTGCACGCGCACGAGCCCGTAGGCCCGGCCGCTGCGCAGGCGCACCCGGCCGGTGACCCGCACCCCGGGCACGTAGGCGTAGCCCCGCAGCTCGGCGATCACCGGCGCGTCCTCGGACTGCAGGCCGCGCACGACGAACGACCCTCCCCGCAGACCGCCGGCCCGGGCGTCCAGGTCGGCGTACACCCGCTGCAGGACCGTCAGACGCACGTCCGTGACCGTCCGCAGCACGGCGGTGACCGCGCGGCCGCGCGTCCCGGCCACGCCACGGGCCGCCCCCACGGCGGCCAGCGACCGCGGCGGCACCGGGAAGACCTTGACCGCGTTGGACTCGCCGCGGCACGGCGAGCCCGCCACGCCGTCGTCCACCCACTGCGACAGCGCCCGGCGCGCGCAGCCCGTCTCGTCGCTGTCGAGGACGTCGTGCCCGGTGCCGTCGACGAAGACGACCGCGGCCTGCGGGATCTCCAGCGCCACGGCCTTGCCGTTCTCCAGCGGCGTGCGCTGGTCGACCCGCCCGCCGAAGACGATCGCCGGGACGTCCGGCAGCGGCGCCGCGGACGGGGCGACCACGCGGTCCTGCGGCCAGCGCGAGCAGGCCAGCGCGTTGGACGCGCGCAGCACCGAGGCCGCTTCGAAGGGCGCGTAGCGGCTGGGGTCCACGCCCGCCAGCGCGGCCGTGATGGCCGCGTCGCGGTCCCCGAACGGCTGCGTCAGCAGGTAGGGCGCCGTCTGGTCCGCGCACGTCGTGGCGTAGAAGAGGCCGACGCTCAGCTCCCGCAGGCGGGTCGGGCCGCCGGCCCCGATGCGCTGCAGGCGCAGCAGCAGCGCCGGGTCCCCGGCGGCGGCCGCGGCGAACGCGCCCGGGAGCGAGGCCTGCAGGTACGGGTTCAGGTCCCCGGCCACCAGGAGGTTGGCGAGCTCGTCCCCGTACCGGTAGATCGCGTGCCGCGGGCTGCCCCGCCCGTCGAAGGCGGGGCCGGCGATCACGTGCCGGCGCAGCGCGGCGGCGACGCGCGCGACGTCGGCGACCGGGTCCCGTGTCACCCCGCGGCAGGCGCCGTCGGCGCACTGCGCCCGCAACGCCAGCGGCTGGTACTCGGCGGTGTCCAGGAGGAACGGGTCGATCGTCTTGCCGACGACCGAGTCCAGGATCAGCGCCCGGGTCCGCGTCGGGTGGATCCGCGCGTACTGCTGGGCGACGAACGTGCCGTAGGAGACGCCCATGAGCGCGAGCTGCTTCTGGCCGAGGCGGACGCGCAGCGCGTCGAGGTCGGCGACGGTGTCGCGGGTGCCGTAGAACGCGCGGCGCGGCCCGATGCGCCTCGCGCAGGCGGCGACCTGCAGCGGGGTGGACGTCGTGATGCCCGAGGCCCGCTGCAGCGTCGGGCAGTCCAGCGCGCCCGAGTCGCCGGTGCCGCGCTGGTCGATGACCGCCAGGCGGTAGCGCCGCAGGGCGGGCTTGAGGGAATCGGCGAAGGAGGTGCCGAAGTCGGCCCCCGACTGGCCCGGCCCGCCGGTCAGCGCCACGAGCACGGGCTTCCGGCGCTGGGCCCGGGAGGACTGGACCGCGAAGGCGAGGTAGACCTGCGGGCCGGCGCGGTCGGCCCGGTCGCGCGGGACGGCCAGCACGCCGCAGGCGAAGCCGGGCTGGTCGGGGCACGGGCGCAGCCGCGCCGCCTCGGCCCCGCCGGGGGCGCCGAGGGCGACGAGCAGGAGGACCAGCGGCAGGAGGCGGCGCATGCCCGGCGGACGCTATCGCGCCGGGGCCGGCCCGCCGCGACGACGCCCTCAGGTGACGAGCAGGACCGTCGCGACGAGCGTGCCGTAGGCGGCGACCGCGTAGCGCAGGGTCTGGGGCGCCAGGCGGCGCGCGACGCCGACGCCGAGCCGGCCGCCGACGAGCGAGGCCACCGCGATGAGCGCGCAGGCGTCCCAGTCCACCGGGCCGAAGAGCGCGAGCAGCACCGCCGCCGCGAGCGACACGAGCAGGCTCAGGACGCCCTTGAGCGCGTTCAGGCGCTGCAGGTCCTCCTCGATGAAGAGCGCCAGCAGGGCGAGCAGCATGATGCCGAGGCCGGCGCCGAAGTAGCCGCCGTAGACCCCGCCGACGAAGACGGCCGGCAGCAGGCCGCGGCCGTGCTCGTGGGGGCCGGTGCCGAGCGCGACGAGGCGCGGCTGGGCGACGAGCAGCGCGCACGCCGCCAGGACGCAGAACGGCGCGACGGCGTCGAAGGACCGGGCAGGGGTGACGAGCAGGATCCCGCTGCCGGCGACCGCGCCGGCCATGACGACCACGCCCAGGCGCCGGACGCGCGGGCCCTGGCCGGCCAGCTGCGGGCGGTACCCGACCGTGCCGCCGACGTAGCCGGGCGTCACCGCGATGAGGTTCGTCGCGTTCGCGGTCAGGGCCGGCGCGCCCGTGAGCAGCAGCGCCGGGAAGGACAGCAGCGATCCGCCGCCGGCGACGCTGTTGACCGCCCCCGCGCCGAGGCCGGCGACGAGCAGCAGCGCGGCGTGCGCGAGCGTCACGTCCAGTACGGCGCGTCGGCGCCGGGCACCGGCGGGCCCGACGTCCAGCGCAGCGCCTGCCCGTCGAGCGTCCCGGGCGGGCGGACGCACGTCACGCGGCCGAGCGGGGAGTCCAGCACGTCCATGAAGGCCTCGGTGCCGGCGTGCATCGGCGGGCCGTCGACCGTCGCGGGCTCCTGCTCGAGCAGCCACGTCGCCGTCCGGGCCAGCGCGACGCGCGCGTGGCACGGGCGGCCTTCGGCCGCGCGCAGCGCCAGCGCCCGCATCGCGGCGGCGGCGATGAGGTACCCCGTGCCGTGGTCCAGCGCCTGGGCGGGCAGCGTGCCCGGCGTCAGGCCCCCGTCGGGGGACACCTCCAGGGCGATCCCCGTCGCGGCCTGCACGAGGCTGTCGAACCCGCGTCGCGCCGCCCACGGGCCGCGATCCCCCCAGGCCGACAGCCGCACCGTGCACAGGTGCGGGTGCTTCTCGGCCAGGACGTCCGGGCTGAGGCCGAAGGGGTCCAGCGCGCCGTGGCGGTAGCCCGTCACGAGGACGTCGGTGTCGTCGAGCAGGCGGTGCAGGCGCTCGCGGTCGGGCCGGTTGCGCAGCTGCAGGTGGGTGCTGCGGCGTCCGCAGCCCGCGTCGACCCAGAGCAGCGGCAGCTCGGCCATCAGCGGCGGGTCGACGCGCAGGGCCTGGGCCCCGAGCGCGGCGAGCGTCCGCGTGCCGACCGGCCCGGCGATGACGCGGGTGAGGTCCAGGACGCGCAGGCCCGCCAGCGGGCGTGCGGCGGTCGTGCCGGCCGGGACGGCGTCCAGCCCCCGGACGCTGCGCGCGACGCCCGGCTCGAGTTCGAGCAGGCCACGGCCGGCCAGGGCGGCGCCCGCCGCGCCCGCGGCCCAGGTGTCGCGGTCGCGGACGGCCGCCGCGCAGCCGCCGGCGTTGATGACCGCGGTCTCCAGCTCGACGGCCTCGCGCTCGGCCACCGCGGCCGGGACGCCGTCCGCGCCGGTGCGCGGGTGCCCGAGCGCCCGCATGACCGCCGCCCGGTGGTGGGGGTAGTTCGCGTGCAGGCGGATCCAGCCGTCGCGCGTGGCCAGGAACGCCGACAGCGGGTCGAACGCGGCGCCGGGCGAGGCGCCGTCCAGCAGGACGTGGCGCTCGCTCGTGAAGGCCGCGGCGACGTGGCCGGCGTCCAGCGCGACGGCCGGGC
>CAZRLR010000422.1:0-4036 GCA_964600395.1 uncultured Conexibacter sp.
CACCGGCCGGCCCTGTGGCGCCGTCCTTGCCGTCGGCGCCGTTGGTCCCGTTCGTCCCGTCGGTGCCGTTCGTCCCGTCGGTGCCGTCGCGCGGCGCCGTCACCCGGCGCAGGCTCACGGTCTGCCCGAAGAGCACGGGCTGGGTCCCGGCGGCGACCTCGGGCCGGCCGTCCAGGCGCACCCGCCAGTCACCCGTCTTGCCGTTGACCTCGGTGAGGAGGCCGTTCGCGCTGGCGGACGACGTCAGGCACCCGGCCGGGACGACGTTCGCCTGCCCGGCCGCCAGGGCGTCCGGCAGCGTCGCCTCCGCGGGCGCGGTGATCTTGCAGAAGCGCACGTCCCCCTGCCCGTCGTCGATCGCCAGGGCGTGCGGGACCGCGACGCCGGCCGCGACGGTCGGCACCGCACGCCGGCGCGGGTCGGTCCCGACCGCGCGCCGCGGCGGCTCGGCCGAGAAGCCCTCGCCGGCCAGGGCGCGCAGCGCGTCCTGCGTGGCGTAGCCGTTGGACGCGCCGCCGATCGTCAGGCCGAAGCCGCCGTCCCCGGCCTGGTAGGCGATCAGCCCGTCCAGGAGCGTCTTGCCCTGGGACGTCGTGAACCGCGGGCCCTGCGGGTCCACGCCGCAGGCGTTCAGGCCCGAGACCGCCCAGCCGGTGGAGTCGGGGTTGCCGACGGCGCCGGTGGCCGGGTCCTGGCGGCCGCGGAGGAAGCTCAGGCCGGCCCGCACGTCCGGGTCGTTGGCGTCCGCGCCGGTCTCGCACAGCGCGGCCAGGACGTTGCCGGTCTGGTCCACGCCGCTGGCGGCGTTGCGCTGAGCCTCGGTCGTGACGCGGCCGAAGTTCCAGCCGCCGTCGTTGTGGCGCTGGCGGCGCAGGTAGGCGTTCATCCGCTGAAGCACGGCGGGCGGCTGGCCGGTGCGGGCGAAGGCCAGCGCCCCGAAGGACGCCTGGTTCGTCGCCCCGGTCGTGAAGGAGCCCTCCAGGTCCCCCGTCCCCGTCGCGTTGTAGACCCCGGCGAGGGTGGCGATGAGGTTCGTCTGCTCCGAGAGCCGCTGCGGGTCCAGCCCGGCGGCGTACGCGAACAGCGGGGCGGTGGCGTTCGGCGTCGTGAGGGCGCTGAACGTCGACAGGTAGTAGTCCTGCGCGCTGGGGTCGGTGGGTCCGGCGCCCTTGACGTCGGCCGGGTGCACGCCCGCGGCCGCCAGCGCCGAGAGCGTGTAGTCGCCACCGAAGCCGCCGGTGGCGGCGGTCGGGTTGCCGAGCGCGCCGGTGGTCAGGTTCTGCTGGCCGCGGACGTAGCTCACGGCGGCGGCGATCGAGGCGTTGACCTCGGCCGGCGTCGCGGCGGACGCCACGGCGGTCGGGGTGATCGCGGCCGCGAGGCAGGCCGCGGCGAGAAGCCGCCCAGGGGACGACAGTCGGTGCTGCATGGTGATCGGTGCTCCTTTGTCCAATTGCGGACGGACAGCACACGACCACGGCCCGCGAGGGGCGGCAGAGGAGCGCCGGCCGTCCAGATCGCGAGACGGTCGCTGCAGTCCTCAGCTCGGTATTCGGGCTCGGGATCGTCCTCACGGCGCTCCTTCCCAGCTCCGGAGAGCCAGTGGACCTGCGAGCCGTTCGTCCCCCACACCGCTGCGCGTCAGCCCCGGATTCACACCGGAGTTCCCACGCCAAGGACGGGGAAACCTAGAGCATCGCGACCTGATGTCAAGCCGGCGGCGCGGCGGTGTGCCCCGCGCTCCGTGGTGGCGTCAGTCGGCCCCGGAGCGCAGCCGGTCGAACGCCGCCTTGTCCGCCGCGGCCTTCGCCCGGCGACGCTCGGCGCCGTGCCGGGACTGGGCGCTGAGCGAGATGCTCGGGTCGTCGACGTCGAAGACCGCCTTGGTCCGGCGGCGGTTGACGAGCACCGGGACGGGGCTTCCGGGCCCGGGCAGGTCGAAGTTGAAGCCCTTGACGCGGATCGTCAGGCGGACCGGCTGCCCGTCACGACCGGGCACCTCGACGAGGTGGTCCCGGACCTGGACCTTCTGCGGCTGCCCGCCGCCCTGGACGTACTCCTTGACGAGGTACTGCGCGAGCAGCTTGCCCTGCTCCCTCGTCAGCCCCCGGCCGAAGATCGGCCGATCGTTGATCGTCAGCACGGGGCCGGATGGTGGCAGCTCCCGCGCCCGGGGCCAAGCGTCCGGGACGGTTCAGGCCGTGGCGACCACGCGGCGCTCCCCGAGCTTCACGACGACGACGCCGGCGACGATGAGCAGGCCCCCGGCGAGCTGGACGGCCCCAGGGATCTGGTCCAGCAGGAGCCAGGCGAAGGTGACGCCCGCGACGACCTCCAGCAGCGCGACGAAGGAGGCCAGCCGGGAGCCGAGCCGGCGGCTGGCGGCGATGCCCAGGCAGTAGGCCAGGGCGGCGGTGACGACCCCCAGCCCAACGAGCGGGACCCACCACGGCATGGTCGTGCCCGCGAGCGTCGGCGCGGTGCTCGTCGCGCGCAGCGGCAGGACGCCGACGAGGCCCAGACCGGCGAGCAGCACCGCCCCGACGGCCAGGCCGCCGCCGGCCAGCGCGAGGGGCGGCACGCCGCTGCTCGTGTTCGCCGACATGACGAAGTAGACCGCGGCGCCGCTCATCGCCAGCAGGGCCCAGGCGACACCGCCGAGCGCGAGGTCCGCCCCCGAGAGGAGGTCCAGCACGAGGACGAGCCCGAGGGCGGCGATGCCCGCGCCGGCCAGCGTGACGGCGCTCGGCCGCTGGCCTTCGCGCAGCCACAGCCACCCCACGACGGCCGCGGGCGCGGTGTACTCGATGAGCAGCGCCGGTCCGACGTCCATCTTCCCGACCGCCGAGAAGTAGGCGAACTGCGTCGCGGCGACCGGCACCGCGCCGTAGGCGAGCACGAGGCGCGCGTTGCCGCGCAGCAGGTGCCGGCGCCCGCGCAGGGACGCGGCGGCGAACGGGGCCACGACCAGCGCGGCGATCGCGATGCGCCCGAGGACGACGGCCCCCGCCGTCCACCCGACGTCCAGCAGGCACCGCGCCAGCGGTCCGGACAGGCCGAAGGACGCGGCGGACAGGACGGCGAGCAGCAGGCCGGTCGCGTCGGTGGTGTCATCATCCAAAGGCTTCAAGGCCGATGACAGTAGACGCCCTGATGTAAGCTGTCAACGTGGTGTTCGTCAATGACACGGTGATGTCGCTGCGGGCGGCCGTCGACCTCGTCAACTCGGCCGAGCCGCCCGACACGCTCACGACGGTCGACGCGCTGGACGCCTGGTACGCCGAGCACGGCTACACCGGCCGGCGCGACGGCGACGCGGCCGAGCTCGCGGCGCTGCGCGCGATCCGTCCCGCCGTCCGCGCGCTGCTGATCGCCCAGCGCGACGACGCCGTGGCGCTCGTCAACGAGACGCTGCAGACCGCGCGGGCCCTCCCCCGGCTCGTGCGTCACGACGGCCTGGACTGGCACATCCACGCGGTGTCGGCCGACGCCCCGCTCCCCACTCGGGTGCTCGTGGAGACCGCGATGGCGATGATCGACGTCATCCGCGCCGAGGAGCACTCCCGCCTGTCGGTCTGCGCCGACGAGAGCTGCGAGGGCCTCGTGCTGGACCTCTCACGCAACCGCGCACGGCGCTTCTGCAGCACGACCTGCACGAACCGCAACGCGGTCGCCGCCTACCGGGCCCGGCGGCGGGCGGCCGGCGCCTGACCGCGAGGGTCAGCCGCGGCCGGGCAGGTCGAGCTTCAGCTCACGCACCGGCGTGTCGCCGGCGCCGGCCGGGAGCGTGACCTTCGTCGAGGCGAGCTCCCGGCGGCCGCTCAGCACAACCACGGTGACCGGCGCGCCGTCGCGCGGCAGCCCGCCGAGGCGGTAGGTCGTCGTGGCGGTCGGCGTCGCGCTGCGCCGGACGTCGTCGCGGATCCGCGTCGAGTCCGCCAGCACCCGGCCGTCGGCCGCGCGGACCTGCACGGTCACCCCGGCGAACGACGAGGTGCCGCGCCGGAGGCGGAGCGTCCCCTGCACGTAGGCGCCG
>CAZRLR010000423.1:0-4027 GCA_964600395.1 uncultured Conexibacter sp.
CAGCACCGTCTCGACCGTCTTGCCGAAGACGGTGCCGGCCGCGGTGCGCGGCGGCAGCGGCAGGACGATCGCCCGCGCCCGGATCGTGGTCGCCGTCTCGACGATGACCGAGCCCGCCTGGCCGGCGCGGACCCGCTGGGTGCTGCCCGTGACGCGGCGGCCGCCCTGCAGGCGGGCCTGCTCGATCATCGCCTGGGCGGCCAGCTCCTGCTCGGGCAGCGACGCGTCCAGCGGCGAGGTCTGCGGCACCGGGATCGTCACGAGGATGTAGATGCCGCGCCGGCGGCGGGCGGCGACCTTGACCGCCGTCGCCAGGGCGCCCGGGGCGTACGGGCGCGAGGCGTCCAGGGCGACGAGGACCGACTCGTACTCGGCCTCGCGGTCGGTGACCGGCTGCGGGAGGACGATCTTCGTCGTCGTCGTGAGGTCCAAGCCCTGCGAGCGCCGGTAGAACGGGTAGATCGAGACGCCGAGGACGAGCCAGGCCACGCCGGCGGCCGCGACGTCGAGGTGCAGGAAGGTCACGACGAGGAAGGCCAGCCCGGTGAACGCGCCGCCGAACACGGCGAACAGCGGCAGCGACGCCCCTCGGAAGCGGATGTTGCCCGGGCCGGTGTAGGGCCGGTGCACGTCCGGCTGCTTGAAGCGCAGCCACACGACGGAGATGTGCGCGATCGTGAACGACAGCATCGCGCCGAAGGCGTACATGTTGCCGAGGAAGTCGGCCTTGCCCGGGATCATCGCGACGCAGGCGACCGCGCCGAAGAGCAGGATGCCGATCCACGGGGTGCCGTACCGCGGGTGCAGCTGGCGCAGCCGGTCCGGGACCTGGCGGTGCAGGCCCATCGAGTACACGAGGCGCGAGACGCCGATGATGCCCGCGTTGGTCGCGATGAAGAGGATCGTCGCCGCCAGCAGGCCGACGTAGATCTCGCCGGGCGCCTGCAGGAAGCCGAGGTCCATCCGCTTGACGACGCCGAGGATCGGGTCCCCGGCGTAGCCGCCCGCCTTCTCGGTGAGCCCGAGGAGCGTCACCTTGTCCCCCACGTCGGCCTCGCCGGAGGTGACGGCCTCGCTGCCCGCGGTGGCGGTGAAGACCGGCAGCGCGCTCAGCGCGACGGCCGGCAGGGCGGCATAGATCGCGAAGACGGCGATGACGACGCGCTTGATCGCCGCGGGAATCGTCCTCGTCTCGTCCTTGGCCTCCTCTGCCATGTTCGAGATCGTCTCGATGCCGGTGTAGGCGATCATGCCGACCGGGATCGCGAGGAAGAAGTCCTTCCACGACGGGGCCACGCCGAGCTGCACGTTGTCGACGAGCGTGCTCGGGCTCAGCACGAGGAAGAACCCGATGACCACGAGCAGCAGCTGCGTCAGGAAGTCGGTGGCCGCGAGCGCGATGTTGACCCCGGCGGACTCCTCGGCGCCGCGGACGTTGACGAACGACAGCAGCGCGACGACGCCGATGCCGAAGAAGATGTCGGCCGGGCTGCTGCGCAGCGCCTCGATGCCGAGGACCCCGCCGAAGTAGTGCGGCACGAAGAACGCCGAGATGGCGATCGTGATCGTGTAGTTGAGCATCTGCGCCCAGGCGGCGAAGAAGCTCCAGAACTCGTTGAAGGCGTGGCGGGCGAACGACGAGGAGCCGCCCGCCTCGGGGTACATCGCGGTCGCCTCGGCGTAGGTGGCGGCCGTGAGGTAGAAGATGAAGCCCGTGATGACGAAGACGACGGGCGTCAGGCCGAGCGCGAACGACGCGACGAGGCCCAGGGCGTAGTAGATCGACGAGCCGACGTTGCCGTAGGCCGTCGAGAAGAGGGCGTTGACCCCCAGGACGCGCTGGAGGCCGTGAAGTCGTCGTTCGGCCATCGGCGCTGCCGGAGTCTAGGACTTGTGGGAGGTGGTTCGGGCCGCGGGGGATCATCCCCCGCGCTACGCCTCCGCTCGTCCCTCGCTCCGGCGGACGCCGCTGCGGGGGATGTCCCCCGCAGCCCCCACGAGATCCTGCGACTGCGGCGTTACTGCCCGGGCACCCAGAGCTTGCCGGCACCCGGGGGCGCGAGCGGCGACTCCTTCTGCGGCGGCGCGGGCGGCTCGCCGGGGCCGGCGGGGCCGCCCGGGCCGGGGCCGCCGCCGAGCTGGACGAAGGCCACCTGCAGCTGCGAGACGGCGTCCTTCAGCTGTGCGGCGTCCGGCCCGAGGGCCTCCTCGACGAGCGGGAGCAGGCGGCGCACGCCCTCGATCGTCAGCGCGAGCTGGCCGAGGTCGCGCTCGTCCTCGGTCCCGGGCGCCAGGCCGGCCTTGCGGCCGCCGAGGTTCAGCAGGGAGACGATCGTCTGCAGGACGACGTCCTCCACGCGGAGCTGCTTGATCTGCTCCTCGTAGGCGGCGGCGAGCTGCTCTTCGGTCATCGGCTCGCCGTCGGGGCCGAGCGGCATCGGGGGCTGGTCTTGCTCACTCATGGTGCGGGTGCCTCCTGGGCGTAGGTCTGCTGCGTCTCCTGCACGGTCTGGGCGAAGACGTCCTGCATGCTCTGGCCCGCGGCCAGCGCGTCGCGCTGGCGCTGGGCGCCGTTGCGCGCGGCGAGCCGGGGCTCGTCCAGCCCGAGGTCTGCCCGGACGGGCGCGGTCCAATCCACGAGGGCCTCGATCGCGGCGGTCGTCGGCTGCTCGCGCAGCGCGGCCAGGTCGATCATCCGCCCGTCCATGCCGTAGCGGATCGCGCGCCAGAGGTTCTCCTCCAGCAGGCGTCGTGGATGGTCGGGCAGCGGCCGGCCCTCGTCCTCGTCGCGCACGGCCTGGGCCACGCAGGCGACGACGAGCGCGGCCAGGGCGTCGGACTCGCCGGCCGTCGCCTGGGCGTCGCAGATGCGCACCTCGACGGTGCCGAAGGAGAAGTGCGGGCGCACCGACCACCAGACCTGCGTGTACTCGATGATCGAGTTCGTCGCCAGCAGCAGCTCGATGTAGCGCCGGTACTCCGCCCACGAGCCGTAGGCGTCCGGGATGCCGCAGCGGGGGAAGGACTTCGTGAACGACTGGGTGCGGGCGGAGTGCAGGCCGCTGTGGCGGGCGTCCAGGAACGGCGAGCTCGCGCTGAGCGCCAGCAGCTCGGGCAGGACGGGCCGCAGGCGGTCGCAGACGCGCACCGCGCGGTCGATGCCCTGCACGCCGACGTGGACGTGGAGGCTGAAGGTGTTGTTGCGCCGCGCGACGTACTGCAGGCCGTCCACGACCCGGCGGTAGTGCTCGGTGTCGATGTTCGGCTGCTCGCGGTAGTCGGCCCACGGGTGGGTGCCGGTGCTGCCGAGCGCCGCGCCGTGGTGGTCGGCCAGCGCGAAGAGCCGGGCGCGCGCCTCGCGCTGGCGGGCGGCGGCGTCCGCGAGGTCCTCCCCCCGGCCGGAGCGGATCTCGATCTCGCTCGAGATGAGCTCGCCGGCCACGGCGTCCCGCAGGACGTCGTCGGCCTGCGCGGCGTCGTGCAGCTCCTCGTAGCGCGGGACGAGGTCGAGGGTCGCCGGATCGAGGATCATGAACTCCTCCTCGAGGCCGACGGTGCCGTCCTGGGAGGCCGCGAACGCCTCCTCCACTCCGTCACAGGTGAACGTCATCGGGCCGCGGGAAGGACGCTCAGGTCAGGTAGAAGTAGAGGGCGTACAGCAGGTCCACGGCGGGGCTGGACGTGTGGACCGTCACCTCCGGCGGCACCTGCAGCAGCGCCTCGGAGTAGTTGAAGATGATCTTCACGCCCGCGTCGACGAGGACGTCCGCGAGCTCCTGCGCCGCCTGGTTGGGGACGGCCAGGACGCCGACGACGATGTCCTCCTCCTCCACCGCGGCGGCCAGGTCGCTCACCGGCCGGACCGTGAGGTGCCCCACGGCGGTCCCGATCTTGTCCGGCGCGCTGTCGAAGACCGCGACGACGCTGAAGCCGTGGTCGGCGAAGATGTCGGAGCTCGCGATCGCGCGGCCCAGGTGGCCGGCGCCGAACAGCGCGATGTTGTGCTGGCCGGCCGTCCGCAGGATCT
>CAZRLR010000424.1:0-4016 GCA_964600395.1 uncultured Conexibacter sp.
ATGTTTTTATTAATGGTAACTCGAATTTATCTTATTTGCTTCCTATTGGTAATTCTAATTTATGTGACGTATGTGATTCCATTATTGTCGAATTAACTTTACAAAATAATGACGCTGTTAATGCAGCTACTATTTTGGCCGGTCAATTCTTATTAACTAATATCCAAACTCTCACATCGGGCATTTTGGAGCAAAGTTACCCCGAGAGTCAAATGGTAAAACGGTTATTTTTGGCTAATAATGATGAAGAATTATTTCAAAGGGCTACAATGGAACAATTTGCTTATGGTGGGTATCCTAATGCTTATACTACTAGTGCTGCTACTATTCCAGCTAGTGGGTCTAAAACTATTTATTTACAGATCTTTACGTGTATTGATACTTGTAAACTTTTCTTGCCCGCAATTACTCAGCAAATAACATTACAATTATATTTTGGAGCTAGCGCAACGACCTCAACCTCGGCATCTACTAACGTTACATTATCATCTTCTCGTTTAATTATGCACGGATGGAAATATGATAATCAAATTCGCGTGGCATTATTACAAAGATTTATGAATCAGCCACATTTTTATAAATATTGTATTTCTCAACGTGAGATTTTATCTAATATAACTGTGTCCAATGTATCCGAATCAAATTTCCAAATTTCTGCATTTTCTGGCTTTAAATTACCTGCTTTATTTGTATTAGTCCGGGCAGCTAATGCAACTCAACAACAATTATATACTTTTGATAGAATAGGAACATTAGATGAACGAATTAATGGGGCATCCGTTTATACATCTAAATTAAATTATGATGAATTCGCTAATATGGCTATAGAATGCGGGATTAAAACTTCGGTACCTATGGGAAATACTGATATTCTTATGTTACCTCATAGCGTTAATGTTTATGAATCTTTGAAACATAATAAATGCCGAGGTTATCAATTATATAATCCAAATGTAAATTTATTGATTCAAATGGATAGCGTAGCGGCAGCAAAGGACCTAGTGGCAGTGGCCCAACAAGATGTCGCCGTTAAAATTCAAAATGGAGCATTAACCATTGAATATTTATAAAACACTACGTGTTTTATGCCTTGGATCTTCGATCCTGCGGCTTTATTCTTGGAATAATATTTTATCTTTTTATTATTTTTTTTGATTAGTATATATTAAACGAGTGAGCTTTAGCGAACGAGTATTCGAACGAAGTGAGAATAAAGAATAATGAGTAAAAATTGTTGTGGTTGTAAAAGAGTAGATTTAAAAGAATGTGAAGTGGATGAAGTTACAAATATTGGAGCAGGTACAGGATTAGTATTTTATACAACATCTACCGGGGGTAATGAGATCAAATCTTTAACATCGAACGATGGGACTGTAGTTATTACGGATAATGGGGACGAAGTTGATTTAAGTGTAGGACCTCCAGGAGGTGTTAATATTTATAATTCTGATGGAATAATTACCGACCCAGTTCGAACGATAGACGTAGGGACAAATAAAATATTCTTTGATATTTCTGCGGCTAATTCTGAATTTATTGTAAATAATAATAGTAACCCGGCATTAGCTACTGGACCCGCTTTATATGTTAGTGAAAATTATGGAGGCTCGGGATTCCCTGGGGCTTCTTTGTCATATATTCCGACATCTGGAGAAAATTATTTTACCCAATGTTCTGAAGTTTTATCATTTCCAGCTACTTTCTTGGGATATGATAATACTAATGCACCTGCATCATCGGCTTTACAAACTATGTTAAAAAATCTAGTTAATATAAATGTTTCCGATTCCGACCCAGGTAATAACTTTAGCCAAACTTTAGAAATAGATAATACCGCGGGAAATCATAAAATAAAATTAGATTGTGATAATATCGAAATAACAAGAACTTTAACCACTAATAACGCAAATACGGAATTATTAGGTTGGAATAATGTAAGTAAAGCCGTGGAATTATATGATACATCTGCGATTCCATCACAGAACATTTATAATACAGATGGTACATTTACAGGAAATAGGACCGTAAGTAATGGAGGTTTCGACTTTAATTATCAAGGTACCGGAACAGGTATATTTAATATTCAAAATAATGACGACGCGGCCTTAGTTTCACAAAGTCAATTAAATCTCGGGTCAGGAGGAGGAGGAACGTTAAATTTATATGGTGGATCTAGTAATATTATAAGAATGTTTAATATTCAAAATATAGCGACTTCAGACGTTTTATATTATAATTCAGGTACTGGATTGGTTTCTTATGGAGCTACCCCAGGAGGAGTACCTGATGAAGGCTTCGCGGTTCAATGGTTAAATACAAATATAAATACTACTACCGGGACTATTACTATAAACCCAGCTACTACGGCAGGATGGACCCAAACAGTAAATTTTAATTCTGGTATGTATAATGCGGGTACTGGTCAATTTACATTCCCATCTACTGGAAGATATTCTTATTCTATGCAAGTTACATTTTCATCAAATATACCGGCACAGAATTATTTATCATTTGTACAGGTTACTTTACCAGGATATGGAATATTTCCTTTTGCTGCCGCCTCGATTGGTCCTTATTGGAGAACACAAGTATTACCCCCTACTTTACGGATAAATGAATCTATTGGAACTAGTGGGATTGTAGAATTCCCAATCGGAACCGCATCGACCGTAGATTTAACATATTCTAATGTTAGTACCGCGGCTACAAACCCATCAAGTATATTGGTTGCTATTACTGTACATCGAATATATTAAAAATACTTCGTATTTTTATGCCTCGGATCTTCGATCCTGCGGCTTAATATTATTTTATCTTTTTTATTATTATTTTTTTACTGAATATATATTCAGTAAAATATAGAAAATGTCAAATCCGTTTTATGATCAAATTATATTAGATAGATACCAGGGTAAAATTAACGATATTGATTTTAGTGGTAATGCCCAGAATGTTATGAAATTTTACACCGATAAAATGGGATATAAATTAATAAATACATGGGATTTTCCTACTTCCGGAGGAAGTATGCCGATGTATGATTTCATAACTTTATATAACTCAGGTATACAATTATATAATAATGTTTATTGGACTTTAGCTTTTGAATATATTACGGACGATGACCAATCAAATATAGAAGTATATAAATCAGTTATAAGACATTATAAATTACAAAATGATGGGTCAATCTGGGTTAAACAATATGTATATATTAATAATAATAGTATTTTCGATTTAAGCCCGGAATATAGGAAATCTTTATGTAATTTGCCAGATGAGAACGAATTTAATTTATATTATTCCGGTATTTATCAAATGATATTGGCACCTAACCCAAGTATTGACGGAACTCCTACCCCATACGTTCCTATCCCGTGTAATATTGTAGGTTGTTTATTTAAATCGGAACAAGACTTTTTCATAACGACATATAATAATTTTCCCAAGGTTAATTTAAGTTTACAAGAGTTAACCGATAAGGCAAATTTGGAAAGTGCTTATTATATGTTAACTTATTCCCAGATTACAAGCGCGTACCGAGGTTATAATATTAAATATGTTCCTTATGCCACTGGGTCAGGAGAAAGACAACAAAATTATAGCATGTTACACGAAGTAGCTAATTTACAAGAAATAAAAGCTACCGAAACTATAATAAATAATACTAATGTTCAAGGAGATTTTAATCCTAATTATATACCTAATGATACAAGCGGGTCACCTGATTTATCTAATCAAACCGACCCATATGGAAATGGTCAAACTGGGTATGGAAATGGTCAAACCGACCCATATATAGAAAATACACATAATGGGGTAGATAATAGTTATCAAACTTATGACCCATATAATGATAGTTTTGGAACTGATAAAGATGCCCAGGTTCAATCCGGTAACCCCGATATAGTTGATATAGTTGAACCAGATACAAAATTTGAATTGGAAACAGTTCAAACAAATTTGCAAATTTCCCCAAATATAAAAAAAGTAGATGCTCCCGAATGTATTGAATA
>CAZRLR010000425.1:0-3981 GCA_964600395.1 uncultured Conexibacter sp.
CTGCCGGGCGAGCACTCCGCGCAGGTCGACTGGGCGACCGTCGCGGCCGCCGCGCCGGACGTCGTCGTCTGCATGCCCTGCGGCTACGACGCGCCGCGCGCGCACCTGGAGGCCGAGCTGTACGCGCACCAGCTGCGCAGGCTCGGCGCCCAGCGGACCGTCGCCGTCGACGCGTCGGCGACGTTCTCGCGCCCCGGCCCGCGCCTCGTCGACGGCCTCGAGCTGCTCGCCCACATCCTGCATCCGGAGCTCGTCGGCCCGCCGGCGTATCCGCCCATCCCGGTCGCCCTGTAGCGGCCGCCCGTCGCACCCCACCCGTCCCCTCCCGGCCTCGTCCCACCCGCTGCCGTGCCCGGTCCTCCCCGCACCGTCCTCTTCCTGCACTCCTCCAGCGGCCGCTACGGCGCCGACCGGCAGCTGCACGCCCTGGCGACGGGCCTGGACCCCGACCGCTACCGGGCGCTCGTCGTCCTGCCCGACGACGGGGAGCTCGTCGGCGACCTGCAGCAGGCCGGCATCGAGGTGCTGCTGCGGCCGCTGGCCGTCCTGCGCCGGTCGCTCATGTCGCCGACCGGGATCTCGCGGGTCGCGACCGCGTGGGCGGCGGACGCCGGGGGACTTGGCCGCCTGGCCCGCGTGCGCGACGTGGCGGTCGTCCACACGAACACCTCGGTCACGCTCGGCGGGTCGGCTGCCGCGCGGGTGGCCCGCGTGCCGCACGTCTGGCACGTGCGCGAGATCTACACCGGCTTCGACAAGTGGTGGCCGGCCTACCGCCGCCTGCTGACGACCGCGGACGCCATCCCCTGCGTCTCGCGGGCGACCCGGGCGCAGTTCTCCGGCCTGGGGCCGGCGACCGTCCTGCACGACGGGCTCGCCGTCGTGCCGACGCGGGCCGACCGGGCCGCCTCCCGCGCGGCGCTCGGCCTCCCGGCCGACGCGACGGTGCTCGCGGTCCTCGGGCGCATCAGCGGCTGGAAGGGGCAGGACGTGGCGGTGCGGGCCATGGCCGAGGGCCCGCTGCGCGAGCGGGGGGACGTCGTCCTCGTGCTGGCGGGCGACCCGTGGCGCGGCGAGGAGCGCCACCTGCGCGAGCTGCACGAGCTCGCCGGGGTCCTCGGCCTGGCCGACCGCGTGCAGCACGTCGGCTTCCGGGCGGACGTCGACGCCGTCTACGGCGCCGCGGACGTCGTCGTCGTGCCCTCCAAGCAGCCCGACCCGTTCCCGAACGCCGCGCTGGAGGCGGCTGCGGCCGGCTGCTGCGTCGTGGCCTCAGACCATGGCGGGCTGCCCGAGATGCTGCGCGACGGCGTCACGGGCGTCCTCGTCCCGCCGGACGACCCGGCCGCGCTCGCCGGGGCGCTGGCCGCGCTCGTGGACGACCCGGCCCGGCGCGAGGCGCTCGAGGCGGCCGCGGCCGCCGACGTCGCCGAACGCTTCTCCTGCGCGCGGATGCTCGACCGCGTGCAGTCGCTCTACGACCTGCTGTGCATGCGCTGAGGCGCCCGCGTCAGCCGGCGATGCCGGTCGAGCGCCCGGCCACGGCGATCGCCCCGGCGACGGCGACGACCGCGAGGACGCCCATCGCGGCGTAGCCCAGGATCGGCTGGCGGCGCTTGTCGGCCTCGTGCCAGGCGAGGATTGCCAGCGCGCCGAAGACGAGGCCGCCGATGTGCCCGCCGATCGAGATGTTCGACAGGATGAAGCTGAAGGCGAGGTTCAGGAGGATGAGGCCGCCGATGCCCGCCTGGAACGGGTCGATGCCGCGGTTGCGCAGCTCGAAGTAGGCGGCGCCCATCAGGCCGAAGATCGCGCCGGACGCCCCCACGGTCACGGCGGTGGGGTTCACCAGGAGCGCACCGAAGGACCCGCCGAGCAGCGCGACGCCGTAGACGAGCCCGAACTTCACGTTGCCGAGGACCGGCTCGAGCATGTTGCCGAGCATGTACAGGAGGTACATGTTGAAGGCGATGTGGATGAACCCGGCGTGCAGGAAGCCGCTGGTCACCAGACGCCAGTACTCGTTGTTCTGGTCGATGAGCGGGCCGAAGAGCGCGCCGTTGGCGAAGACCTGGTTGCTCGAGGCGCCCGCCGAGCCGAGGCCGAACTGGCCGCTGGCCAGGAACGCGACGGCGTTGATGACGATGAGCGCCATCGTCACCGTCGGGTCGGCGTGCAGGCTCGAGAGCGTCCGCACCGGGGTGCGCTCCTTCGAGCACTCCGGGCAGCGCATCCCGACCGGGGTGGGGGTCATGCACGACGGGCAGATCGGCCGCCCGCAGTTCGAGCACGACACGCCCGTCTCCCGCGACGGGTGGCGATAACAGGTCTGGGTCTGGGTGGCCATCGGTGGCGACCGACGCTAGCAGGGCTTTCTCAAGCCCCGATGACCGTCAGACGACGGTCCCGGGGCGTCAGCTCAGGACGGCCTGGATGATCGGGGCCGTCGTCGGGCTCTGGCTGCCGCCGTTCTGCTCGTCGGTGACGAGGATCTGGTTGGCGCCCGCCACGGACTCCTCGATCGGCACGACGGCGCTGCCGTCCTTGCGGACGTTGAAGAGCGTGTGGGTCGGGACGACCTTGTCCCCCCGCTTGAGCCACACCTGGTAGACGCGGCTGAACGGCGCGCCGGGCAGGTGCTTGACGTGCAGCGCGGCCTTGCCGTCCTGCAGCGCCACGGTCACGCGGGCGCCGGGGGCGTTGTTGACCTGCGCGCTGATCGTCCGGGCGTCCGGCGGGCCGTCGCCGCTGACCAGGACCCCGCCGCTGACGCCGATCGCCAGCAGGACGGTGGCCAGGGCGCCCGCGGCGACGGGGCGCAGCGAGAAGCCCGCGAACCAGCTGCGACGCGGCTTGGCCGTGGTCACCGGGACGCGGTCGGCCTCCGGGCCGGCGGCGCGCAGCAGCTCGGCCTCGGCGTCGACGACGCGCATGATGCGGTCCTTGAGCTCCGGCGGCGGCGCGAACTGCGGCGCGGCGATCGGCAGCGTGTCCACGACGACCTGCAGGTGCGCCAGCTCACGCCGGCAGCCGGCGCAGGCGGCCAGGTGCGCCTCGAACGCGCTGGCCTCCTCGAGGGGCAGGGCCCGCAGCAGGTAGGCGCCGACGTCGTCGACGTGGTCGCACGCGCCGTGCAGTCGGTGGTCGTCGTAGCCGCTCATGACGGAAGCTCCTGAAGCCCTGCGAGTTGGTGGCGCAGCTTCTCCAGCCCCAGGCGCATCCGTCCCTTGACGGTGCCGATGGGCGTCCCGAGCATCGCGGCGATCTCGGAGTGGGTGAAGCCGCCGAAATAGGCGAGCTCGATGACACGGCACTGCTCGGCCGGCAGGGTCTCCAAGGCGGTGCGGACCTCCTTGGCCTCCTCGCGGCGGCCGGCCTCGACGTCGGTGCGCTCGCGGGCCTCGAAGCGCTCCTCGAGCCCCTCGTCGCTCGCGCGGCGTTTGTCGTGGCCGATCGAGCGGCGCAGGGCGTCGATGGCGCGGTTGTGCACGATGCCCAGGACCCAGGTCCGCACGCTGCCGCGGGTGCGGTCGTAGCGGGCGTTGGAGCGCCAGAGGCTGAGAAACGCCTCCTGGACGACGTCCTCGGCCGCGTTGCGGTTCTGGGTCATGCGGTAGGCGAGCGAGAACGAGGCGGTGCTGTGCCGCTCGTAGATGATCGCGAACGCGGCGTTGTCGCCCTTGCGGACGAGCTGCATCAGGTCCTCATCGGCCATGTCCACGAGTGCCATCGCGGGTGTCTTCGGGTCGGTCATCCGATCGGATCACCGACGGGCGCGGATGTTTTCGTGGGCATGGGCTCCTTTATCGGTCCAGCAGCCGACGGGTTTCGTCGGCGACGGCGCGGACCGTCTGCTCGGCGTAGTCGAGCGGGTCGTTGGCGCGGGCCCGGCGCTTGCCGCGGCCCTGGTGCACGCGCAGGACGACGAGCGCCGCACCGGCGCCGGCGCCGATGGCGGCGGCCGCGGCCGGGCGCGCCACG
>CAZRLR010000426.1:0-3968 GCA_964600395.1 uncultured Conexibacter sp.
GGTTCTCGGCGGGCAGGCCGAACGCGTCGTAGCCCATCGGGTGCAGGACGCGGCGGCCGATGCGGCGCTGGAAGTGCGCGACGGCGTCCCCCACCATGTAGTTCTTCGCGTGGCCGACGTGGAGGTCACCGCTGGGGTACGGGAGCATCTCCAGGACGTAGGACTTCTCCCGGCCGTCGGGGGCGTTGGAGACCTCCCAGGTGCGCTCGTCGGCCCACACCTGCTGCCAGCGGGGCTCGATGCTCTGGGGGTCGTAGCGGTCCTCGGTGCTCACGGGGGCGGAGTCTAGAGTCAGGCCCCATGGCGACCCCGTCTGCCCCGTCCCCCGATCCCGGGGCCTTCGCCACGCACCGCGCGACGCTGCCGGGCGGCGCGACGCTGGCCTACGTGCGCGAGGGCGTCGGCGGCTTCCCGCTGCTGCTCGTCCACGGGTGGCCGGAGACCAAGCGCCTGTGGTGGAAGATCGTGGGCCCGCTGGCCGCCGCGGGCTTCGAGGTCATCGCGCCGGACCTGCGCGGGTTCGGGGAGTCGGACGCCGACGTGGACGGCTTCCACGACCTCGCCGCGCACAGCGCCGACCTGCACGCGCTCGTCCACGGCGTCCTCGGCCACGAGCGGATCGCCACCGCCGGCGGGGACCTCGGCGGCGGGGTGATCCAGGACCTCGGGCTGCGGTACCACGGGCTCGTCGCGCGGCAGGTGCTCTTCAACTGCATCCTGCCGCTGCTGCCCGAGCAGTACGCGGCGGCCGGACTGGCGACGGAGGCCGCGCCCGTCGTCCGGCAGGCCGCCGACTACTTCGTCCGCCAAGGGCGCGACGCGGACGCGTTGGCCGCCGAGCTCGACACGCCCGAGCGGCGCCGCCGCTACGTCGAGCCCTTCTACGGCTCGCGCTTCTGGGGGACGCCGGGCGGCTTCACGCGCGCGGACGTGGACTTCATGACCGAGCCGTTCGCGTCCGCCGCGCACCTGCGCGCGTCCTTCGGCAACTACGAGAGCGCGCAGGGCCGGCGTCCGCTGTCGGGGGCGCCGCGCTGGTTCGAGGTCTCCGACGTCCCGACCCTCGCGCTCCACGGCCCGGACGACCACGTCATGTACCCCGACTGGCCCGAGCGCTGCGAGGTCGCCTTCACCGACCTCACCGGGCCGTTCGTCGTCCCCCGCAGCGGGCACTTCCTGCCGTGGGAGCGGCCCGGGCTCTTCGCCAAGGCGGTGACGGTGTTCTTGCGGGACCTGCTGTAGGAGGGATCTACCCTTCGTCGGATGAGCGAGCACGGAGAGCCGATCGAGCCCGGGGCCCTGACCCCGCAGACGCCGGCCTCGGCCATCCAGGTGGCGTCCGACAAGGTGGCCGCCATCGTCGAGGCGGCCGAGACCGCCGCCGCCGACCTGCGCGCCCAGACGGAGCTGCGTGCCCGCGAGCGGATCGCCGAGGCCGACCGTGCCGGGGCGCTGCGCGTGGAGGCCGCCGAGGCCGAGGCGAACGAGATCGTCGCCGCCGCCCAGGCGCAGGCGCAGGCGCTGATCGCCGACGCCCAGCGGCTGCGCAGCGAGGCCGACGCGCACCGGATCGTCGCCTTCCAGGAGGCCGACGAGGCCGCGACGAAGGTCCGCCAGAGCGCCGAGCAGGAGGCCGACGCCACCCGCGCCCGCGCCCGCGAGGACGCCCGGGTCATCGTCCGGGACGCCCGCGAGGCCGCCACGCAGGTCCTGCGCGAGGGCAACGAGCTGTCGAACAACCTGCGCGACCTCGGCGCGTCGCTGCAGCGCAACGCCGGGCGCCTGCTCGGGGACGTGAAGCTCGCGCATGCCGCGCTGACCGCCGACCTGGATCAGGCCGCGCCCTCGGGCGGGACGCCGGGCGGGCCGTTCGTCCGCGACGCGCGGCGTCCGGCCGTCGAGGCGCCCGCGGCCCGGGACCGCGTCGTCGTGGGTGACGACGAGCTCGACGTCCCGGAGTTCATCCCGCGGCGCCGCTGAACGTCCACCGGCACCCCACCGGACCTCCGGCGTTGTTACGATGCCGGGGCAGCACCCCTTCGGGGCCATAGCTCAGCTGGGAGAGCGTCTGGCTGGCAGCCAGAAGGTCGGGGGTTCGAGCCCCCCTGGCTCCACTGACACGAAGCCCCCGCGCAAGCGGGGGCTTCGTCGTTCCGGGGGCGTGCACGGGTCAGCCGACGGCCCCGTCGATCAGCGGCGCACGGTGACCGTGACGGTGCGCCGGACCGTCCCCGCGACCGCCTGGACGGCGAACCGGGCCGTGCGCGTCCGGGCCAGGCGCCGCCGCGCGCCGGGCGTGAGGCGGACCCGGACACTGCCCGTGCCGCGGGCGCGACCGACGACCCGGCCCGCCTGCCGGACGGTGACCTGCGCGGGGGCCGTGACCCGGACGACGAGGCCGCGGCGCAGGACGGTGCCCAGGCGACCCCCGACGACGGCGACGCGAAGCCCGGCGCCCGCCCCACCGGGCGTCGGCGACGGCGACGGCGTCGGCACGGTCGGGCCCGGCGTGGGGCCGGTCGGGCTGGGGCCCGGCTGCGGGCCGGGCGCGGTGGCGGGCAGGTCGGCCGGCCCCCAGTCCGGGTCATGAGCGCCGGGGATGAGCACCCCCGCACCCTCCGCGCCGCTGCAGCCGTCGAGATCCATGCCGCGGACGATCCGCACGTCCCTGCCGTCGTCGAGGACGAGGCTGCGACCGTCGGGCGAGAAGCTCGGCGAGGAGTAGCCGAGCTCCGAGTTGACGGGCACGTCCCCGTCCAGGCGCAGGCAGAGGGACGGGCGGGCCGGGATCGGCTCGACGACGCGGTAGATCCGCACCTCGTTGTCCCGCCAGCCACGCGACTCGACGAGGGCCAGCGCGCGCCCGTCGCGGCTGAGCTCCCCGTCCCGGACGGTCGCCTCGTTCGTCCCCTGGAACCACGGCTGCCCGTTGGCGCCGTCGCCGACCGTGTCCGTCCACACCTGGTCGTTGAGGATCTCCGCCACGTCGGACATCAGGACGTGCGAGTCGTCGATCCACGAGGGCCACATCCAGCCCGTGTGACGGCCGAGACCCGGCTCGTCCCACGCCGTGGTCCGGTCGGCGTGCGAGTAGCCGGTGCCGACCATGACCTTGCCGGTCGAGCAGCCGTTCGGCGCGCCACAGTACGGATCGAACCGGGTGTACTGGAAGCGATAGCCGTAGGCGACCTTCGTCCCGTCGGGCGAGAGCTGCGGGTCGATGGGCCCCGTGGAGGTGAAGGACGACCCGGCCGGCACGTCGGAGACGGGGGTCGAGAAGTCGGCCAGGATGCGGCCCGTGCGATCCAGCCGCCTCAGCCGCTGACCGTGCAGGCCCAGCAGCGTGCCGTCGTCGGCCTGCGAGGCGAACGTGTACCCCCCGTCCCGGGTGACCTGGACCTGACGGGCGCCGTCCGGCGAGGTCAGCCAGACGTCTCCGTCCTTCACGTAGGAGATGGAATCGGCCGCGGCGGGGGCGCAGAAGACGGCCAGCGCGGTGGTCGCGGCCGCGGCGAGGAGCATGGGAGTTCGCATGCCGCGCAGCGTGCTCGGCTGCCCTTGTCGTCGGGTTGCCGCCGGATTGCCAGCGTCCGCGGCGTCGTCCGCCGCCCCGCGACGGCGGACCGCCTGCGCGTCGCCGCGGCGATCAGGCAACCTCCGGTCAACGCGGGGGCAACCCCTCCCCGCGACCTTGACGGCGTCCTCGACCACGTCCGTCCCGGAGGCCCCCATGCCCACGTTCCGTCCCCGACGACCCAGCCCCGCGCTGTGCGTCGCCACCGTCGCCGTCGCCGGCGCGGGCGGCGGCACGGCCGCCGCCTCGGTGGTCATCAGCTCGTCCTCGCAGATCCGCGACGGCGCGATCCAGTCGCGCGACCTCAGCCCGAGCCTGCGTCGCGCGCTGGCTCGCCGCACCCCGGTGCCGGCGAGCGGCCGGGACGGGGCACCGGGGCCGGCCGGCCCTGCGG
>CAZRLR010000427.1:0-3960 GCA_964600395.1 uncultured Conexibacter sp.
GCGCGCGCCGGCGCCATCCGTAATCGGTCCGGCGACGCCTACAAGCCCAGCGCGATCCGCGGCTACGAGCAGGCCATGCGACTCCGAGTCTTGCCGGAGCTCGGGCACGTCCGGTTGAACGACATCAAGCGCGGGGACTTGCAGGCCTTCGTCGACCGCCTGCTCATCGCGGGGCACGATCCGTCGACCATCCGGAACACGCTGATGCCGGTCCGGGCCATCTTCCGGCGAGCCATAGCCCGGGGCGAGGTCATGGTCAACCCGACGATCGGTCTCGAGCTCCCGGCCGTCAGGGGCCGCAGGGATCGCATCGCGACGCCGTGGGAGGCGGCTGACCTCCTCCGCGTGCTGCCGGATGCAGAGCGGGCGGTCTGGGCGACCGCGATGTACGCGGGCCTCCGGCTCGGCGAGCTGCTTGCGCTCGAGTGGGCCGACGTCGACATCGCCGAGGGGCTCATCGAGGTTCGTCGGTCCTGGGATCCGAAGGCGGGGCCGATCGCGCCGAAGTCACGGGCGGGCGTGCGCGTCGTTCCGCTGGCCAACGTCCTCCGCGCTCACCTGGCCGCGCACCAGCTCGCGTGTCGCTGGAGCGAGGGCCTGGTCTTCGGGCGCTCGCCGGTGAGGCCGCTGTTGGCCAACACGGTCAACAACCGCGCCCAGCGGGCATGGCGTGCCGCGGAGCGACAGCCGATCGGGCTCCACGAGTGCCGCCACACGTTCGCGTCGCTCATGATCGCGGCTGGCGTGAACGCCAAGGCCTTGTCCGTCTACATGGGGCACTCGAGCGTCACGATCACGTTCGACCGGTACGGCCACCTCATGCCGGGCAACGAGGCGGAGGCGGCGCAGCTCCTGGACGGCTACCTCACTCGTGCGGAGGCAGCGTCGTGAGCTGACGGTCTCTCAAAGCTCCATTTTCTACTTGAACCCCTTGTTTGCGGGGCATACCGTGCCCTGCGAATTCGCAGGGGGGTGGTTTGCGATGTTGCACGACAGAGCTATGAGCAGTCACACGGCTCAGCCTCTCGTGCTCAATCCAGACCGCCATCACCACACTGCACTGACTGACGCCGAGCGCGAGTACGTGGAGCACCGCTCCGCGGTGCGCTCGGCGCTGCGCACCAACTTCCCGCAGCTCGCCGACGACTGGGAGGCGCTGTACCACGACGCCTGGATCGAGATGCTCGAGCTGCGGGCCCGCGGGAACACGACGGTCCTCAGCCCGCGCGCGATGCTCAAGACGATCGCGCAGCGGCGGGCGGTCGACCTGCTTCGTCGTCGTGCCGCAGACCCGATCGACCCGGAGGCGCCGGAGTTCCTGAGGCTTCGCGATGACGCGGCGGTCGACGTCGACGAGGCGGCGGTGACGCGCGTCACCGCCGACGTGCTGCACCAGATCATCGAGACGCTCGAGCCACGGCAGCGGATCGTGCTGAAGATGCGCTTCGACCTGCGGATGGGGGCGAGCGAGATCCAAGCGCGCATGGGTGTCTCGGAGAAGCGACTGGAGAAGATCTTCGCCGAGACCTACCGCGTCATCAGCGAGCAGCTCGAGGTCGGTGAAGGCGGGGTGAGCCGCTGGACGCGACGCCAGCGCAGCTTGCTGCTCGCCTGCGAGCTCGGGATCGCGACGCCTGCGCAACGCGAGCGTGCGCAGCAGCTGCTCAACCGCGACCCGCAATGCCGCCTGATGCTGCAGGCGATGCGGTCGACGATGCGCGACGTCGCCGTGGTGCTGCCGATGCCGCCGGCGGCGTACGAGCTGGACGACGGGCGTCGCCCGTTCTCGGCGGTCCTCGACTGGCTTGGCCAGGCGACCGTCGGCCGGCATCCGTCCGCAGAGGTCGTGGCGGCTCGGGCCACCGGGAGCACGATCTCCGAGCAGGCAGGCGGCACGCTGCTCGGCGGCCTCGGCCTGGGCGGCGCCGTGAAAGTGGCCGCTGCCTGCCTGGCCCTCGGCGGTGCCGCAGCCGTGTGCGTCACCGATGTCAGGCGAACCGACGAGCGGCCTCGAACGACGACCCGGCAGAAGGTGCGGAAGCCGGCAGCGAAACCGAGGCCGGCTGCCTCGGTGACCGTGCCCGTGGTCCGGAGCAGCGCGCCGCAGCCCGTGACGGGCAAGCAGATCCGTCCATCGCCCGCGCAGGTCGCTGCGCGCGCACGGGAACGCGCGGCGGCTCGGCAGGTTCCATCAAGCTCACCTGCTGCAACCGCTCCCGTCTCTCCGGCCCCCGCCGGGGCCACCGAGTTCGGCCCGGGCGCGAGCGGTAGCGATCCGGTTGCCCCGGCGCCGGCCGCCGCGCCGCAAGATGGAGGGGGGGAGTTCGGCCCCTGATGCGACTAAGCAGCGACACGATCTCTCTGGAAGGCCCACGCATGAGACGCACTCGCTTCGTTGTGCTCCTTTGCTTCGCGCTCGCGCTGATGTCCGCGGCGGCGCCGACCGCGGTTCAGGCGGCGAACTACGACGTGCACGTGTGCGAGACGTCGTGGAGCCCGCCCGCGAACAACGCCTTCGTCGCCCAGGCCGACGGCGGCATGACGGCGTACTCGGTGTGCCCCGCAGGCGACGGCATCGTCGTCCGGAACGTGTACGACGGCGGGAACACTGCCTCGGGCTCCGGCGCCTACCTCATCTACGACACGCCGCCCGGGACGTCGATCGGATCGATGGACTTCGACGCCGGCGTCGAGCGACACGACTGCGGCTACTCGGCGCTCATCGTCGCCGGCGGCCATGACTTCGGCGGCAAGGCCATCTGGGGCGTTCAGGCCGGCGCTGATTGCGACAGCTGGCAGTCGCAGGGCGCAGGCGCCTATCTAGGGCCTCGCTTCACGGTCCCGGTGAGCGCGGATCGAGTGCGGTTGCAGGTCCGCTGCGCAAACGGCAGCACCTGCAACCGCAGGGGCATCGCCGCCTTGAGGCTCAAGAACGTCGTCCTGCACATCGCGGACAACGCAGGGCCCGCGCTGACGGGTGGCCGTGGTGGCCTATGGACTAGTGGCGACGCCTGGATCTCCGGCAAGCAGTCACTCGGTTTCGACGCGAGCGACGGCTCCGGAATCAAGGACCTCAGCATCCAGGTCGACGGCCGCGAGATCAGCCACCGCACGAACGCCTGCGACTACACGCGGCCGGCTCCATGCCCCGCGACCTCGTCAGCCGACGAGGTGCTGTCGACCTCCGGCTTCGGAGGTGACGGCGACCACCGCATCACCGTCGCCGCGGCTGACGCCGCGAGCAACATCGTCGCCGCGTCTCAGGTCGTGCACGTCGACAACACGGCTCCCGACCCGCCGGTCGGTTTGGCGGTCGACGGAGGCGACGGCTGGCGTCGGAGCAACAGCTTCGATGTGCGCTGGACGAACCCGGCGCAGCGCGGCGCGCCGGTCGCCGGGGTCGCATGGGAGGTGTGCCCAGACGGTGGCGATCCAGCCGGATGTGTCACCGGGTCGAAGGATGCGCCGAACGCAACGACACTTCCGGGACTCTCCGTGCCGAAGGCCGGGGCCTGGACGCTGCGAGTGTGGCTTCGCGATGCCGCCGGCAACCAGGACAAGCGACTTGCTGCTCCGCCGGTCACGTTGCGCTACGACGAGACGAGCCCCGCGGTCAGCCTTCAGCCGCTGGCCGCTGATGACCCGACGTTGGTCAACGCCCCGGTAAGCGACGAAGGAGCCGGCGTCGTCGGTGGGCAGATCGCGATCCGCCGGTCGGGGACCGAGGCCTGGACGCCGATGGCGACAACGCTGCAGGGAACAACGCTGACCGCGCGCATCGACGATCAACACTTGGCCGACGGTTCGTACGAGCTCATGGCCCGAGCCACCGACGCCGCCGGCAACGAGCGAATCACCACGACCTTTGCCGACGGCCAGCCTGCGCAGGTTCAGTTGCCGCTGCGCCTTAAGACGAAGTTGATCGCCGGCGTCGCTCGTACCGCCCGGGGGACGGTGCAC
>CAZRLR010000428.1:0-3948 GCA_964600395.1 uncultured Conexibacter sp.
CGGCCAGCAGCCGCTCGACGTCCGCGCTCGTGGACCCCACGCCGAAGGACGCGCGCAGCGCCCCGTGCGGGAGCCCCAGCCGCGCGAGCAGGCGGTGCGCGCAAAAGCGCCCGTCGCGGACGGAGATGCCGTGCTCGGCCGACAGATAGGCCCCGACGTGGCCCGGCGCGAAGCCGTCGACGGTGAAGGCCACGACGCCGATCGCGTCGGTCGCGCCGCCGAAGATCGAGTGCACGCGGACGCCGTCCAGCCCGTCCAGCCCGGCCAGCAGCTGCGTCCGCAGCCGCTCCTCGTGGGCCTCCAGCGCCCCGGCGGGCAGCTCGCACAGCGCCCGGCAGGCGGCGGCGAGCGCGACGGCACCGAGCAGGTTCGGCGTCCCCGCCTCGTGACGCTGCGGCGCCGGCAGCCAGTCCGTGGCGTCGGCGCGCACGTCGCGCACCGCCCCGCCGCCCTGCAGGTACGGCTCGGCCACGTCGAGCCAGTCACGACGCCCGATCAGAGCCCCGGTCCCGAACGGCGCGTAGAGCTTGTGGCCCGACAGCGCGACGTAGTCCGCGCCGCAGCTGCGCAGGTCCACGCCGCGGTGGGGCGCCAGCTGCGCGGCGTCCACGACGACGCGCGCCCCGGCGGCGTGGGCGATGTCGACGATCGCCCCGAGCGGGAGCACCTCGCCGGTGACGTTCGAGGCTCCCGTGACCGCCAGCAGCGCGGTCGGCCGCTCGGCCAGCGCGTGGCGCAGCGCGGTGAGCGTCGCGGCGAGCGTGCTCCGGACCGCGACGACGCGGTGCGCCCCGCGCGCCCAGGGCAGGAGGTTGGCGTGGTGCTCGGCGTCGAGGCAGACGACCTCCCCGCCGCCGGGCACCGCGCCCGCCAGGAGGTTCAGGGCGTCCGTCGTGTTGCGGGTGAAGACGACGACGTCGTCCTCGCGCGCCCCGACGAAGCGCCCGACCGTCGCACGGGCCGCCTCGTAGCGCCCGGTGGACACCTGCGAGGGCAGCCCGGCGCCGCGGTGCACGCTCGCGTAGGCCGGCAGCGCCTCGGCCACCGCGTCGGCCACGGCCTGCAGCGCCGGGGCGGTGGCCGCCCAGTCGAGGTTGACGTGGCGGACGTGGCGGGCGCCGAGGACCGGCACGGACAGGTCTGCGCCGACGGTCGGCAGGAGCGCGCCGACCGCCGACGGCGGGCAGGACGGGCGATGATCGATGAGCGTCATGGGGTCTCCGGTGGTCTCCGGACCCGCAGGGTGCAGGTCCGCGCTTGCCACAGGACCGCGCGAGGCGGCCTGTGCGGCCTGGTCGTTCACCCGGGGCACCCCACCGCGGTGGAGGGTTGCCGGCCAGCGAGCCGGGGCTTGGCGCTGGCACTCTTGACCGTGGCGAACGGTAGGGACCGCCCCCCGCCGTGTCAATACCCCACCGGTTCTGTGGGGTTCGGATGGACGAACGGCCGAGCCCGGGCCGTGCACACGTTCGCTGCAGGTTCACCCGGGCGAACCGCTGCACAACCGTCGTCGTGCTCACGCCCACGCGCGCAGGGTCGAGGGTGGCTGCATGCAGACCCTCAGCCCCGAGCTCGTCCACTTCGTCTTCGAGCTCTGCGACCAGCCCACGCAGGACGACGCCCCCGAGGCGCTCCTGTCGGCCTCGGCCGCCGTGCCCGACGAGCGCGTGCCCGCGGTCGCCGACGAGGTCCGCCTGCTGTGGGACGAGTCCCTCCTGCACACCGACCACCACGGCCGCGTGCGCCCGACGATCGACGGGCTGTGGGTCGTGCTGCAGCGCGCCCGCGAGCTCGCGCTGGCCGTCCCCCCGGGCCTGCTCACCTCGCTCGAGACGCTCTCGGGCCAGGCCGGTCGTTCGCTTCAGGTCGCCTGCAGCAACCCGCCGTCGACGGCCACGGCCGTCCCCGTCACGTAGGACGCCGCCCCGCTGCACAGGAACGCCGCCACCGCGGCGATCTCCTCCACCGTCCCGGGCCGGCCCGCCGGGACCTCCCGCGCGGCGGCCTCGCGCACCGCCGCCTCGGACCCGAGCAGCGACGTCAGGCGCCCGGTCAGGATCCGGCCCGGCAGCAGCGTGTTGACCGTCACGCCGTCCCCCGCCACGTCGCGCGCGATCGTCTTGAACGCCGCCAGCGTCGCCGACCGCTCGGCGTTGGAGAGCATGAGGTGCGCCAGCGGCTCGCGGACCGAGGTCGAGGCGACGTTCAGCACGCGCCCCCAGCCGCGCTCGCGCATGCCCGGGAGCACCGCCGTGACGAGCGCCACTGGCGCGAGGACGAGCGACCGGTGCGCGGCCTCCCACTGCTCGCGCGTGAAGGCCAGCGGGTCCGCGCCGGCGGGCGGCCCCCCGGTGCTGCAGACGAGGACGTCCACCGGACCGCCGAGCGCGTCCTGCACGTCGGAGACGAGGGCCGGGACGGCGTCCAGGTCGCCGCTGTCCCACACGAGGCCCGCGACGGCAGCGGCCTCCTGCGCGGCCACGGCGATCCGCTCGGCCGACCGCGACGTGACCGCCACGTGCGCCCCTTCGGCCGCGAGCGCCCGGGCGATGCCCTTCGCGATGCCGCTCGAGGCCCCGGTGACGAGGGCGCGGCGTCCGTCCAGCTGGAGGTCCATCCGCGCATCTTGGCCGAGCGCGGCCCGCGCGGCCAGGGCCGGAGCACGCGCCGCCGCGGTGGCCTAGATGCTGCCGACGAGCTGCACGTGGTCGAGCTCCGCCGTCCCGCCGAAGGGCCGCGTCAGGCCGTAGCGGTTGAGCGTCCCCTCCGGCACGCCCTCCAGGCCGGGCGTGTCGGACGCCTGCCCCTTGGTGTGCGGGTCGTTGGCGAAGCCGCCGACCTCGACGGAATGCTGCGGCGTGCGGTAGCCCGACAGGCCGATGAGGTGCAGGTGCAGCGCCTTGCCCATGTAGTCCAGGCGGGCCGCGATGCGCGGCGTGTCGCCGACGGCGTAGTTCGTCCCCGACGCGAGGAAGAGGCCGTAGCTGCCACCGTGCGGGACGTAGGGCGGCGCGCCGCCGGGCGGCAGGCCGGGGCCCGAGCCGGACGCGCCGGAGCCCGGGACGGAGGCGGCGGCGCTCGCCTGCAAGGCCACGAGGCGCACGCGCAGCTTCCTGCGGTCCGCGCGCAGCGCCTGCAGCTTGGCGGCCTTCGTCGCGCGGGCCGAGCGGTAGGCGTACTCCCGGGAGACGAGCTCGATGCGGATCTGGTCCACGCGGTCGCGCTGCAGGACGGCGGCCTGGGCGACGCGGGACTGGCGCACCTCGAGGTCGGCCAGGCGGCGGCTCTCGGCGGTCACCGCCGCCCGGGCCCGGCGCACGCGCTGCGTCACGGCGGCGTTCTGCTCGGCGACGGCCTTCATCCCGTTGGCGCGCTCGATGAGCTGCGCGAAGCCGTGGGACTGCAGCAGGACGGTGACGAGGTCGACCCGCGGCGCCTCGTACTGGCCCACGAGCTGCTGGGCGAGGATGCGGTCGTCACGGCGGCTGCGCAGGCGCAGGACGACGAGGTTGGCCTTCGCCGCGCGCAGGCGCTCCTGCAGGCTGTGCAGCTCGCCCTCCTCGGCGTCGACGCTCTGCTGCAGCCCGGCGAGCTGCTGGCGCAGGTCGGCCAGATGGCCTTCGACGCGGTCGATCTGCGCGCTGTCGGCGCCGATGGCGCCCTGGAGCTGGCGGTCCTTGGCCTCGTTGGACTGCAGCTGACCGGGCAGGTCGGCGTGCGCGGCGACCGGCGCGCCGGCCCCCAGGGCGAGGACGACGGCGACGGCGGCGCGTCGGGCGGAGGTCAGGCGAAGGCGGGCGTGCATGGGCGAGCGGTCGGCCCGGTGGCCGGCGCGCGACGCTAGCAGCGCCCACCCGCCGCGAGCGGGCGTCGCGTTGCAGGCGTCAGGCCGCCACGGGCTCCGGCTGCGGGTGCCGCGCGCCGACCCCGAGACCGGGGGCGGGATGC
>CAZRLR010000429.1:0-3946 GCA_964600395.1 uncultured Conexibacter sp.
GTCGACGTAGGCGCCGATCCGCCGGCCGAACGCCTTCGGCGACTCGGCGTACATGCGGTCCCCCAGGGCCAGCGCGGCGTCCAGCAGCTCGTCCCGCCGACGATGGACGAGCTCGACGATCGCCTCCGCCTCGGGGCCGGCCTCGATCCGGCCGCTCGTGATCGCCTCCGCGAGCACCGCGAGGTCATGGTCGTCCCCGAGGTGCTCGGACAGCACGTGGGCGGCCTCGGCTTGCGCCTCGAGGACCGTCGGCCACGCCTCGACGATGAGCCGCTGTTGATACCAGAGGTCCTTCACGCGCTTGCGCCACTCGTGGCGCACCTCGGCGTCCGGGTCCTCGCGGACGGCGAGCAGGTCGGCGCGCCCGCGGGCGTAGGTCGCCGTCAGCGACGTCACGACCGTGTCCCAGCCGGTCCGGTGCAGCGGCCAGTCCTCGACGGCGGCCCTCACCTCGCCGAGCTGCTGCACGGCCGCGGCGATCGGGTCCGTCCCGTCGGCGCCGGCGGGCGTCGCGACGGCCTGCGCGAGCGCGTCGGTCAGCGCCTGGAAGGCCGATGCCGGGAGCCGGCCGACGTGCCGGCCGACGTTCTGCGCCTGCAGGTCGGTCGCGACGGCGAGCAGCACGTCGGCGTCGCGGGTCCCGGACAGGGTCCGGGCGGTGTCGCGCAGCGCGGTGTTCGCGGCGCGGTAGCGCCTGTTCCCGATCGCCGGGCGCGCGAGGCGCACGAGCGAGCGCGTCTTCTTCAGGCTCTTGCGGGCCTCGTGGACGGCCTTGGCGCGGGTGTCGGCGGTCGCGGCCTGCAGCCCGTCGCGGGCGCTGTCGAGCTCCTCGGCGGCGCAGCGGCGCAGGCCTTCGCCGGCGCTCTGCGCCATCGTCAGGCGGTAGGGCATGGACGAAAGTGTGCCCGACCGCGGCGGGGTCTACGCGGCGATGGAGACGATCGCGCGGATCGTCGCGGTGTCGTCGGAGAGCTCCGACAGCCCGCGGGTGGCCAGCTCGAGGTCGGCGAGCGTGACGACCGCGGCGCGCAGGCTCTCCAGGTCGGTGTTGCGTGCGTCCTTGATGCGCTTGTCCAGCTGCCACGGCGAGCCCTTGATCGCGGCCTTGACCTGGGCGGGCGACTCGCCGGCGTCCAGGCGGGCGGCGACGACCTCGATCTCGCGCACGCGGCGCGCCATGAGGGGCACGAGGCGGCCGACCGACTCGCCCTGCTCGCGCAGCTCAAGGTAGGACCGGATCGCCCGCGGCGCGTTGCGCGCGACGAGCGCGTCGACGAAGCCCCACACCTGCTGCTCGGCGGAGGGCGCGGCGGCGGCCTGCACCTCCTCGGTCCCCAGGACGGTGCCCGGCTCATGCTCGAGCGCGAGCTTCTCCAGCTCGCGCAGCAGACGCTGCTGACGCTCGCCGACGAGCTCGATGAGCAGCCGCGCGGCCGTCGGCTCCAGGTCGATGCCGAGCTTGCGCGCCTCGCCGATCGCCCAGCGCGGCAGCTCCTTGCCCTTCAGCAGCGTCTCCGTCGCGATCGAGCCGCCCGCGGCCTGCACGGCGGCCGTCAGCGCCGGGGGGACCTTCGCGCGCCCGTCCTCGCGGCCGAAGAACGCCACGGTCGTCGCCGGGGGCATCGCGGCGAGCGTCGGCTGCAGGTGCTTCTTGACGTCGGCGTCCTTCCACCGCTCCACGCCGTCGACGACGAGAAAGCGCTGGCCCATCGCGAACGTCATCGCGTTGAGCGCGAGCGCGATGAGCTCGGGCGTCGACGCGTCCCCCTCGAAGACCTCGACCCCGCCGCTGCCGGACTCCGCCTCGGCCATCTCCCGCAGGCGCGCGCGCCGCTCGCCGACGCGACCGTGGTCGTCGCCGTGGATGAGGAACGCGGGCTTCCAGGCGGGCATCGGCCACGGAAGGGTAGTGGCCGTGCCCGACGCGACGGCCCCTCACGGGTCGCGGGCGCGGCGCACGGTCCAGCCGGCCGGGCCGAGGTCGGCGCGGACGCTGCCGTCCCGGTCGGTGCGCACGACGCGCGGCACGCGACGCAGGGCGGCGAGGGTCGACGGGGCGGGGTGCCCGTACGGGTTGCCGGCACCGACCTCGATCCCTGCCACGAGGGGGTCCAGGCGCCGCAGCAGCCCGGGGAGCCCGTCGTCGGCGCTGCCGTGGTGGGCGACCTTCAGGACGTCGACCCGGCCCAGGCCCAGGCGGTTCAGGACGTCGGACTCGGCGTCGGCGGTGAGCAGGACGCGGGCCTCGGCGCCGCCCGGGCGCGCGACGCCGGCGACCAGGACGATGGCGCGGTCGTTGGGGTCCTCGCCGCTCGTGCCGCTCGCGACGCCCGCCCCCGGGCTCAGCACCCGGACCGTCAGCGGGCCGAGCCGCACCCGCGCGCCGGCACGCCCCGGGACGCTCGGGACCCCACGGCGCCGGGCAGCCGCGGCCATCGCGTCGCCGAGCGGCGAGGCGACGCCGTCGCGGCCGTCCAGGACGAGGCCGACCGGCAGCGCGCCGAGCACCGCGGCCGCCGCCCCGTCGTGGTCGGCCTGCGCGTGGGTGACGACGAGCAGGTCCAGGGCCGTGACCCCGGCCCGCGCGAGCCGGTCCAGGATCGGCCCGTCGGGCGGGCCCGTGTCGACGAGCACCGCGTGGCCGGGCACCTGGAGCAGGGTCGCGTCGCCCTGCCCCACGTCGAGGAAGGTCACCCGCAGCCCGGCCGGTGGCGGCGGGACGGGCGGCGGCGTCGGACGGGCAGCGTAGGCCGCCCCGGCCACGAGCGCCGCGCAGACGACCGCCGGGCCGGCGAGCGCGACCCGGCCGCGCCGTCCGAGGCGCACGTGCAGCGGCCCGGCGACGCCGACCGCCAGCACCAGGCAGAGCACGAGCGCGGCGACGACCCCCGCCGGGATGCGGACGCCGGCACCGGGTCCGGCCGCCGTGACGTGGGCGACGTGCAGGATCCACCCCAGCAGCGGGTCGGCCAGCGTGTCGACGATGGTCGCGACCCCCGGCGCCACCTGCCCCACCGCCGCGGCCAGGACCCCGAGCCACATGATCGGCGCGACGACCGGCGCGACGAGGAGGTTGGCCGGCAGCGACGCCGGCGCCACCGTGCCGAAGTGCGCGGCGATGACCGGCGCGGTGGCGAGCGTCGCGGCCGCGGTGACCGCCAGCGCGTCGGCCACCGGGACGGGCAGACCGAGGCGGGCCAGGCGCTGGGCCCACGGCCGCGCGAGGACCAGCAGGGCCAGGACCGCGGCGAAGCTCAGCTGCCAGCCGGGATCCCCGGCCGCCCGCGGGTCCAGGGCGAGCGTCGCGACCGCGGCGAGGCCGAGCGCGTACCAGCGCGCGACCGGTCGGCCGGCCAGCAGCGCCACGACGCCCGCGGCGCCCATGATGCCCGCGCGCTGGATCGACGGCCCGCCGCCGGCCAGCGGCACGTAGACCGCGACCGTCACGAGCACGACGAGCCAGCGCACGTGGAACGGGACACCCGCGAGCACGCTGAGCGCGATGACCATCGTCGTCAGCAGGACGATGTTCTGCCCCGAGGCGGCGGACAGGTGGCTGAGCCCGGCGGCGCGCACCTCGTCGCGGACGTCCGGGGCAAGACCCGCGTCCTGGCCGAGGACCATCCCCTGCAGGAGGGCGCCCCGGGTGGGGTCCGGCCCGCGGGCCAGCGCGGCCAGCGCCCCGGCGCGCAGGCGGTCCACGACGCCGAGCGGTCCGCCCCGATGCCGCCGCGTGTCGCGCACGTCGAGCGCCTTGAGCACCGCGTGCGCCTTGAGGATGGCGGCGTACTCGTCGGGCCCGGCGACGGCGGCCCGGACGCGGAGGATGGCCCCGACGGGCGGCAGCGTCGATGGGGTGTCCACGGGCGCAGCCGCCGCACCGAACGCCTGCTTGCCGACGACGCGCAGCAGCACCGGCTCGCCGCGGAAGCGCGCGAGCGCCGTC
>CAZRLR010000430.1:0-3928 GCA_964600395.1 uncultured Conexibacter sp.
CAACTTCCGTCTGCTGTCGGAGGCGCTGGCCGGCAAGGACAAGGACCTGACGCGCCTCATCAGCTCCTCCAAACAGGTCTTCGCGGCCTTCGCCGCCCAGGACGCCAACCTGCGCAAGTCGCTGCGCGACCTGCCACCGACGCTGCAGGCGACGCAGACGGGCCTCGGCAAGGCCGGCAAGCTCGCCGACGTCCTCGGGCCGACGCTCGGCGCCCTGCGCCCCGGCGCCCGCGCCCTCGGGCCGGCGCTGCAGCAGACGCGGCCGTTCCTCGTGAAGACCGAGCCCGTCATCCGCACCCAGCTGCGCCCGTTCGCCCGCGACGCCCGCCCCGCGGTCCGCGACCTGCGTCCGGCCGCCGCCGATCTGGCGAAGGTCACGCCGAACTTCACCGCCGGCTTCAAGGTGGTCAACTACCTGCTCAACGAGCTGGCCTACGACAACCCGAACGACAACGACGAGAGCTACCTCTTCTACACGGCGTGGGCCAACCACATCGGCAACTCGCTCTTCGGCAACGCCGACGCCAACGGCATCTCGCGCCGCGGCCTCATCGTCGTCGGGTGCTCGGGCCTGGGCACGCTCGAGCAGCTGAAGAAGGTCAACGACCAGCTCGGCCTGCTCGTCGGACTGCTGAACCCCGTCCAGCAGTCCGAGGTCTGCCCCCAGTCCTCCGCCCCCGGCACGACGCCGGCCACCGGCATCCTGCCGAACGTCCCGGGCATCACGCTCCCGACGACCCCGACGCTGCCCGCCGCCACGCGGGGCACGCCGAGCGCCCCCGACAGCTCCTCCGGCCCGCAGGGCGAGAAGGCGACGAAGTAGATGCAGAAGCAGGCCCCCACCCTCGGTCGCGTCCTCACGATGGTCGGCTTCGCGCTGTCGTGCTTCGGCCTGCTGCTCTTCCTCTGGCTCGCCTTCGGCGGCCCGGTGCCGCTGCAGCCCAAGGGCTACCGCTTCAACACGTCCTTCGCCGAGGCCACGCAGCTCGCCAAGGAGGCCGACGTCCGGATCTCCGGCGTGTCGGTCGGCAAGGTCAAGACGATCGAGCCCGACAAGACCAACGGCCGCGCCCGCGCCGTCATCGAGATCGAGCCGGAGTACGCGCCGATCGCCAAGGACACGAAGGCCGTCCTGCGCCAGAAGACGCTGCTGGGCGAGACGTACGTCGAGCTGACGCCCGGCGACGGCAAGCGCGCCGGCTGGGTGCCCGAGAACGGGACCCTGCCCGACAGCCGCATCTCGCCGACCGTCGAGCTCGACGAGATCTTCCGCGCGTTCGACCCGCCGACCCGCGCCGCCTTCCAGAACTGGATGCAGCAGCTCGCGCTCGGCACGAAGGGGCGCCGTCAGGACATCAGCGACGCGCTGGGCAACCTCGCGCCGTTCGCCCAGGACACCGACACGCTCCTGCAGATCCTCAACTCGCAGTCCGGTGCGGTCCAGAAGCTCGTGTCGAACACCGGCGAGGTCTTCGACGCCCTCTCCGAGCGTCAGGGTCAGCTCTCCTCGCTCATCACGAACGCCAACGCCGTCTTCGCGACGACCGCCCGGCGCGACAAGGAGCTGCAGGACACCTTCGTCGCGCTGCCGACCTTCGAGAAGGAGGCCAAGACGACGGTCGAGCGCCTGACGAGGTTCGCCAAGGACACGAACCCGCTCGTCACCCAGCTGCGCCCCGCGGCCCGCGAGATCTCGCCGACGCTCGTCAGCCTGACCGCGCTGGCGCCGGACCTCGAGGCGCTCTTCCGCGACCTGGACCCGCTCATCAGGGTCTCCCGCCGCGGCCTGCCGTCGACCGAGCGCTTCCTCACGCAGCTGCGGCCGGTCCTCGGCGAGCTGGACCCGGCCCTGCGCCAGCTCAACCCGATCCTCAGCTTCCTCGGGATCTACAAGCAGGAGATCAACTCGTTCTTCGCCAACACCGTCGCCACGACGCAGGCGACCGCGGCGGTCGGGAACAACTCGGTCCACTACCTGCGCACGACGAACCCCGTCAACCTCGAGAACCTCGCGGTGTACGGCTCGCGCCTGAACAGCAACCGGCCCAACCCGTACGCCAAGCCCGGGATGTTCCGCAAGCTCAAGGACGGCCTGGACGTCTACGAGAGCCGCCAGTGCAGCCGCGGCCCGATCCCGACGCTCGGCCCGGTGGACGCGATCTCCGACCTGCTCGGGGGCGCCAACCTCACCGCGCAGCTGAAGTCGACGCTCGGCCTCGTCGGGACCGGCGTGGCGACCCCGTCGCCCCCCTGCAAGCAGCAGGGGCCCTTCACCGTCAACGGCAAGACGTCGCAGTTCCCGCAGGTGACCGCCTCCAGCGGCGCGGTCGCCCGCTCGGTCCGCACCGGCGCCAAGTGACCGAGCCGGCCACCGCGCCGGCCCTCCCGAACGGCGCGCCGCACCACCGGCGGCGTCTATCGTCTGCACCGTGCTGATCCGCATCCTCGGCGCCGTGATGTCCCTGGCGGCCCGTCGTCCTGCGGCGGTCGGTGGCGCGGTGCTCGCGCTCGCCGTGCTCGGGGGCATCGGTGCGCTCGGCCTGAAGCCGACCTCGGCGGACGACACCTTCATCTCGCGCTCGAGCGAGACCTACCGGTCCTCGCAGGCCTACCATGAGCGCTTCGGCGAGGACGCCGTCTACGTGCTCGTCAACGAGCCGATCGCCAAGCTCGTCCTGACGAGCGACCTGCAGCGCGTCATCGGCCTGGAGGGCTGCCTGTCGGGCAACGCGCCCCAGGGCGTCGTGCCGCCCGGCGGGGCCAAGGGCCCGTGCGGACGCCTGGCCAGGACGAAGCCCGCCCGCGTCGTCTTCGGCCCCGGCACCTTCATCAACACGTCGGTCACCCAGATCCAGGAGCAGTTCACCAAGCAGCAGGCCGCTGCCGCGCAGCAGGCCAAGAGCGCCTCGGGGGCCGCCCGCAAGATCGCGATCTCGCGCGGCTACACGAAGGCCCGGCAGGACCAGGTGGCCAAAGAGGCGGCGGATCTCGTCCAGCAGGAGTTCGTGCGCAACCTCCTCATGCTCGCCGTCGACTACGGGCTCGGCCTGAAGCTGCCGTCGATCAACGACCCGGAGTTCGTCGCCAAGCTCGTCTTCGACGACACGAAGCCGGCCGGCACCCCGAAGGGGCGCTTCGCGTACATCTTCCCGACGAAGGACAGCGCCCTCATCCAGGTCCGCATGCGCCCCGGGCTGAGCGAGGAGCAGCGCAAGACGGCGATCAGCGACATCCGCGCCGCCGCCGCGATGCCGATGTGGAACCTGCCCAACGGCAAGGGCGACTACGTCGTGACGGGCGCGCCGGTGATCGTCGCCGACCTCACCACGTCGATCATGGACGCCACGCAGACGCTGCTGCTCGCGGCGCTGGCGGTCATGGCGCTCACCCTGCTGCTCGTCTTCCGCGCGCGCCTGCGCCTCGCGCCGCTCGTCGTGGCGCTCGCCGCGACCGGCATCACCTTCGGCGTGCTGCGCCTGACCGGTGCGCGGCTGACGATGGCGTCGATCGCCGTCCTGCCGGTGCTCATCGGCCTGGCCGTCGACTACGCCATCCAGCTGCAGTCCCGGCTGCAGGAGGAGCTCGCCGGCGCGGGCCGCGGCGGGGAAGACCTGGGCGCCGCCGTCCGACGGGTCGCCGCCACGAGCGCCCCCACCGTCGCCACCGCCGCGACCGCGACGGCCGCGGGCTTCCTCGTCCTGCTCCTCAGCCCCGTCCCGATGGTGCGCGGCTTCGGCGCGCTGCTCGTCGGCGGCGTCTTCGCGGGGCTGCTCTGCGCCCTGACGCTCGGCACGGCGATCCAGGCCCTGCTGCCGGCGCGCCCCGCCGTCGCGGGCGGGGGCCGTGGGCTCCCGGGAGCCGACGCGCTGCGCGCGGCGCGCAACGGCGCCCGCGAGATCCTCGTCGAGAACCCGGTGAGCCGGGCGCT
>CAZRLR010000431.1:0-3919 GCA_964600395.1 uncultured Conexibacter sp.
GCGCCTACCGGCCTTCACGTCCTGCCAGTCCCTGCTGCGCTTCGCGCGGGCCGGCGCCCTGCGCGCGCAGGGGACCCCCGGCGTGCCGATGCGCGCCGCCGACGCGCCGCTCGTCATCGCCCGCCCCGCGGTCGGCCCGAAGACCGCCGAGGGCACCGTGGCGCCGTCCGCGCCGGTGCCCGCCGCCGCCCCGACGACGGCCGGCGGCACCGCGACGGCCGGCGACCAGGTCGCGGACACCCCGAGCTTCTCGACGACGAACAACCAGGAGGACGCCGTCGACGAGCCGGACGTCGTCAAGACCGACGGCCGCCGCGTCTACGTCGTGACGGACCGGACGCTGCGGATCGTCGACGTCACGGGCGCCGTCCCGACGGTCGTCGGCACCCTGGCGCTCGACGGGTACGGCCAGCAGCTGCTGCTGCGCGGCAAGCGCCTGCTCGTCAGCGCGTCCGCCGGCGGCGGGCCGATCGCCTACGCCGCGCGCCAGGCGCCCGACCCGGGCTCCGGGGCGACGGTCTCGCCCGGCCCGTCGATCGCGCCGGTGCCCCCGGGCGACATCGCCTACGGCGGGGGCTACGGCCAGACGTTGCTGACCGAGGTCGACGTGAGCGACCCCGCCGCCCCGAAGGTCGCCCGCGCGATGACCGTCGACGGCGACTTCGTCGGCGCACGCCTGCACGGCGGGACCGCCCGGGTCATCATCGGCTCGGCGCCCGACACGATCGTCCCCGCCCAGGGCACCACCCTGCGCCAGGCCGTCGCGCGCACGACGACCGCGCGCTTCATCCCGCGCACCGTCCTGCGCAGCCGGCTCAGCGGCCGGACGTTCCGCCGTCCGATCGCCAAGTGCGACCAGGTCCGCCACCCGCGCTCGTTCTCGGGGACGGGGCTGCTGACGGTCATGACCGTCGACCTGGACCAGGGCCTGTACTCCGTGGACCGCGACGCGGTCATGGCCGGGGCACAGACGGTCTACGGGTCGGCCGGGTCGATCTACGTCGCGAGCACCCGCTACTCGGCGGGGGTCCAGGACGGCACGACCGTCCCCGCCGCGGCGAGCACCGAGATCCACCGCTTCGACGCCTCCCGCGACGGCGTCACGGGCTACCGCTCGACCGGCCAGGTCCCCGGCTTCGTCCTGAACCAGTACGCGATGTCCGAGCACGACGGACGCCTGCGCGTCGCCACGACGCAGGAGCCGCTGTGGGCGCCTGACGCGCCGGCGGAGGAGCAGCAGAGCTCGAGCTCGGTCACCGTCCTGGACGAGCAGGGCGGGCGGCTGGCGACGGTCGGGCAGGTCGACGGGCTCGGCAAGGGCGAGCGGATCTACGCGGTGCGCTTCGTCGGCGACGCGGGCTACGTCGTGACCTTCCGCCAGATCGACCCGCTCTACGTCGTGGACCTGTCCACCCCGACCGCGCCCCGGGTGCGCGGCGAGCTGAAGCTCACGGGCTACTCGGCCTACCTGCACCCGCTCGGCGGCGATCTGCTGCTCGGCGTGGGGCAGGAGGCCACCGAGCAGGGCCGCCGCGCGGGGTCGCAGGTCTCGCTCTTCGACGTCTCGGACCCGACGGCGCCGCGACGCCTGTCGGCCAAGCTCCTGGGGCAGGGCAGCTCGAGCGCCGAGTTCGACCCGCACGCCTTTCTGTGGTGGGCGCCGACGAAGCTCGCCGTGCTGCCGCTGTCGACGTACGACAGCACCAAGGGGCAGTCGCGGACCGGCGCGGCCGGCCTGCACGTCACGAAGGCCGACGGCATCACCGACGCCGGCTTCGTCGTCCACGACGCCGGCGAGGGCCAGCAGGCGCCGATCGACCGCTCGCTCGTCATCGGGGACAAGCTCTACACCGTCTCCTACGCCGGCCTGGGCCGCAACGACCTGAAGACGCTCGTGCCGGACGGCTTCACGCCGTTCGTCGCGCCGGCACCCTGACCGGATCTGACGCTCAGTTCAGCAGCGCCGGGCGGGCGAAGGACGCGGCCCCCGGGATGATCTGGGCGGCGTCGACGCCGAACCACTGCTCGAGCAGGCCGCAGTAGAGCGCGCGGAAGTCGAAGGTCGAGCGCAGGTTGTCGGACGGGTCCAGCGTGCTCAGCCCCGGCCACTCGCCGAGCATCCGGCCCTTGGCGCGGGCGCCGACGACGAAGCCGACCCCGGCCGCCCCGTGGTCGGTCCCCGAGTCGTTCTGCTCGGGGCGCCGGCCGAACTCGCTCCACACGAGCGTCAGGACCCGCCCGCCCAGGCCGCGCAGCTCAAGGTCCCGTTGGAAGGCGAGCACGGCGTCGCAGACGGTCTTGACGTCCCCCGCCAGCGAGGCGGCCTGACCGGTGTGCGTGTCGAAGTTGCCGGACGCGTCGACGGTGATCGCCTGCAGCGGCAGGCCCGCGGCGATCATCGCCGGGATCGAGGCCAGGCGCCGGGCGAACTCGTTGTCGGCGTAGGGGACGGGCGAGACGAAGCCCGGCAGGCCGTCGTGTGCCTGCAGCGGCGCGAGGGCGTGGCGGATCGAGTCGACCTGCGTGGCCACGCGGCGGGCGGTGCGGATCGCGCCGTCGTCGGAGGGCAGGCGCCCGAGCTGCCCGATCGCGTCGTACATCGCGGTCTCGACCGACCCGTAGACCCCCGGCCCCCACAGGCCGAAGTCCGTCGCGTCGTCGACCGCGGCGATCGGGACGGCGGACGCGGCGAGCGAGGGGCTCAGGACGCCGCCGAGCGTCAGCCCCTGCAGCGGGTTGTCGGCGCTGCCGTGCGCGTCGAGGTAGCGCCCGAGCCAGCCGAAGTTGCCGCCGGTGTCGGTGGCCCCGACCTCCCAGAAGTGGCGTGAGGTGAAGTGCGACCCGTCCGGCCCGGCGTAGCCGATCGCCGGCGCCACGCCGACCTTGCCCTCGGCGTGCAGCGTCGCCAGGGCGGACGCGGCCGGTGTCCATTCCAGGCGGGAGTCCTCCGAGAACGCGGTGCCGGCGCCGCGGGCGAGCCTCAACGTGGGGCGCAGCGACGCGTAGCGGCTGTCGCCGGTGGGGGCGAGGATGCTCTGCCCGTCGACGCCGCCGGGCAGGAAGATCGAGACGAGGATGGGCTTCTCGGGGCCGGCGGCGGCTTCGGCGATCCCGGCCTCCAGCGCCCCGACGCCGAGCTTCGAGGCGCCGTACACGGCCAGGCCGGCCCCGGCGCCGCGCAGCAGGAGGCTGCGGCGGGTCAGCCCCGTCCCGGCCGGCGTCGGCATCCCCGGCTCGATGCTCGGCAGGCCGCGGCCGGCCGAGGCGACCCCGTGGCGCAGGGCCTGGGCGCGGGTGAATCCGTCACAGCTCGTCGGTCGGGTCATCGTTGGCGTCAGGAGGTCTGGTGGTCGGAGCAGGTGGCGACGAGCAGGCGCAGGGCGTTCTGGCGCAGCGCGCGGTACGGGCCCTGCTCCCAGGAGTAGGCGGAGGTCGGGATGGCGTCGGCGGCGAAGCGCTCCAGGCCGGCGCGCATCTCCGGCGTGATGACCGGGTCGCCGAAGAAGGCCAGCGCCTGGTCCACCGCGGCGGACGGCGTCTCGGTCGCGCTGTAGGGGGAGGTCTTGCTCCACGGGTCCAGGTCGCGGCCGTAGAGCGCCCAGACGGCGAGGTACCAGCGCCCCCGCCAGGTCGAGGTGTCCAGCCATCGCGTCTCGTCCCAGCCGGCGACGTTCGGGGGGAAGTAGGGCTGCTGGCCGGCGAGGCTCAGCAGCCAGCTCCACTCCACCGACTCGATGTAACGGCCCGTCTGGCGCATGAGGCCGGCGGCGTACGTGACGGGGGACTTGACCATGGCCGGCCCGTCGTAGAGCTGCGGGTGGCGGAGGATCGCCTCCACGACGGGGGCGATCTCGTGGCCGGAGGCGACGTAGAGGGCCGCGAGCGCGGCGACCGTGCCGGCGTCGGGCGTCGTCGGGAT
>CAZRLR010000432.1:0-3914 GCA_964600395.1 uncultured Conexibacter sp.
TGCCGCTCGTAGGGCCGCTTGAGCGCGAACGAGGTGGCGCCGTGCAGGAGCCACGCCACGATGAGCAGCAGGCCGCCGTAGTGGTTCTCCTCCTCGATCGTCGCGACGGTGAACGCGACGAAGGCGACGAGGACGAGCGCCACGCCCGCCGCGATCCAGCGCGGGTTGCGGGCGCGGTAGCCGGCGACGAGCGGGACCCACGAGCCGAAGCCGATCGGTAGCGCGACGCCGAGCCACATCCAGCGCGAGGAGACATCGTCGGCCGGCGGTGGGACCGCCGGCGCGACCTCGGATCCCGGGGCCTGCATGGACAGAACGCTACCGAGGCGGCCCGGCGCACCCGGCGGGGAGGCCCGCGCGCCGGACGGCACGCCGAAAACGTCCTTGCTACTCTCCCTGACCGCGCCGCTATCGTCTAGGGGACTAGGACGCCGCCCTCTCACGGCGGAAACCGGAGTTCGAATCTCCGTAGCGGTACTGCAGAAAGCCCCGGTCTTCCGGGGCTTTCGTCGTTCTGCGGAGGTTCGTCGTCCTGCGGCGACCGGGACCGGCGAGACCGTGCCCTGCTGCACGTGGTCCCGCCGGTCGCTGCGCGGCCGTGGCCTCTGAGGGCCGGTCCGGGGCCTGCTCTCGCTTCGACGCCTTGCGCGTTGGTGGTCGCCTCCCGACGTCCTGACCCCTCAGTCGGCCGGTCCGCCCGCCCCCCGCAAACCGGGGGCGGTGGACTGGACGAATGGTCTAGGGCCGGGGCCTGAATCGGCCCTCTGCTGCAGGGATCAGTGGGGAACTACGGAGTCGCGCCCACCGATCCTGCGGGCGATCACCCACCCCGGCGTGCCGGGGTGGACGTTCGTCTCAGGCGGTCTGCAGCGCCGGGTAGTCCGTGTAGCCCTCGGCGCCGCCGCCGTAGTACGTGGCGTCGTCGCCCTCGTTGAGCTCGGCACCCGTGCGGATCCGCGTGTCGAGGTCCGGGTTGGCGAGGTAGCGACGCCCGATCGCGATCAGGTCGGCCTTGCCCTCGTCGATCATCGTCGCCATCTGCTCGAACGACCACTCCTGGACGAAGCCGTTGGACGCGATGAGCGTGCCGGCGAACGCCTCGCGGGCGTCCGCGACGGCCGACCAGCCGGCGTCGGGCGCGGTCTCGCAGACGTGGACGTACGCCAGGCCGGCGTCCTGGGCGATCTTCACCGCGGCGGCGAAGCCTTCGCGCGGCTCGTCGTCGTGCAGGTCGTTGAACGGGTTGCCGGGGGAGAGGCGCAGCCCCACGCGGTCGGCGCCGATCGCGTCGACGGTCGCGGCGACGACCTCCTTGAGGAACGTCGCGCGGCCCTGCGCGTCGCCGCCGAAGCGGTCCGTGCGGTGGTTCGTGCCCGTGGCGCCGAACTGCGCGATGAGGTAGCCGTTGGCGCCGTGGAGCTCCACGCCGTCCAGGCCGGCGGCGATCGCGTTGCGTGCCGCGTCGGCGTAGCCCTGGACGAGGACCTCGACCTCCGACGTCGTCAGTTCGCGCGGGGTCTCGAACGGCTCGGTGCCCTCGCCGGTGAAGACCTCACCGTCGGGCTTGACCGCGCTCGGCGCGACCGGGGTCTGGCCGATGATGCTCGGGTGGGAGATGCGCCCGGCGTGCATGAGCTGGGCGACGATCAGGCCGTCGGCGGCATGCACGGCCTCGGCGACGGTGCGCCAGCCCTCGACCTGCGCCTCGGAGTGCAGCCCGGGGGTGTGCGGGTAGCCCTGGCCGTCGGCGGTGGGCTGCGTGCCCTCGGTGACGATCAGGCCGGAGCCCGCGCGCTGGGCGTAGTACTCGGCGTTCAGCGGGCCGGGGGCCTCGCCGTCGCCGGCGCGGTTGCGGGTCATCGGCGCCATCACGAGGCGGTTCTTCGTCGTGAGGGCGCCGGCGGTGGCGGGGGTGAAGAGGGATTCGTGCATGACCTCGAACATAGCCACGTAGTTGCCTATGCAATCATCGCGGCGAGGACATGGCGCGTGGGCGGTGCCCGGTAGGCTCCGTCCGGCAGCGAAGGGGCCTCTACCCGGACGCTGTCACGACCCGGGGCGCCGCAAGGCGTCGCCGGGTCATCTTCTTGGTCAGCCGGCCATCCGGACGCGGTCGTCCACGAGGCCGAGCGCCGGCTCGACGAGGCCGGCCCACGGCCCGCACGACGCCGGGACCCCGTAGTGCGCGGCGAGGCGCCGGGCGTGGGCGGGCCCGAGCTCGTTCGGCGGGCCCGGCGCGATCGGGGCGTCGCGCACGAGCGCCCGCGGCAGCGGCAGGTCCAGCCCGCTGGGGTGGTGGCGCACGCCGCGCGCCGGGGCGAGCACGAAGCGGTCGGTCACACGCAGGAGGACGAGCAGCAGCCACTCCGGGCGCTGGGTGCGGGCGTCGAAGAGGACGTCGGCGACGTGGCCGAGCCGGGCACCGGCCTCGTCGTAGGCGCGGGCGCCGAGCAGGGGCGGCAGCAGGCCGAGGGGCTCCATGCCGCGCTTTTCGCGGCGGCCGGGCGCCTTCCTGCCCGCCTGAGGTCCCGTTCAGGTCCGCCGATACCCTGACAACACCCGTGACCGGCCTGCGACACCCCCGAAACGCCCTGCTGGCGGCGCTCGCCTGCGCCGTCGGGCTGGCCGTCACGGGCGTCCTGGCCTACCTCGTCCCGGTCGCCAAGGTCCGCGACAACGTGACGCTGCAGGGCTTCGTCGCGCTCAACCAGCCGCGGGTGACGGAGCTCATCGGGCACGTCGCCCACCTCGCCGATCCGCGGCCGTACGCGGTGATCGGCCTGCTCCTGGCGGCGGTCGCGTGCCTGCGCCGCCGCGCCCGGGTGGGCGTCGCGATCGTCTTCCTGCTCTTCCTCACCGGCGCCACGACGCAGTCGCTCAAGCACCTGCTCGCCCAGCCGCGGATCAGCGACTGGCTGGGGGACGGCCAGATCGCCGCCGCCTCGTGGCCCAGCGGCCACGCCACCGCCTCGATGACGCTCGGGCTCTGCGCGGTCCTCGCGGCACCGCCCGTGGCCCGGCCGACCGTCGCGGCGATCGGGGCCCTCTTCGCGATCAGCGTCTCCTACTCGATCCTCGCGCTCGGCTGGCACTTCCCCAGCGACGTCGTCGGCGGCTTCCTCGTCGCCTCGATGTGGACGTTGCTGGCGGTGGCGATCCTCGAGGCGCTGCCGGACCGGCGTGCGGCGGAGGAGGACGGTGGGCGCCTGCAGGTCCGCGCGGAACGGCTGAGCGCCTTCGGGCCGATGGTCGTCGGCGCGGCGGCCGTCAGCGTCGTGGCGGCCGCGTGGGTGGCCCGCCCGCAGGCCGCTTCGTCCTTCGCCGAGGAGCGCCCGTGGTTCGTGCTGGGCGCCCTGGGCATCGCCGGCCTGGCGACCGCGCTGGCGGCGGGCCTGGCGCGCGGCGTCCGGGCCTGAGACCGGGGCCGCCCGTCAGCGGGAGGCGCCGGGCTGCCAGAGCGGCTCGGCCGTCCCGGCGGCGTGGTTGGCGCCGCGGGCGAGGATGAACAGCAGGTCCGAGAGGCGGTTGAGGTAGCGCAGCACCTCGGGGTTGGCGTCCTCGACGAGCAGCGTGCGCCGCTCGGCGCGGCGGCAGACCGTACGGCAGACGTGCAGCTGCGCGGCGGCCCGGGACCCACCGGGCAGGACGAACGACTTCAGCGGCTCGAGCGTCGCGTTGACCTCGTCGCAGCGCTCCTCCAGCCACGCGGTCTGGTCGGGGGTGACCCGCAGGCGCTCGCGCCCGCCGCCGTCGTCCGTCTCGGGGACCGAGAGGTCGGCCCCGAGGTCGAAGAGGTCGTTCTGCACCCGCACGAGCCACGCCACGTACGGCTCGGGCAGCGAGTCCTCGCACAGGAGGACGCCGAGGTGGCTGTTGAGCTCGTCGATCTCGCCGTAGGCCTCGATGCGCGCGTG
>CAZRLR010000433.1:0-3897 GCA_964600395.1 uncultured Conexibacter sp.
CGGGGCGACGAGCGCGACGCCGACCGCCACGACGACGAGGGCGCCCGCGACGAGCACCGCCCCACGGACCGACCAGCGCAGCGCCCCGAGGACCGCCAGGCCGACGAGCAGCGAGACGAACGAGGACTGCGAGAAGGTGAGCACGAGCCCGGCCCAGAGGACGACGAGCACCGCGGTGGCGGCGATCGCGGCGCGCCGCTCCTGCGTCCACAGCACGACCCCGGCCAGCGCGAGCATGACGAGCATGAGGAAGCGCCCGTAGATGTTCGGGTCGAAGAACAGCGAGTTGACGCGGAAGTAGGACTCCAGCTGGTTGGAGGTGATGACGCGCGGGTTGAAGAGGACGTGCTTCGTCGCGTACTCGACGAAGCCGACGCCGGCGAAGAGGACCGCCAGCGCGGTGAGGACGACGAGGCAGCGGACGACGAGGGCCTGCGTCCACCGGATGCGCCCCAGCAGCGCGAAGAGCAGCGCGAAGGGGACGTAGAAGAAGACGAGGTTCTCCAGCGCGTGGTCGGCGTCGGAGGAGTACGTCGCCTGCAGGGCGTAGAGGACGATCGTCGCCGCCAGCAGGCGCTCGAGCAGGCGCGCCGGGTGCTCCCCGGCGACGGCGACCTCCGACGGGGCCAGGACGTCGTGCAGGCCGCCGGCGCCCGCCCGCGCCCGCCAGGCCGCCCGCAGGCGCGGCACCGCGTAGGCCAGCGCCCCGGCCCCGATGACGACGTACAGCGGCAGCAGGAGGTTCGAGGTCGAGCCGCCGACCGCGATCGGGATGCGGAACGGCAGCATCGCCACCGCGGCGACGGGGAACCACGCGGGGCGACGGTCGAAGACGACGGCCAGCGCGCCGACGACCGCCAGGCCGCCGACCACGACGACCCCCGCCAGCGGCGGGTGGTCGCGCAGCGGCGCGAAGGCGCTCGTGTCCCAGACGTGGGAGACGAGGAGCACGGGCGTCAGGACGAGCGCGCCGAGCATTGTGGCCGCGCGCCCGACCGCCGTGGGCAGGACGAGGGCGCCGGCGGCCAGGAGGGCCGCGAGGATCAGCGCGACAGCTGCAGCCACAGGCTCTCCATCAGCGCGTCGGCGTTGCGGTCGGTGCCCAGATGCGAGGCGAAGTCGACGAGCCCCGTCCGCACGACGAGGCCCTTGCCGAAGGTCGTGGCGACGATGACCCGGCGGCCGTCCCCGTCCACGGCGGCGGCGACCGGGCGGCCGCCCGGGTCGCGGGTGGGCTCGTAGGCGGCGTAGCCCTGGAAGCTGCCCGTCCCGCCCTTGAAGAGGTCGATCTCGTCGAGGATGTTCTCGACCGGGGCGGTGTTCCCGGTGACCGTGGCGCCGAGCGTCGCCCCGAAGAGGTCGGTCGGCGCCGCGGGCGTCGGGTCCACGAGGCGCCGCTTGGGCGTCAGGCGGACCTCGCGGCGCAGCGCGTCGGTGCCGAGCGAGACGACGGTCCCCCCGGCCTGGGCGAAGCGGCGCAGCGCGGTGCCGACGCCGGCCGGCAGCCAGCGGGCGTCGCCGGCGATGAGGACGCCGCGGTAGCGACGCAGGTCCGGGCCGCCGCGGCCGGCCAGGGCGACGTCCGTCGTCAGGTCGTAACGGTGGCGCTTGGAGTCGAGGTAGGCCATGAGCGGCTCCTCGTTGCGCGCGAAGCCGACGGGCAGGCCGTTGCGGGCGTAGACGCGGTCCAGGCGGACGGGCAGGCCGCGGTCCAGGACGTCGGGCAGGCCGTCGCCGTCGTCGTCGATCGCGTTGCGCCCCTGCCAGGTGATCGCGGGCAGGACGACGAGGACGCCGCGCGGGCTGCCGGCGTCCCCGGCCCGGACGTTCGTGGACTGCACGGGATAGGGCACGCGCTGCTGCACGCCGTTGGCGCGGACGTCCAGGACGAAGAGGCGAGAGACGCCGCGCGGTGCGTGGAGGTTGAGGAACGGCTTGGTGCGCACCCCGAGGCGCGCGGGCTTGCGCGAGCCGCTCAGGCGACGCAGCTTCCAGGCGTAGTCGTTCATGCGCGCGTCGATCGCGACCTGGCCGAGCGCGCCGCCGACGGTCGGGACGTTCGGCGGCAGGACGCCGAGCTTGCGGACGGTGATGCCGCCCCGGCCGGGGAAGGGCGTGCCGTAGGCGGCGGCCGGGAGCTTCGTCTTCGGGTCCAGCGGGACGGAGGCGCCGATGTTCCCCGCCGCGTCGCGGGAGGTGACGACGACGACGTACGTGCCCTGGCGGGCCTCGCAGCCGTCGGCCAGGCGACCGTCCCACGACCAGCGCCGCACGCCGTCGGGGAGCTTGACCGGCCCGAGGACGCGGGCGACGCCGCGCGGGCCGGTCTGGACGACCTCGACCGTCGTGCGGCGGGCCGGGCCGCTGAAGCGCACGCGGGCGCTCACGCCGTCGACGGCGGGCAGGATCTTCGGGACCGGGCGGGTGCTCGGGGGCTTGGGACCGATGCTCGTCACGCGGATCTTCGGCGGGGTCGTGTCGAGGGCGAAGGAGCCGGGGATGACGAGCGAGCGGCCCTCCTTGCGCAGCGTGATCCGCGTGCGGTACAGGCCGTCGGGTACGACGCGGTCGTCGTCCGTGCGCCCGTCCCAGCGGAACCGGGTCAGGCGGTAGGCGGGCAGCGAGCGGTCCTTGACGATGTTGGCCACCGCGTCGCCCTTGCGGTCGACGACGTCGATCGTCACCTCGTCCGCGCGGCGGAGCTTGAAGCGGATGATCTGGACGTCGAGCCGGCCGTCCTGGTTGGGCGAGAAGGTCGGCGTGAGCCGGGTGTACTGCTGCACGGGCGACGGGTCGTGCTTGAGGCGCTGGGCGACGAAGAACGCGCCGAAGGTCGACGCGACGAGCAGCGCGAAGACGACTTTGGGCAGCGTGCTCAAAGCGGCTCGATCGTCCCGTTCGGCACGTCCCACGACATGAAGGTCTCCAGGCCCCGGATGTGGGTGTGGGACCGGGCGACGCGGATGACCCCGCGGTGGCACACGATGAGCGCCGGCAGGTGGCCGCCGTGGGTGACGGCGACGAAGCCGTCGACGACGCGGTCCATCTGGTCCTGCAGCGACTCGCCGCCGGGGAAGGCGAAGTCCGGGTCGGTGCGGTGGTAGGCGGCCCAGCCCTCGGGGTCCTCGCGCTCGACGTCGGTGAAGAGGCGGTCGGTCCAGTCGCCCGTGTCGGTCTCCTTGAAGCGGTCGTCGGGGCGCGGGGTCAGGCCGGTCGCCGCAGCGACGATGTCGGCCGTCTGGCGGGCGCGGCGCAGCGGCGAGCAGTAGAGGCTCGCGAAGCCGCGGCCGGCCGCGACGCGCGCCAAGGCGTGGGCCTGCTCGACGCCGCGGTCGGTCAGGCCGACGTCGTTCTGACCCTGGAAGCGCCCTTCGACGTTGTACGGGGTCTCGCCGTGGCGGGCCAGGGAGAGCACGGCGCGCGGCGGTCCTACTGGACCTTGTCGGCGCCCAGCGTGACGACGACGTTCGCCTGGCTGCCGGCGACGAGCGCGTCCGTCGAGGCGAGCGCGACGTTCGCCGGGCTGACGCCGAGCAGGCTCGCGACGTCCAGGGCGGCGCGCTTGCTGCCCTCCTTGTAGGCGATGAGCGTCACCGGGGCCGTCTGGGTCACGGCCTGCTTGACGTCGCCGATCTTGAAGCCGCTGCTCTCGAGCTTGTTCGCGGCCTCGCGGGCGGCGCCGTTGCGCAGCGTGCTGTTGAGCACCGAGACGGTGTAGTCGCCACGCACGACCTGGGCGACGGCGGGGGTCGACGGCTTCGTCGTCCCGGACGTCGTCGTCGGCTGCTTCGCGGACGTCGTCGTCTTGGCGGGCTGCTTCGTCGTGCCGCCGTCGTCGTCGCCGCCGAAGACCTGCGTGATGAGCAGGAAGGCCACGAGCAGGACGGCCAGGCCGCC
>CAZRLR010000434.1:0-3886 GCA_964600395.1 uncultured Conexibacter sp.
GGGCCGCCGGGGCCGTCGTCGAACGCGACCGTCCCCGCGTCGGGCGCCGGCGTGACCGTCGCGGTGTACGTCACCGCCGTGCCCGGGGTGACCGCGGTCGAGGACGCCGTCAGGGCGGTCCTCGTGGCCCGCAGCAGGTAGGCGCCGATCGCGCAGTTCGTGCCGGCGGCGGCGTGGACGCCCCGCTGGTCCCCCAGCGCGCACGCCGTCGTCACCCCGTCGATCGCCAGCGGCACCGCGAACGCCGGCGGCACGACGTCGAAGGCGGGGTTCGCCAGCGTCGTCAGCGGATCGGCCAGGATGCGCAGCGCCACCGTCGGCGTCGGGCCGCCGTGGCCGCCCAGGTCGCCGAGGTCGGCGCCGAGGACGGCGCCGTACGTCGAGCTGCCGTAGCTCGCCGTCCCGGCGTGGCTGCCGGTCGCCGGCGTGACGGCCGAGATGCAGCTGCCGTCCGTGTCGAGGTTGAAGCCGGCGTCGGTCATCGCCGTGCCGGCCGGGTTGCACGCGGCGCCGGCGCCGCCGGCGGACCCGAGGATGCTCGTCGCGACGGTCACGTCCGTGGTGCCGGTGGCGATCACGGTGCCGTCCGACGCGGCGTTGTCGACGATCGTCGAACCCTGGATCGTCGTCGTGCCGAGGTTCGACACCGCCCCGCCGAGGCCGCCGGAGCGGTTGCCCGCAAGCGTCGAGGCGCTGAGCACCAACGTCGCGCTGGGCTGCACGTTCACGGCGCCGCCGTTCACCGGCCCGGTGTTGTCGACGAACGCCGAGCGCGTCACGGTCGTCTGCCCGAAGCTGATGAGCGCCCCGCCGCCGACGGCCGTCGCGGCGTTGCGCTGGAACGTCGAGTCCTGCACCGTCGTCGTCGCGCCGAAGGCCGTGGAGAGCGCCCCACCGTTGCCCCCGCTGTTGCCCACGAAGGTCGTGTCGCGCACGGCGAGCGTGCCCGCGTTGACGATGGCCCCGCCCAGTCCGGCCACCTGCCCGTTGCGCAGGCGCAGGCCGTCGACCGTGACCGTCGACCCGGCGGCGACCGACAGGATCTGGGTGCTGCCCTGGCCGTCGAGGATGACGGTCCCGCCCAGCGGCTCGAAGGTCACGCCGGGCCCGGCGAACGTCACGACCAGGGCCGTCGGGGCCCCGCTGAGCAGGTAGGTGCCGCGGGCCAGGCGGATGCGCACGCCGTCGGTCGTCGGGAGGGCGTTGGCGGCGGTCACGGCGTCCTCGATCGCGCACGCGTCGGCCGGCGTGCTGCAGGTCGCGCCGCCCAGAGGGACCGGCGCGGCGTAGAGATCGGTCGTCGCGGCCTGCGCCGACGCGGCGCCCAGGGCGAGGAGGAGGCCGGCGAGCGCCGGCGCAGCGAAGGCGGTCCTGGACGACATGTGCTCACTCCGTGGTCGAGTCGGGTCGGCGGGCGTCGGTGCCCACCGCGGTTCGTAGGCTAACCGACCCCGCCGGACGGCTACGTTGGGCGCCATGCCCGAGCACGCGCACGGACCCCGCGATCACCGGACCGCCGGCCTGCGCGTCCCGCCGGTACAGGAGTGGGACTCCTGGCCGTTCGTCGGCGACGTGGCGCCCAAGGCGCTGCGCGCGCCGGAGGACGAGCCGCCGCGGCACGGCGAAGGCGGCCGGCCGTGCCCGGCCTGCGACGCCGGGGACGACGCCTACCACTGGACGGACGCCCGCTGGCGCCTGCAGGCCCTGGCCCCGAGCGGGTTGCCGTTCGTCGCGCTCCTGGAGCCGCGCGAGCACGTCGACGGCCCGCGGGACCTGTCGGACGCGATGCTGGCGGGGATGGGCGTCCTGCTCGCGCGGGTCGAGCGCGCGGTGCTCGCCATCGAGGGCGTCGAGCGCGTGCACATCCTGCGCTACGGCGAGGGCGCGGCGCACCTGCACTGGTGGTTCATGGCGCGGCCGACCGGCCTGCGCCAGACGGCCAGCGGCTTCGCGATGATCTGGGACGACGTCCTCCCCGTGACGGGCGAGGACGCCTGGCGGGCGAACGTCGCCACCGTCGTGGCGGCGCTCGGCGCGCCGTCCCCGTGACGCCTCAGCCGCCGCCGGGCTCCGGGACGGGGATGCGCGGGCACTCCGTCCTGCCGACGTCGTACCGCGGGCCCAGGCAGATCGCGAAGGCGCTGCCGGTGCGGACGGTGTGCTCCCGACCGCCGACCTCGTAGGTCACCTCCAGGTCGCGGTAGCCGAAGCGCCCCTCGCGGCCCGTCGTCAGGTCGGCGAGCACCTCGACCCCCCGCGGCTGGCGGGGCGGCACGCGCATGCCGTCCAGCGGATGCACGTCGGTCTGCCGGTAGCGGCGGACCTCGCCCCCGGCGACGAGCCCTGACTCGCGCTTCGGCCCGGCCGCCCGGGCGGCGCGCAGCCCCGTCCCCGGCAGCGCGCCGACGAGCTTCACCGACGTCAGGACGGCGTCCCGGTCCCCCCGGTTGACGAGCACCGCGTTGCCGCCGAAGACGGGCTGACCGGCCGCCCCGTAGGTCGTCCAGGCGGACGCCGCCCGCCCGGGCGCGAGCGCCGCGTCGCCCTCCTCACCGTCGCCGCAGCCCGCGAGCAGCGCCGCCGCGGCGACCGCGACGACCACCCCCCGCCGCGTCACCGGGCTTCGCCCGAGAAGACGCGCTGGGCGTCGACGGCCGGCTTGCCGTCGTTGCCGCAGAGGCGGTGGCGGCGCTTGCCGTTGAAGTGCATCGTGAGCCGGACGTTGTCGGAGAAGCCGCTCTTCGTGCTCAGCCCGAAGTCGATGCCGATCTTCGACGAGATGTCGATGCCGCGCTCGAACGTCGTCGCGTTCTCGCTCTCCGTCTCGAACAACCCGCGGCCGTCGTAGTCGTCCCCGCCGCGGCAGACGTTCAGCGTCCCGCGCTGGCGCTTGAGCGAGTAGCCCCCGCGCCAGAACTCGGGGCGGACGACGAACCAGTGGTGCTCGCCGTCCAGGCCGCAGTCGCTGACGCGGTAGCGGGCGTACTGGAAGTTCGTGAGGACCCGGGTGGCCAGCGGCCCGCGCCGCCCCGTCGGCCCGACCCGCGCGCCGCGGTTGTTGACCTTGACGCTGGAGCCGGTCCGCCAGCGGAGGTTGGCGACGTCGCCGACGATCGGCGCCGTGATGGCGGTGGAGATCGTCGACTCGGCGTGCCGCTCGCGGGCGTAGACGAAGTCCGCCGTCGTGTCGTCGTAGGCGTTGTTGATCTCGCCGACGACGGTCGCCGCCTTCCACGTCGTCAGCCGCTTCTTGACGATCTTGCCGAGCGTGCACCGGGACGCCGCCCGTGCGCCGGCCCCGCGCTGCGGCGGCTCGGCGAGCAGGTCGATCGTCTGAGGTGGCTCGGCGACCGCGGCCTGGGCCTCGGCGGGCAGGACCCGGGAGGCGATCTCGAAGGCGTCCCCCGCGGCGGTCCGGGCGGTGAGGACGACGTCCAGGCGGCGCTCGGAGGCGTACCGCTTCGCCGAGGCGGGCGCCGTGATGCGGTAGTGCCCGGTCGCGTCGGTCTGCACCTCGGCGAGCTTCGGCATGGCGGAGCTGCCGTTCAGCGGGAAGGCGTAGGCGGTCACCTTCGCCGACAGCGGCGCGCCGAGCGCGTCGTGCAGCGTGCCCTCGGCGATCGTGGCGTCGGCCGCCGCGCTGGCCGGGGCGGCGACGCCGGCCAGGAGGGCGAGGGCGGGGAGGGTCTGGCGGCGGGTCATCGGGGCTCCGTTTCGAGGGTCAGGACGCGGCGCGTCGGCAGGGGAGGCGGGCGGCGCGGCGCACGCGCTGCCGCGCCCGCCAGTCAAGGCGCCGGGCGTGCTCCCACTGCGCGGCGACGAGCAGGTGGTGGCGGCGCACGGCGCTCGTCCGGGCGCGGCGCGCCCGGCGCAGGGCGGCGGCCCG
>CAZRLR010000435.1:0-376 GCA_964600395.1 uncultured Conexibacter sp.
CGCAATAAGCCCGATCGGTTGCCCAGATTCGGCTGTCATTAGCGGTTGGTCCGGCAATCTGGAGGAGGGGGACAGGCAGGCGGAATTTTGCCTCAAAGCCCAGATAAACCGTGGCAATCGGCTGGGTGCCAAAGGCCTCTGCCAGCGCTTTTTGATTGATGCAGGCGGGCAGTGTCATTTTGTCCAGCGCCCAAGGCGGTAGCGCGAGGACAATCTGGTCAAAATGATGCGGCTGTTCCGAACCCTGAACTCTTAGCTCAAAACCGTGGGTAGTTTGCTGGATTGCCAACACCCGTTGCGCACAACGCACAGCGCCGCCCAGTTTTTCGATGGCATGGACGAGGAGCATGCGCGCCTGCACTTCGTCTGCGCGGCC
>CAZRLR010000435.1:386-3886 GCA_964600395.1 uncultured Conexibacter sp.
GATGGCATGGACGAGCGGCTTTACGATTTGTTCGCTGAGGTTGCCAGCGGGCAAGAGCATCGCCAGAGCACGGCCGCCGCTACCCAAAGAGTCGCGCAGCACTGAGGCAAAGCGACGCATGGCTGCATCCGCTAACGGGGTATTTAAAACAGCCAGTGCCAGCGGTGCCCAGAACTCCCGAATCAGGGCCGGGGGTTGGTGAGTGGCCAGCAACCATTCAGCCACACTTTGCCCTTCGGGTACCTGCCAGCCTTTGAGTTGCAAGTTGACTATGGCGGCGATAAGCCGATAGCGTTCGTTCCAGCTAAAACCCTGAGCGCGCCAAAGCGCCGTGGCTAAACCAAGGCGACCCGAGTGAGCGGGCACCCGCAGCCGCCGTGCGCCACTCTGCATGATGAACGGCACCGTTTGTACCTGAATGCCCGCTAATTTAAAAAGGGTGGTGAGGGATTTGCAGCCAGCCAGCATGAGGTGTTGGCCGTTGTCGCGGTAAAGCCCTTCAATCAGGGCGCTTCGTGCCCGCCCACCGGCTGACGCTCGGCTCCTACGGCCAGGAGGGCGCCGACCGGCGCTTCGCGTCGACGCTGCGGCAGCCGTGCACGGGCGGCCAGGCGGACGCGATCGAGGGGGAGGTCGGCCTGGTGCGGCCGGTGCGACTGGACCCGCTCGGCCGCTTCGAGACCTCCGAACGGGTCGCCGGGACGGTGCTGCAGGTCAGCGGCCGGCTGCTGGCCGACGGGACGGCGTCGGGGACGCTGCGCGCCACGCGGACGAGCCCGACGCTCGGCACCTGCGACTCGGGTCCGGTGAGCTGGACCGCCCGCAGCGGCTGACGGGACCGGCCGCCGTCAGACGCGGTCGAAGACGGCGACGGCCTCGATGTGCGGCGTCTGCGGGAACATGTCGACCGGCCGGACCTTCGTCAGCCGGAAGCCCGCCTCGACGAGCTGCGCGGCGTTCGGCGCGAGCGTCGTCGGGTTGCACGAGACGTAGACGATGCGCTTGGGGCCGGTCTCGATGACGCGGCGCACGACCTTCTGGCTGAGGCCCGCGCGGGGCGGGTCGACGACGAGGACGTCCGGCCGGCCGGCGATCTCGCCGAGCTCGGCGAGCGCCGTGCGCACGTCCCCCGCGTAGAACTTCGCGTTGTCGATGCCGTTGGCCTTCGCGTTCTTGATCGCGTCGGCGATCGCGTCCTCGATGATCTCCAGGCCCCAGATCTCGCCCGAGCGCGTGGAGAGCGACAGGCCGATCGTCCCGATCCCGCAGAACAGGTCGTAGATCCGCTCCCAGCCCTTGAGGTCGGCGTACTGGGCGGCGACGCCGTAGAGCTGCTCGGCCATCAGCGTGTTCGTCTGGAAGAAGGCGTCGGCGCTGATGCGGAAGGAGAGGCCGCAGAGCTCCTCGACGATGTGGTCCTTGCCGTCCAGCAGCGTCGAGACGCCGCCGGAGGTCGTCTCCCCCAAGCCGTCGTACTGCGTGTGGATGAGGGACGTCGCGTCGAGGGTCTCGGCGAGGATCGCGACGGCGAGGTCGTCGAGCTCGACGGGCGACGTGACCAGCCGCACCTGCAGCTGGCCGGTGCGGCGGGCCTCGCGGACGACGAGGTTGCGCAGGACGCCGGTCTGGGTGCGGCGGTCGTAGGCGGGCAGGCCCTGCTCCTTGCACCACTGCAGGACGATCCGGCGGGCCTCGTTCGCGCGCGCCGAGCCGAGCATCGACTCGCCGTCGATGATCGTCTCCCAGGAGCCGGGGGCGTGGAAGCCGCACACGACGGCGCCGTCCGGGCCGGTGCCGAAGGAGTACTCGAGCTTGTTGCGGTACCCCCACTGCTCGACGGCGGGGACGATCTCCTCCATGACGAAGCCGTCGAGCTTGCCGATGCGGCGCAGGGCATCCTCGACCTGCTGCTGCTTGACGCGCAGCTGCAGCTCGTAGGGCATGACCTGCCAGGCGGCGCCGGGGTGGTGGGCGACGGGCTCGATGCGGTCGGGGCTGGGCTCGAGGACCTCGAGCAGGCGCGCCTCGCCGTAGCCCTTCTTGCGGGTCACGAGCCGCGCCCTGACGCGGTCGCCGGGCACGGTGCCGCCGACGAAGACGACGAAGCCCTCGTGCCGCGCGACGCCGTTGCCGCCGTGGGCCAGGCCGTCGATCGTCAGCTCGAGCTCGGCACCCTTCTCGGGGCGCTTGGGACGCTCGAAGGCCTGCTGCAGCTCGGCGGGGGTGGGCTCGGTGGACGCCATGGGTCCGTCCAGGATCGCAGGGTCCGCCTGCGGTCGGCCGCCCGGGGGCGGCCGGGGACGGATCTACCCGAGCGCCTTCTCCACCGCGGCGAGCACCGACTTGCGGTTCGCCGTGCGCTTCTCGTGCTCGCGGACCTTGCGCAGGGCGGCCGCGTCGAGCTCCGGCAGGCGGGCGACGACCTGGGCCGCGGTGAGGTCGTCGTAGCCGATGATCGGGAAGGACGGGCCGACCCCGGCCTGGCGGCGGACGCGGTCGACCTCGCGCAGCACGCGGTCGGTCCCGGCCTGCACGAGCGTCGACGCCGTCTCCAGGTCGCTGCGCCCGCGGCCGAAGAGCTGTTCGATCTCGGCGATGAGGTCCAAGGACTGACGGCGGCCGTTGTCGACGAGGGTGCGGGCGACCTCCTCGGCGTCACGGCGGGTCATCTTGCCGCGGCGCACCGCGTCGTCCATCGCCTCCTGGACGCGCTGCGCTGTCAGCATGACGCCACCGGCCAGCAGCTCGCGCAGCTGCGAGAGGTTCGCCTTCATCGCCTCGTCACGGGCGGCCTGCGCCTCGGGCGAGGCGGGGTCCAGGGCCGCCGGCGCGGGGGCCTGCTTCGCGGTCGCCGCGCGGCGCGGGCTCGCGGTGGCGCCGCCCTTGGCACGGGTCGTGCTTTTCTGCGTTTTTGCAGGCATTTTGATACCTGCAGAGCCGGACTTGGCCGTCGACCCGGCGTTCGGCGCGGGGGCGGCGGAGCGGGCCGCGGCGGGCTTGCCGCCTGTCGCCTTGGTGGAGGTCGAGGCAGGCTTGGCGGGCTTGGGTTGCGGCATGCGGGTGGCTCCGGAAGCAGAGGGGACGGCGACGTGCAGTGCAGGACGGTATACCCCCGCAGCACCCGGTGAGCCCCTAGGCTCCCGTCGAGAGTGCCGCCGGCCTCCCGTCATGTCGTCCGACGGGTGTGATTCGGTCTCGCCCCGCTGTCAAACCCCCATCGCATCGGGGTTTTCGCAGCCATCCAACCGCGCGGCGGAGTAGGCTCCGCCGCTGTCGCCGTCAACGCAGGAGGAAAATCACCGTGAACAAGACCGAGCTCGCCCAGCACCTCTCCGAGAAGGCCGATCTGCCGGCCGGCCAGGCCAAGGCTGCTGTCGACGCCTTCGCCGAGATCCTCACCGAGACCCTTTCCCGTGGTGGCGAAGTCGCCATCGCCGGCCTCGGCAAGTTCTCCGTGTCGGACCGTGCCGCCCGTCAGGGCGTCAACCCGGCCACCGGCG
>CAZRLR010000436.1:0-3879 GCA_964600395.1 uncultured Conexibacter sp.
ATTGACGGGCGGGCCCGGGCGGGTCCCGGCCCGGTGGCTCCGCGGAGCCACCGGGTCGGGCCTGCCTGTTCGCGCGCCGGGTCCGGTTCCGGCGTGGCTCCGCGGAGCCGCGTGACCGCTGCCCCGACGACCTCCTGCTTCGCCTCGGTGGTGGCTCCGCGGAGCCGCGTCACCGGCTGCTCGTCCCCCGGATGCCGTCCGACCCGTATGGGAACATATGTTCGTGCTGGCAGTGCAGACCAACGCGTTGGAAGGCCTCGAGGAGCAGCTCGTCGCGCTGGCGCGCGGCCTCGAGCGGCAGCTCGCGCACTGGCTGCATCTCGTCGGCGAGTACGACGCGCTCGGCGGCGCGGAGCGGTGGGGGTTCGTGACCACAGCTGACTGGCTCGCGTTCGGCTGCGCGATCACGCCGCGCACCGCGCGCGAGCACGTGCGGGTCGCGCGGCGCCTGCGCGAGCGCCCGCAGTTGCACGCCGCCTTCGCCCGCGGCGAGGTGTCGTACTCGAAGATCCGGGCGCTCACGCGCGCGCGGGACTGCGAGCGCGAGGCCGACCTGCTGCACCTGGCGGGGCGCTGCACGGCGGCCGAGCTCGAGCGCCGGGTCGGGCAGCTGCGCAGCGCCCCGGCGGCGGACGCCGACGTCGCGACCGAGGTGCACGAGCAGCGCGACGTGCAGTGGTGGACCGGGCGGGACGGGGCGCTGCACCTGCGCGGTCGGCTGCCGGCCGACGACGGCGCCCAGCTCGTGGAGGCGATCCAGGTCGCGGCGCAGGCCCTGCACGGGGCGGGCGTGTACGCCGGCGCTGCGACGCCGCCGCGGCGGGGGGCGCGATACGCCGACGCCCTCTGCGAGCTCGCGCTCAGCGGCGCGCCGCGGGCGCAGGTCGTCGTCCACGTCGACCCGCCGGCGCTCGCGTGCACCGCGACGGACCCCGAGGAGCGTGCGGGCACCGTCAGCCATCTCGACGACGGACCGGCCATCGGATCGGAGGTGGCGCGCCGCCTCGCGTGCGACGCCGAGCTCGTCGACCCGGATCTCGGCCGCCGCCGGCGGGTCGTCTCGGCGGCGCTACGGACGGCGCTGGAGCGGCGCGACGCGTGCTGCACGTTTCCCGGCTGCACCCGGCGCCACGGCTTGCACGCGCACCACGTCCGGCACTGGGCCCACGGCGGCGCCACCGACAAGGCCAACCTGACGCTCGTCTGCCCGTACCACCACCGGCTCGTGCACGAGGGCGGGTTCGGCATCCGCCTGCAGGACGGTGCGCCGACCTTCCTGCGGCCGGACCGGCGCGCCGTCACGCAGACCGCGTGGGAGTGATCAGAAGTGCCCGCGGATGCCGGCGGCGGTGACGGTCCGGTCGTCCTCGGGGCCCGGGCGCAGGATGAGCACCTCCGAGGGGGCCTTGGCCAGCAGCCACTGCAGGTCCTGCGGGTTCAGGCCCGACCGTGGGTTGCCCGAGGCGGAGACGATGATGCGGTCGACCGGCTCGTCGGCGATGACGTGCCGCAGGGCGTCGCGGTAGGAGCGCCCCCGCCCGACGCGGGCGTCGACGCGCACGCCGGCCGCGATCGCCTTCTGCTCGATGGCCTCCAGCAGCGGCATCGCCTGCAGGCACTGCGCCGGCAGCGGCGCGTCGATGGGCAGGTGGCGCGGGACGGTCGCGAGGAAGGCCGGCATGATCGTCGCGTCCTCGGCCCGGGCCAGGCGGACCGCGGCCTCGAGCGACCGGCGCGAGATCGACGTCCCCGTGAAGGGCAGCAGGATGCGCCGGCCGGAGGTCTGGGCCGCCACCTGGGGGCGGCGGCCGTGGGGCGGCAGCCACCAGCCGGCGGCCAGGCCCAGGGCCACGGCGGCAGCGATGAGGAGGAGCACGGTCATGGGGTGCTTTCGTGTCGGGTGGATCGGTCGGCGACGATGCGCACGTCGACGCCGGGGAGGGCCTCCATCAGGCGCTGGGGCAACGGGGTCCGCAGGCGCGCCAGGCCCCGCGGGCGCCGCGACCGTCCGAGCAGGATGTACGTCGTGCCGCGGCGGCGGGCGACCTCCGCGACCGTCTGCGCCAGGTCGTCGCCGGGCTCGACGAGCAACGTGGCGCCGAGCACCGAGGCGAGCTGACGCAACGCGGCGAGCTGACGCTCCTGCTCGAGGCTCGGGGCGCGGCCGGGCGGCGCCACCCACAGCAGGTCCAGCGCCGAGCCGAGCCGCTGGGAGGAGCGCCACGCCCGGCGGACCAGGCGCTGGGACCCGGGGTAGGGCTCCACGAGCGCGAGCAGCCGCTCGCCGACGGCCTGCGGGGCGTCGGCGACGAGCGCCTCCTCGCGTGTCCCGAGCACGTCGGTGACCAGGCGCTTGGCCTCGACCTCCTCGGCGACCTGACGCAGGGCCACCTCACGCAGCGCCGAGAGGTTCTCGATCCGGAAGAAGCCGTTGAGCGACGCCTCGATGCGCGCAGCCGGATAGATCTTGCCGGCGCGCATCCGCGCCAGCAGCGTCTCGGGCGCCAGGTCGATGAGGACGACCTCGTCCGCGCGCCCCAGCACCGAGTCGGGAAACGTCTCGCGCACGCGCACGCCGGAGAGCTCGGCGACCTGGTCGTTGAGGGACTCCAGGTGCTGCACGTTGACGGTCGACAGGACGTCGATGCCGGCCGCGATCAGGTCCTCGATGTCCTCGTACCGCTTCTGGTGCTCGGAGCCCGGGGCGTTCGTGTGGGCGAGTTCGTCGACGAGGCAGAGCGCCGGCCGGCGGGCCAGCAGCGCGGGGAGGTCCATCTCCTCCAGCGTGATGTCGCGGTGCGTCAGGCGTCGTCGCGGCTGCAGCGGCAGGCCCTCGACGAGCGCGGCGGTCTCGTCCCGGCCGTGCGTCTCCACGACGCCGACGAGCACGTCGCGCCCGGCCTGCAGCGCGGCGTGCCCGTCCTGCAGCATGCGGAAGGTCTTGCCGACCCCGGGCGCCATGCCGAGGTAGATCGTCAGGCGCCCGCGGGTGTCGGCCAGCGCCGGCATCGTGCGTGCTCAGGCGCCGAAGACGCCGTGGACCACGAGGTCGATGAGCTTGATCCCCACGAACGGGACGACGAGGCCACCGAGCCCGTAGATGAGCAGGTTGCGCCGCAGCAGCGCTGAGGCCCCGACGGGCTTGTACTGCACGCCGCGGAGGGCCAGCGGAACGAGGAACGGGATGATCAACGCGTTGAAGACGATCGCGCTGATGATCGCCGACTGCGGCGTCCCGAGGTTCATGACGTTCAGGTCGTCCAGCGGCCCGCGCTCGCCCGGTGAAGTCGCGTAGGTGAACGCGAAGATCGCGGGCAGGATCGCGAAGTACTTCGCCACGTCGTTGGCGATCGAGAACGTCGTCAGCGCGCCACGGGTGATGAGCAGCTGCTTGCCGACCTCGACGATCTCGATGAGCTTCGTCGGATTGGAGTCCAGGTCGACCATGTTGCCCGCCTCCCGAGCCGCCTGGGTGCCGGTGTTCATCGCCACGCCGACGTCGGCCTGCGCCAGCGCCGGGGCGTCGTTCGTGCCGTCCCCGGTCATCGCGACGAGGCGACCCTCGGCCTGCTCGGCGCGGATGAGCTCCATCTTGCGCTCCGGGGTGGCCTCGGCGAGGAAGTCGTCCACCCCGGCCTCGGCGGCGATCTTCGCGGCGGTGAGCCTGTTGTCGCCGGTGACCATGACCGTGCGGATGCCCATCGCCCGCAGGCGCTCGAACCGGGCCGCCATGCCCTCCTTGACCGTGTCCTTGAGGTGGATGACGCCGAGGACCCGGCCGTCCTGTGCGACGGTCAGCGGCGTGCCGCCCTCGTTGGCGACGCCGTCGACCTGCGCCTGCAGCTCCGGCGGCGTCTGGCCGCCCTCGGCGCGGACCCA
>CAZRLR010000437.1:0-3874 GCA_964600395.1 uncultured Conexibacter sp.
CGATGCGCTTGAAATCGAGCTTGTAGATGACCGGCTTCGTCGCCCTGGGATCGCCGGCGCTCGCCTCGATCTCGATTGTCCGGGGATAGGTGTCGGCGTAAATCGTCGAGCGCGCCGGAACGGCCTTCTCCACCCTCGTCTGAGGCGCGCAGCCGCCGCGTTTGCGGCAGGATGGGGCCACATGCGCATCTCCGCGAAGGCCGATTACGCCGTCCGTGCCTGCATCGAGCTGGCGCTCGCCGCCGACGGCGAGCGCGCGACGAAGGGCGAGACCGTGGCGACCGCCCAGGGCATCCCGATGAAGTTCCTCGAGAACATCCTCGGGGACCTGCGCCACGCCGGCCTCGTGCGCAGCCAGCGCGGCGCGGACGGGGGCTACTGGCTCAACCGCCCGCCGGCCGAGATCTCGGTCGCGGACATCATCCGCGCCGTGGACGGCCCGCTGGCCTCCGTGCGCGGGCAGCGCCCGGAGGACGTGCCCTACTCCGGCAGCGCCGAGCCGCTGCAGCAGGTCTGGATCGCCGTGCGGTCGAACCTGCGCGCCGTCCTGGAGACCGTCACCCTGGCCGACCTCGCCGCCAAGGCGCTGCCGAGCGGCGTCGCGAAGCTCGCCGACGACCCGGAGTCCTGGGTCACCCGCTGAGCGCTCAGGCCGCGGCGTCGGCGGCCGGGAGGCCGGTGTCGGCGACCGGCCGGGCCGTGTCCGCCGGGCGGACGAAGACGATGTCCCCCGCCGTCAGCTCGAGTGCCTGCTCCTCGGCGCGGGTGATCTGCGCGACGATCGGGTCGCTGCCCTCCGGCGCGTCGGCGAGCGTCAGCTCGACCCGGACCTCGAAGCCGAGGTGCACGATGCGCGAGACCTGGGCCTCGTGGGCACCGTCGCGCGCGTCGACGGAGAGCAGCAGGTCGTGCGGGCGCACGAGCCCCTCGCCGACCCGGGCGACCGGCCCGAGGAACGACATGACGAAGTCGTTGACCGGCCGGTCGTAGAGCTCGCGCGGCCCACCGGTCTGCGCGATCTGCCCGTGGTCCATGACCGCGATCCTGTCGGCGACGTCCAGCGCCTCCTCCTGGTCGTGGGTGACGAGGACGGTCGTGACGTGGACCTCGTCGTGCAGGCGGCGCAGCCAGCTGCGCAGCTCGGCGCGGACCTTGGCGTCCAGCGCACCGAAGGGCTCGTCGAGCAGCAGCACCGACGGCTCGATCGCCAGCGCCCGGGCGAGGGCCATGCGCTGGCGCTGGCCGCCGGAGAGCTGGGACGGGTAGCGCTGCTGGTAGCCGTCGAGGCCGACGACGGCCAGCAGCTCGTCGACCTTCGCTTTGACCTCGGCCTTGGGCTTCTTGCGGATCTTCAGGCCGAAGGCGACGTTGTCGCGGACGGTCATGTGCTTGAAGGCGGCGTAGTGCTGGAACACGAAGCCGATGCCGCGCTGCTGGGGCGCCAGCTGCGTGACGTCCTTGCCGTCGAGGATGACCCGGCCGGAGCTCGGGACCTCCAGGCCGGCGATGACGCGCAGCAGCGTCGACTTGCCCGAGCCGGAGGGACCGAGCAACGCGGTGAGGGAGCCGGACTCGATCTCCAGGTCGATGCCCTTGAGGGCGTGGAAGTCGCCGTAGTGCTTCTCGACCTGCTCGACGGTGATCACTGGTGGTCCTCGCGGGGATTGAGTTTCGTCATGGCCAGCAGCGTCACCAGGGCGATGACGGCCAGCAGGGCCGAGGCGGCGTACGCCCCGGCGAGGTCGAAGTTCGTGAAGCGCTTCTCGACGAGCAGCGTCAGCGTCTCGGTCTCGCCCGAGATCTTGCCGCTGACGACGCTCACCGCGCCGAACTCGCCGATGCAGCGGGCGACGGTCAGGACGACGCCGTAGGCGACGCCCCAGCGGATGGCCGGCAGCGTCACGCGCCAGAAGGTCTGCCACGAGGAGGCCCCGAGCGTCGCGGCGGCCTGCTCCTGCTCGTCCCCGATCTCCCGCAGCACGGGCGAGACCTCGCGCGCGACGAACGGCAGCGAGACGAAGACCGTCGCGAGCACCATGCCCGGCACGCTGAAGATGATCTGGATCGAGTGCTCGGCCAGCCACGGCCCGAACCAGCCGATGCGCCCGTAGACGAGCACGAGCGCCAGGCCGACGACGACCGGGCTGATCGCGAACGGCAGGTCGACGATCGCCTCGAGGATCGCCTTGCCGCGGATGCGCCCGCGGACGAGCACCAGCGCGGTGAGGATGCCGAGCGCCGTGTTGAGCGGGACGGCGATCGCGGCGATCTCGAGCGTCAGCCAGAAGGCGTGGATCGCGGCCGGCGTCGTGATCGAGTCCACGAACGCGCCGACGCCGTGCTCGAAGGTCCGGTACAGGACGACGCCGACCGGGATGCCCAGCAGCAGCGCGAGGTAGCCGAGCGCGAGGAAGCGCAGGCTCAGGCGCGTGACGCGCGACTGCTCAGGCATGGTCGCCGCCCCGGCGCTCGAAGACGCGGATGGAGATGAGGACCAGCAGCGAGACGACCAGCAGGACGACCGACACGGCCGCCGCGGAGATCGGGTTCTGCGAGGACTCCTGCAGCTTGAAGATGTAGACCGAGCTGACCTCGGTGTCGAACGGGACGTTGCCGCTGATGAGCACGACGGAGCCGAACTCGCCGACGGCCCGCGCGAAGCTCAGCGCCGCCCCCGACAGGATCGCCGGGCGCAGGTTCGGCAGGACGATCCGGCGGAAGGTCTGGCCGGGCGTCGCGCCGAGCGACGTAGACGCCTCCTCCATCTCGCGGTCGAGCTCGATGAGCACCGGCTGCACGGACCGCACGACGAACGGCAGCGTGACGAACAGCAGCGCGAGCAGGACGGCCGTGCGCGTGTACGTCACGTCGATCCCGACCGGCGAGTTCTTGCCGTAGAGGGCGATGAGCGTCAGGCCCGCGACGATCGTCGGCAGCGCGAAGGGCAGGTCGATGAGCGCGTTGACGGCGCCCTTGCCGCGGAAGTCGTCGCGGACGAGCACCCAGGCGACGAGCGTCCCGGTGACCGCGTTGATCGCCGCCGCCGCGAGCGAGACGAGCAGCGTGAAGACGAGCGCGCTCACGGCCTGACGGGAGCTGACGGCGTCCCAGAACGTCCCGGCGCCGTCGTCGAAGGACTTCGCCGTCACCGCCGCGAGCGGCAGCAGGACGATGAGGCTCAGCCAGATCGTGACGACGCCGACCCCGAGGGGCCCGGTGCCGCCCGCGCGGGCGCGCGAGCGTGCGGAACGGCCACGCGGTCCCGCCGGGACGACCGGCGGGACCGCGGACGGCTCCTCGAGGAGGGGCGTGGCCATCTACTTGTCGGTCGAGACCCCGGCCTCGCGCTCGATCTCGGCGATCGAGCCCTTGTCCGGATCGAACAGCGTGTCGTTGACCTCGCTCCAGCCGCCGAGATCGTCGATCGTGAAGAGGCCGGCCGGCTCCGGGAACTTGGCCTGGTTGGCCTGCAGGACGGTCTCGTTCACCGGGCGGTAGCCCCACTCGACGAACTTCTGCTGCCCGGCGTCCGAGAGGACGTAGTCGATGAACGCCTGGGCGTCGGCGCCGGCCTTCTTCGTCTTGGCGATGTCGATGTTGATCTTGATCGTGTCGTCGGGCGTGACGAAGTCGACCTTCTCGCCCTTGCGCTGGGCGGTCGTCGCCTCGTACTCGTAGGAGAGCAGGACGTCGCCGGTGCCCGAGGTGAAGTTCTGCAGCGCCTCGCGCCCGGACTTGTCCTGGACGACGACGTGGTCCTTGATGAGCTTGGAGACGTAGTCCAGGCCCGCCTGCGGGTTCTTGCCGCCGTCGGACGCCTGCCCGTAGGCCGCGAGGATGTTCCACTTCGCCGCGCCGGAGGTGAACGGGTTCG
>CAZRLR010000438.1:0-3871 GCA_964600395.1 uncultured Conexibacter sp.
CGCGGTCCCGCGGGTCGACGGCCTGCGCGCGAGCGCCGCCCGGGCGCCCGCCGCCCGCCCTGTCACCCGGCTGTGGGGCCGCTTCGCCGGCCGACCGCGGCCCGTGTGGCTCAAGGTCCAGCGCGGCCTGGGCGGCGGGCGCTGGAAGACCGTCGCCGAGGTGCAGACGACGGCGGCCGGCCGCTACGTCGCGACCGTCCCGCGCGCCGGCGTCTACCGCGTCCGCACGGGCGCCGTGGTCGGCCCGAACGTGCGCGTGCGCTGAGCCCGACGCGGCCGCGCCGGTTTCTGAGGGTTCGCTTACTGACAGACCGGGATCTAGGATCGCGCGCATGTCGCGGCCCAGAAGCTTGCTCGTCCTCGTCGTCCTGGCGTGCCTCGGCGTCCCCGGCGCCGCGCGCGGGGCCACCGTCCCCCAGGAGTCCCGGCAGCTCGCTCGCGCCTATCAGCGCGCCACGACCACGACCCAGCGCAAGACCGCGATCCTCGGCATCGCCCGGGCCGTCGGGCTGCCCGTGCTCAAGGCCCGGACGCTGGCGCCGGTCGTGAAGGGCAGGGGCTCCGCGCGCGGGCCCTACCTCTACGACGTCGAGGTGGACGGGCTCGCGAGCGCCACGCGTCGGCGGGCCCGGGTCTCCTTCGACGAGATCGCCGCGCAGCTGTCGGGGCACTTCCCCGCCGACCTGCCGCCGTTCCTCGGCCGCGAGCTGCAGGCCGCGTCGGCGGCCGGCGTCGCCGCGGCCCGGTCGGGCCGGACGAAGGGCCGGGCCGCCCTCGTCCCGCTGCTCGCCGACGAGCTCGCCAAGGCCGACGGGGTGAACCTGCGGAGCGTCGCCGCCGGGACCCCGGCGCTGGACCCGGTCCTCGGCGTCCTGGCGGTCGCCGACGTCACCGCCGCGATGGCCCCGCGGCTCGCGCGGGCGCCGCGGGCCCAGCCCCGCGCCGCCGGACCGTGCGAGGGGCTCAGCGGCCCGACGACCGGCGCCGGCAACGGCGCCAAGTGGATCCTGGGCGCGGGCGGCGCCGCGGTCGGCAACAGCGCCGCCGCGTCCGCCGTCGCCAAGAAGGTGGCCGCCGTCCTCGGCGACGCCCTCCTGGCCGTCGGGGTCGTGACCGACGCGATCCACGGCGTGGCCCTGGGGTACTCGATCGGCTTCATCGACGTCACCGCCAAGGGCGAGGACACCACCGGCTTCGGGCACTCGGGCTTCGCCCGCGCCGGCGAGCCGGTGACGCTGAAGGCCGAGCTGGACATGCTCGACAGCTACTCGACCGGGGTCATCCGCTGCGGCGCGCTGGCGGGCTACACGATCCCGCCGAAGGGGCCGATCAGCGGCGCCCGCGTCGGCTGGTCACCCGACGCCCAGCGCGATCCGGCCGACTTCGGGCTCGTGGACTGCCCGGCGACGACCTGCGAGTCCACCGACGGGAACGGCACCTCGACCTGGAAGCTCACGCCGGACGACGAGCTGCTGCCCGGCCAAGGGACCGCGATCGTCCAGTTCACCGCGATGCAGGCGCAGGTCGTCTTCCAGGGCGCTTCGGGCAACACGCTCGGCGGCATCGCGGAGAAGCTCGGCTTCCGCAAGTCGATCTCCCACAAGGTCGCCGTCCGCTGGCACCAGCCGCGCGGCTACCACCTGGAGCTGCCGTCCGTCGCCTTCCACCACGACAGCGACAACGGCGAGAGCGACGACGACACGCATACCTTCGCGAACATGGACCAGTGCCTGCCCGGGCCGTCGATCCCGCACCCGACGTACCCGCCGTCGCAGATCTCGATCGGGCTGCTGCCCGGGACGCCGCTGGCGGAGGGCAGCCGGATCATGACCCACACCGTGCACCACTTTCCCAGCAGCCCGGACCAGTCCGACGACGCCCTGGGCCAGCCGTTCCTCCTGGGCACCGGCGGCATCCCCGCGGGACCGCTGTCGCCGACCGTCGTCCAACTGCGCAACCCGTGGTCGGTGCCGTACTGGAGCAACGACGCCGCGACGATCGACGCCGGCTGGTTCTCCCAGGGCGACCGCGCCGCGGTGCAGTTCACCTTCACGGCCCCGAACTACTCGCCGGGCCAGATCACCGCACCGGTCGCGCCGACCGAGTCGACGCTCTGCGATCCGTCGCGGTTCAGCGGGGGGCGCTAGACGCGCCCCCCGCCGGACGACCGCTCAGCCGCCGTAGACGCGCACGAGCGACTCGGCGACGCAGACGGGCTTCTCGCCGCCCTCGATCTCGAACGCCTGCGTCACGCGGATCTGCACCCCGCCGGCGACGTCGGTGACCTCGGCGAGCGTCGCGCGCATCCGCAGCTTGGAGTCGACCGGAACGGGCGCCGGGAAGCGCACCTTCTCGTAGCCGTAGTTCAGCGCGAACGCGACGCCCGTCATCGTCCAGACCTCCTCGGAGAAGACCGGGCCGAGCGACAGCGTGAAGAGCCCGTGGGCGATCGTCCCCCCGAACGGCGTCGCCTTGGCCTTCTCGGGGTCCACGTGGATGAACTGGTGGTCGCCGGTGGCGTGCGCGAACGCGTCGATGGCGGCCTGGTCGATCGTCTTGTAGTCCGAGACGCCGAGCTCCTGCCCCTCGCGCGCCTTGAGGTCGTCGATGCCGTTGATGGTGAGCATGCGCGGATCCTAAGCGCCTCAGGCCGCGGCGGGCGCGGGCGGGCGCTGGCCGGCCAGCCACCGCGCCTCCTGCTCGCCGAGCTCGGTGAGCGCCCCGTCGCGCGGCTCCTCGCCGAGCAGCGCGGCGCGCATGAGCGCGTTCCAGTCCGCGCCCGCGCGCAGCTCGCCGAGGACGGCGAAGAGCAGCCCCTCCATCCGGCGGATGAGCAGCGCCTCCGGCGGGACGGTCTGGCGGCGCATGAGGTCGAAGTACGGCGAGCGCGGGGAGCCGGCCTTCTCCATGACGACGCGCACGAGGTCGGGCGTGATGCGGACGAAGCCCTCCGTCAGGTACCACGAGCCGGCGTCGCTGAGCTGGGCGAAGACCTCGTCGACGGGGAAGCTCGAGGCGTCCCCCGGCAGGTAGCCCAGGTGCGCGAGCTGGCGGTGCACGCCCGCCGCGTCGCCGGCCAGCAGGGCGCGGCCGATGACGCGCTCGCCCTCGAGGTACACCGGCGGGACCTTGCGCATGAGCCCGAAGTCGAGGAAGCAGACCTTGCCGTCCGGGGTGAAGATGACGTTGCCGGGGTGCGGGTCGCCGCAGGCCAGGTGCTCGCGCTCGAGCAGGCCGAAGTAGAAGCGGTAGAGGATCTCGCCGTAGCGGTCGCGCTCCTCGTCGCCGAGCTTGGCGACCTCTGCGAAGCCGACGCCGTCGACGAACTCGCTGACGAGGACGCGGCGGGTGGACATCGTCGTGTCGACCTTCGGGATGACGACGAACGGGTGCCCGCGGAAGGCGCGGTGGACCTGACGCTGGTGCTGGGCCTCGATCTCGTAGTCGAGCTCTTCGCCGATGCGGTCCTTCAGCTCGCCGGCGATCGCCTTGACGTCCAGGCCGGGGGCCAGGCGCTTGACGAGCGGGAAGAGCATGTTCGCGTTGCGCAGGTCGGTCTCGACCGCCTCGGCGACGCCGGGGTACTGGATCTTCACCGCGACGTCGCGCCCGTCGTGCGTCCGCGCGCGGTACACCTGGCCGATCGACGCCGCGGCGATCGGCTCCTCGTCGAAGCTCGCGAAGTGCTCGGCGACCGACCCGCCGAGGTCGGCCTCCAGCACCTTGCGCATCTTCGCGAAGTCGATCCGCGGCGCGTCGTCGCGCAGCTCCGCGAGCTTCGCCTTGAAGTCGTCGCGCTGGTCCTCGGGGATAAGCTCGAAGTCGATCGTCGAGAGGACCTGGCCGATCTTCATCGCCGCGCCCTTCATCT
>CAZRLR010000439.1:0-3866 GCA_964600395.1 uncultured Conexibacter sp.
GGTCAGGCCCTTCGGGACGCCGGCGGCCGCCTGCCCGCCGACCGTGCCGGCCTTGCGCAGCAGCGTGTCGACGTCCTTGAGCATGTTCGGCACGTTGACCGTTGCGGTGACGTGGTTGGACTCCGCGCCGCCGACCTCCGCGGTCTCGAGCTTCTCGGGGTCGTCGAGCCAGCGCAGCGGGTCGACGCCGAGCTTGCTCAGCGACGTCTGCGAGCCCTTCTTGCCGGTGTCCTTCGCGGAGGCCTCGTAGCCCTTCTTGAACTGGTCGAACGTGCTCGCCGACAGCGCGTAGCTCGTCCCCTGGAACTTCAGGTAGCCGGCCTTGCCGGTCGAGATCGCGCCCGCGTTGAACGTCGTGCCGCCGGACGTCAGCCCCAGGTCGAAGTCGAACAGCGGCAGCTTCTGGCCGCCCTGCGACTGGAAGGGGCCCTTCAACGAGACCTTCACCGGGCCGTTGAGGCCCTGCAGCCCCGTCGCGTTCAGCCCGAGCACGAGGCCGAGGTCGCCGCTCTTGATCGACTTGCCCGGCCCGAAGGTGTCCTTGAGGATCTCCTGCGCGGTCTGGGGCTTGTCGGACCCGCCGCCGCAGGCGGCGAGCAGCGCTCCGGACAGCACGAGGAGCAGGAGGACGGCGAGACGACGGGCGGGGATCACGGGATCGGTGTTCCTCGGGAGGAGAACGGGGACGCTGCAACGGACGCTGCGGGACCGGCGCCCCTACGACGGTACCATCGGCCGATCCGCTTCACGCCGGTCATCTGCGTCGCGGTGGCGCTCACCCTGCTGCTGGCTCCCGTCACCGGGACGGCCTCGGCCGCCCGCCGGACGGTCCTCTCCGAGGTCGACCGCCTGGCCGCCGCCGGCGCCATCAAGCAGGACGACGCGGCCGCCTACCGGACGATCTACCGGGACGCCAAGGCGAGCGCCGGACGCCTGTCGGGCGCCCGCCGCGACGAGCTGCGCGCGGTCCTCTCGACCGTCGAGCACGTCGCCGCCGCCGGGCACCTGCGCAGCGGCCGGATGCCGCTGGCCTTCCTCACGCTGCGCCGCAACCGCGAGTGGTGGACGACCGGGTCGCTGCTCTCCTACGGGCAGCGCGTCACCTTCCCCGGCAGCTCGATGATCTGGCAGTCCTACCCCGGCCAGGGGCTGCAGGTCCAGTGGCTGGCGACCTTCGGCAAGGCGAACTCGCTCATGAGCGGCGGGCGCAAGCGGTACGACCCGCAGCTGCGCGCGCTGCTGGCGGAGACGACCGCGCTGGCGGCCCCGCGCGCCGGCGGCGTGGCGTGGGAGTCGTGGTTCACCTTCGACGGCGGCAAGCCGCCGTGGGTCAGCGCGCTGGGTCAGGGGACGGCGCTGCAGGCCTACAGCCGGGCCGCCGTGCACCTGCACCGGCCGAGCCTGTTCGACGTCGCCCGCCAGGGCCTGGGGATCTTCCGCACGGCCCCGCCGACCGGGGTCCGGGTGGGGACGGACGCCGGCGCCGAGCTGCTCATCTACTCCTTCGCGCCGAAGCTCCGCGTCCTGAACGCCTTCACCCAGGCGGTCAACGGGCTGCACGACTTCGCCGTGCTGGCCAAGGACGAGGACGGCCGGCGGCTCTACCGCGAGGCCGAGGCGCAGCTGCGCGTCGCCGTCCCGAAGTACGACACCGGCGCGTGGTCGCTGTACTCGCTGGCCCCGCGCGAGAGCGACCTGGGCTACCACACGCTCCTGCGGGACTTCCTGCAGGGGACGTGCAGCCGGACGACGGCCGACCGCAAGCGCGCCGCCCGCCGGCAGACGGCGGTCGGCGAGGACCCCACGGTCGTCGGCGACCCGGTCCGCGGCGGCGTCGCCGCCGGCACCGCGCCGGGCGGCTCCGACGCCCCCGCCGTCGACCCGGCCACCCTGCCGGACCCCGCCGTCTACTGCGACACCGCCGCCCGCTTCACGCGCGACCTCAGGACGCCGCCGGTCCTCGACCTGAGCGGCAAGCCCAAGCCCGCCGAGCCCGAGCCCGACAAGGGTCTGGCCCTGCGCTACTCGCTGTCGAAGGTCTCGACGGTCACGACCCAGGTCACGCGGGCCGGCAAGGTCGTCGCCGGGCGCACCGCGCGCCTGGGCCGCGGGACCCAGAAGCTCGCCTTCACCCCGCGCCGACCCGGCCGCTACCGCATCACGATCACCGCCGTGGATCTCGCCGGCAACCGCGCGGCGACGAGCGGCACGGTGACCGTCCGCCGCTGAGGCTGCCGCCCGGGCGCCTGCCGTAGGGTCAGGGACCCCATGGTCCCGCGGACGATCCTCTACACCGGCAAGGGCGGCGTCGGCAAGACGTCGGTCGCCGCGGCGACCGCCCGCCGCTGCGCCGCGCAGGGGCACCGGACGATCGTCCTCTCCACCGATCCCGCCCACTCGCTCGCGGACTCCCTGGGCTGCGAGCTCGGACCCGATCCCCTGCCGGTCGCCGACCGGCTCTGGGCCCAGCAGGTCGCCTCGCAGGTCGAGCTCGAACGCAACTGGGGCGCGGTGCGCGCCTGGGCCGGCGGGCTCCTGCAGGAGCGGGGCGCGGACCGCATCAGCGCCGAGGAGCTCACCGTCCCGCCGGGGATGGACGAGCTCTTCAGCCTGCTGCAGCTCAAGCGCCACCACGAGTCCGGCGCCTACGACGTCATCGTCGTGGACTGCGCGCCGACGGGCGAGACGCTGCGGCTGCTGAGCTTCCCCGACGTCGCGCGCTGGTGGCTGTCGAAGGTCTTCCCGCAGCAGTCGCGCCTGCTGGACGCCGCGCGCCCGCTGGCCCGCGCGCTGCTGGACGTCTCGCTGCCCGGGGAGGCGGTCCTCGCCGAGATCGAGGGGCTGACGCGCAACCTCATCGCGATGAACGAGATCCTCCGCGACCACGAGCACGTCTCGCTGCGGCTCGTCATGAACCCCGACCGGATGGTCATCGACGAGGCCCGCCGCACGTTCACCTACCTCAACCTCTACGGCTTCCTCACGGATGCGGTCGTCGTCAACCGGGTGTTCCCCGAGGACGTCGGCGCGTACTTCGGGCCGTGGCGCGCCAAGCAGCAGGAGCACCTGACCACGGTCCGCGACGCCTTCGCCCCCGTGCCGGTGCTCACCGCGCCGTACTTCGCGCGCGAGGTGATCGGGGACGCGCCGCTGGAGGACCTGGCCGACGCGCTCTTCAGCGCGCACGACCCGGCCGGCGTCCTGCACCGCACGGTCACCCAGGAGCTCGTGATGGACGAGGGCGGCGCCCGGCTGCGTCTGGAGCTGCCCTTCGCCGAGAAGGGGACGCTCACGCTCAAGCAGGTCGGCTCCGAGCTCATCGTCCGCGTCGACGGCCACAAGCGCACGCTGCTGCTGCCGCCCGTGCTGGAGGACTATCGTCCCTCGGGCGCACGCCTCGCCGACGGGGCGCTGCACATCACCTTCGCCCCACCCGCCCCATGACCCGCAACGACGACGACCCCCTCGACGAACTGCGCGCGCGGATCCGCGACACGCAGGACGCCGCCCAGCGTCTGGCCGGCGAGCACGCGTCCGCCCGCGGCCAGCAGGTCCCGCCCGCCGGGTGGGCCTCGCCGGAGGACGGCGCCCAGCGCGCGTCGGAGGTGCAGGCGCTCGTCGCGCTCCTGGAGTCCCTGCGGGAGCTCATCCCCGACGAGCTGCGCGACCAGTTCCGCGAGCTCACCCGGCAGGTGCTGCTGCTCGCCCGGGCGATCATCGACTGGTGGGTCGAGCGCATGGAGGCCGAGCCCACGACCGGCCCGCCACCCCGCAGGCCCGTCGTCGAGGACATCCCGATCGCCTGAGCATGGTCGGGACGATCGCCAACTACATCGCGGTCGTCCTGGGCATCGGCGCCCTCGGCT
>CAZRLR010000440.1:0-3864 GCA_964600395.1 uncultured Conexibacter sp.
GCTGCCGGCCGGGACCGTCGGCACCGGCAGCACCCACCACCTCGCGGTCGCCGTGGCCAGCGCGGAGGAGCAGCTGGCATGGCGGGACTGGCTGCGCTCGCGTGGCGTCGAGTGCACCGAGGTGCTCGAGCGCGCCGGCCTGAAGTCGCTCTACTTCCGCGACCCCGACGGGCACCTGCTCGAGATCGCGGCAAGCTGACGGCGCCCGGCGCCGGGGGCGCCTAGAGCGCGGGCGCGAGCTCGCGCGTGCGGACCGGCGCGCCGCACGCCACGGCCAGCATCTCGGCGACCGCCGCGCGCTGGCGCGGCGTCATGGACCCGACGGTCTTGTTCTCGGTCATGTTGGCGTCCCGCAGGAACTTGCGGCAGCGGGTGAGGCCCCACCGGCGCTGGCTCATCAGCAGGTCGAGCACCGGCATCGTCTCGGCCTCCGGGGGCATGTCGAGGATGACGTCGGCCACGGTGATCTCCCCGTCCGTCACCCGGCGCTTGAGGCTCGCGCGGGCCAGCCGCACCTCGTTGGCACGGGCGAGGGCGCGCAAGTGCTGCGGCGCATGGGTCATCATCGCGTCTGCGTTCATGGGTCCTTCCTGGGTACCTGCCGGCGGGACAGGCCCAAATCGAGTCGGTGGTCAAAGCGGTGCAGCGAGCCTCATCGGCCGTCCGGAGCCGACACTGCAGACGGTGTCCGCTGACGGGTTCGCGGGCTGCCAGATCGGCGCTGCGCCACCTCGTCCTGTGTCTCTCCGGTGCGCCGAGGCGCTTCGACGACCGTACGCGAGCGGTGTCCGCGAGGTCAACGTGTGAAGACGGGCAACAACCGCTCAGAGCGGGTTTTTCGTCTGGTCACGTCCTACTTTCCGGTGTGTGCTACCCGGGGGGACGCGGACGGGCCGAGCGGTCAGTGCGAGCCGGGCCCGGGCAGCGGGCCGTGCTCGGCCTCGAAGCGCGACTTGACGGCGCCGAAGACGGCCAGCGCGCGGTCCAGGACGGCACGGTCGTGCGTCGCCATGACGCTCGTGCGCAGCAGCGCGCCACCGAGCGGCACGGCCGGGTGCAGCGCCGTGTTGACAAAGACGCCCTCGTCGTACAGCGCCTTCCACAGCAGCGCCGCCTTCCAGTCGTCCCCGACCAGCACGGGGACGATCGGGGTGACGATCGTGCCGTCCACGACGCCGGGGCCGGTGATCGGCGCGCCGCCGGCCTCGTCGAGGACCTGGGGGCGCACGACGGCGTAGCCCAGGGCCTCCAGGCCGTCGCGCAGGTACCGCGCGTTGTCCAGGACGGCCTGCAGGAGCGGCGGTCCGTCCGCCGAGCGCATGACGCGCAGGGCCGCCAGGGCGGCGCCCACCGCGGCGGGGACGGCGCTGGCCGTGAAGAGGAACGAGCGCGACTGGATCCGCAGGTACTCGATGACCTCGTGGCTGCCGGCGACGAAGCCGCCGCAGGAGGCCAGCGACTTGGAGAACGTCCCCATGCGCAGGTCGACGCGGTCCTCGATCCCGAAGAGCTCCGACGTGCCGGCGCCGCGGGCACCCAGGACGCCGGCACCGTGGGCCTCGTCGACCATGAGCCGGGCGCCGTAGCGGGCGCAGAGGTCGGCGATCGCGCGCAGCGGGGCCACGTCGCCCTCCATGGAGAAGACGCCGTCCACGACGACGAGGACGCCCCCACCGTCGCCCTGGGCCCGCTGGAGGGCCTTCTCGAGCTTGTCCGGGCGGTTGTGCCGGAAGGGGCGCAGCTTGGCCCGGGACAGCAGGCAGCCGTCGAGGATCGAGGCGTGGTCGCCGGAGTCGGCGATGACGGTGTCCCCGACCTCGAGGATCGTCCCCAGCACGCCGAGGTTGGCCTGGTGGCCGGTCGTGAAGACGATCGCGTCCTCGGTGCCCATCCACTCGGCGATCTCGCGCTCGAGCTCGAGATGCAGCGGGATCGTCCCGTTCAGCAGCCGCGAGCCCGTCAGGCCGGTCCCGTACTGCTCCAGCGCGTCCCGGGCGCCCTGCATGACGCGTTCGTCGCCGGTCAGGCCGAGGTAGTTGTTGGAGCCGAGCATGATCCGCTCGGCGCCCTCCATCTCGACGACCGGCATGGCCGGGGACGTCAGGACGTGGAAGTAGGGCAGGACGTCCGCCTCGCGGGCGGCGGCGAGGATCGCGGCGCGCTCGTGCCCGCGGACCTTCGCGAAGACGTCGGGGCTGGTCGGGGCGGCGGATGTGGGCGTCATGTGGGAGGCTCCGGCTGTGAGTGTCGACGTCCGCCCGGTCACCGGCGGCGGGGACCTGAAGGCGTTCATCGACCTTCCGTTCCGGCTGCATGCTAACCATCCGCTCTGGGTCCCCCCGCTCAAGCTCGAGCGACGGATCTTCCTCAACCGCCGCCTGAACGCCTTTTTCGCGCACGGCGACGCCGAGTACTTCCTGGCGCGTCGCGGCGGGCAGGTCGTCGGGCGCATCACCGCGCACATCAACCACGCCTACAACGAGTACCACGGGCGGACGTGGGGGAGCTTCGGGTTCCTGGAGTTCGAGGACGACGCCGAGGTCCTCGAGGCGCTCCTGGGCGCCGCCCACGCGTGGCTGCAGGCCCGCGGGATGGAGCGCATGGTCGGGCCGATGGACTTCGTCATGAACGACGAGTGCGGCATCCTCATCGAGGGCTTCGACCTGCGGCCGATGGTCCGTCAGCCGTGGCAGCCGCCGTACTACCAGCAGCGCATGGAGGCGGCCGGCATGGAGAAGGCCATCGACCTGCTCATGTGGAACCTCGAGGTCGCCGACCGCGAGAAGATGCTGCCGATCCTCTTCGAGCTCGCCGACAAGGTCGAGCCCGAGCACGGCATCCGCCTGCGCAAGATGACCCGCCGGAGCCTGCGCAAGGACCTCGACGTCTTCGGCGAGATCTACAACGAGGCGTGGAAGCGCAACTGGGACTACGTGCCGTACACGAAGGAGGACCTGGACGCCTACGGGCAGGAGCTCCAGCTCGTCTTCGACTCGGACTGGATGATGGTCGCCGAGCGCATCGACACCGGTGAGGCCGTCGCGAGCGCGATGACCTTCCCGGACGCCAACCAGTTCCTGGCCAAGATGAACGGCCGGATCCTGCCGTTCGGCTGGTACCACTTCCTGCGCAAGAAGAAGTACATGGACCGCGTGCGCGTCGGCTGGCTCGGGGTCAAGCCCGAGTACCAGCACACCGGGGTGGCGGCCAAGCTGTACGTCGAGCACTTCGACATGGCCGCGGTCACGCGCTTCAAGGGCGGCGAGATGGGCTGGATCCTCGAGACGAACAAGCCCATGAACCGTGGGATGGAGGCCATGGGCGGCCGTGTCGTCAAGAAGTACCGGATGTACGAGCGGGTCTTCGCCGCCGCCCAGGCCTAGGGGCGCCCCTCAGCGCTTGACCACCGTGAAGGTGACGCTCCGCTCGGCGGAGCGGTTGCCGGCCGCGTCCGTGGCGGTCAGGCGGGCGCGGTAGGTCCCGAGCGGGATGGCGTTGCGCCCGATGCGCCCGGAGAAGGCCACGGTCCGGCTGCCGGCCTTCAGGGCCTTGCGGGTCAGCGATCCGGCCAGGGCGTAGCGGACGCACGCCTTGCGCCGGCGGTTGGCCTTCGTCGCCTTGACGCACGACCGGCCGACCCGCCGCCCCCGGCTGCTGCGCTCGATGACGATCCGGACGGTCGCGGTCTCCGACAGGCGGAAGCGGAAGGTCGTCCCGGCCTTCGCGGCTGGCCTGCGGACGGCCGCGGTCGTGGCCGTCGCCCTCCCCGTGCGGCGGAAGCGCTTGTTCGTGACGCTCACGGCGGTCAGCACGGGCTTGACCTTGTCGGTCGCGGGCGGCGTCGGCCCCGGGCCCGGGGCGGGG
>CAZRLR010000441.1:0-3826 GCA_964600395.1 uncultured Conexibacter sp.
ACCTCGCTGATCCGCTCGATGAAGACGAACGAGCGCATCTTGCGGAACGAGTCGTGCAGCGCGTGCAGGACGCTGAGGAAGAAGACGGACGCGCTCGTCACCGAGGTCGACACGTCGCACAGGACGTAGATCTCCGGGCGGCGCGGGCGCTTGGGCTTGAACTTCAGCTCGACCGGGACGCCGCCGGTCTGCAGCGAGGCGCGCATCGTCTTGCGCACGTCGACGTGGGCGTGGCGCTTGGAGCCGCGCTGCTCCTGCCCCTGGGTCTTCAGGCGGCGCTTGAGCTGCATGACGACGCGGTGCACGGCCGCGAGGTCCTGCAGCGGGCCGGACGGCAGCGCGCGGTCGATCTCGTTCAGCGGCCGGGCCGGCGGCAGCTGCTGCTGGCGCTCGATCTGGCCGCGCTCGAGCTCGCGGCGGAGCATCGCCTCGAACGCCCGCAGCTGGTCGCGGGGGACGCCCTCGCGCCGCGGGTCCTCGGGCGGCAGCTCGGGCTGGGGCTCGGACTTGAGGCCGAGCGCGCGACGGATGCGCTGCACGTCGACGCCGATGACGCCCGAGCCCTGACCCTGGCGCCCGAAGGCTGCGATCGCCATCCGCGCCAGGTCACGCATCGCGCCCTCGTCGGCGTCCTGCATCGCCTGCGCGATGAGCTCGCGCAGCGCCTCCATGTCGAGGTTCGCCGCCTCGTCGGCGTCGATGCCGCCCTCCTCGCGGACCCCTTCGCGGACCGCGGCCATCTCGGCCGCGCGGAAGAAGAAGCGGTCGAAGACGAGGTCGAAGATCTTGCGGTCCTCGGGGGACTTGGCGAGCGTCGCGCTCAGCGCGACGCGGAACTGCTCGCGGTCGGCCCAGTGCACGAGGTCCAGCGCGGCGAAGCCGTCCAGCAGCTCGCTCGTGCCGACCGCCAGGCCCTCGCCGCGCAGCTCCTCGCCGAACTCGACGAGGCGCGCGGCGATCCCGATGTCCTCCAGCCCCGCGGTGCCGTAGAGCGCCGCGGCGCGGGCGTCCGGCTTGCGGGGCGGGGCCATGACGGGCTAGGCGCCCTTGCCGTTCGTGCCGGAGCCGCTGCCGCCGGCACCCGCGAGCTGGAGCTTGACGCCGACGCGGTCGGCGACGATGTCCAGGTCGGTGCGGTGCTTGACGATGACCGACATCGTCGCCTTGAAGACGTCCGCGTCGATGTCGCTCGCGCCGAGCAGCAGCAGCGCGCGCGCCCAGTCGATCGACTCGGCGATCGACGGCGGCTTCTTGAGGTCCAGGTCGCGGATCGTCGCGACGAGCTCGACGAGCTTGCGCGCGACGGCCTCCGGCAGGTCGGGCGTGTGGAGCTTGACGATGGCAAGCTCGTGCTCGAGCGACGGGTAGTCCAGCCACAGGTACAGGCAGCGGCGCTTGAGCGCCTCGGTCAGCTCCCGGGAGTTGTTCGACGTCAGCAGGACGATCGGGTGCGACGTGGAGGTGATCGTGCCGAGCTCGGGGATCGAGATCTGGAAGTCCGAGAGCAGCTCGAGGAGCATCGCCTCGAACTCCTGGTCGGTCTTGTCGATCTCGTCGATGAGCAGGACGACCGGCTCGGGCGAGGAGATGGCGTCCATGAGCGGTCGCGTGAGGAGGAACTCCTCGCCGAAGATGTCGTCCTGCACCTCCGTCCAGCCGGCGCCGTCGGCCTCGGCCTGGATGCGCAGCAGCTGCTTGCGGTAGTTCCACTCGTAGAGGGCCTTGGCCTCGTCGAGCCCCTCGTAGCACTGCAGGCGCACGAGCCGGCGGTCCAGCGACTTGGCCAGGGCCTTGGCCAGCTCGGTCTTGCCGACGCCCGCCGGACCCTCGACGAGGACCGGCTTGCCCAGGCGCGCGGCGAGGAAGGAGACGAGGGCGGTGGACTCTCCGGGGAGGTACCCCGTCTCGCGCAGCCCGGCGGCGACGTCGTCGATGGAGGAAGGCTCGATGCTCATGGAGCACGGAAGCGTAGTCGTCCGGCCCAGCGGGAGGGTGCGCCTGCGTGGTGTGCCATGCTCGAGGCCGTGTCCGTGGTCGTCCCCAGCGCCCTGCTCGTCCTCGCCGATATCCCCGCCGCCCCCGTCCTGGGCGTGATGACGTTCGCCCTCGTCATCACGCTGATGGGGCACATCAACCGGAACTACCGGACGGTCGGCATCGGGATCGCGATCCTCTTCCTCGCGACCGCGGCGATGATCGTCGGCGCCTACGTCTCCTACACCGGCGGCGACGGCGCGGACCCGCGGCCCTGCAGCAACGAGATCCCCGGCGCCTGCTGAACGCCTCGCCGTCGGGGCGCGCTCAGCGCTCGTCGTCGAAGCGCAGCTGACCGTCGGGGCGGGTGTGCGCCTCGTCGTCCAGGCGCAGCTGGTCCTCGTCCGGGCGCGCGACGCGGGTGCGGGCCGTCGGCGGGTCGGCCGGCGGCGCCTGCCGGGTCACGTCGGTCGGGGGCTGCGGCTGCGGCTCGGCGGCCCGGCCGGACGGATACTCGGGGACGTCGGCGACGAGGGTCTCGTCGAACGACGGGCCGGGACGCCGGTCCACGACGGTGGGGGAGACGTCGCGCCCGGGGCGCGGGCGGTCGTCAGGGGCCTGCCACGCGTCCGCGCGCACAGAGCCGGGCCCGTCGTCGGACCGGGGGCGCCGGCGCCCGCGGGGCGCCGGCTCGTCCGACGGCGCCACCGCCCCGGGCAGCGCGGGCTCCGCCAGGCGCGCGCTGCGCAGCCGCTGACCGCTGAACGCGATGAAGAGCCCCGTCAGGAACGTCACGAAGATGCCCCACGACACGCCGACCGTCGTGGCCAGCCCCTGCACGGTGCCGGGGGACGGCTTGTCGAACTGCCGGTAGAAGACGAGCGCGCAGACCCACAGGCCCGCGGCGAAGATGACGTTGCCGTCGCCGAACGGCAGGTGGAAGGCCTTGCCCTCGCCGCGGGCGAAGAGCATCCACAGGATGCCCACGGCGACGAGCAGCACGGCGGCCTCGACGAACGAGAACTCCTGGAACGCGGTGAGGCTGTCGTCGACCTTCACCGGCGCGCCCTTGACGACGCCGACGGCGGTCTTCGAGTACCACGGCAGGAACATCGTGACGAACAGCGCGAGCGCGCCGGCCGCGGCGGTCCGCTGCTCGGGCTCCAGGGCCCGCCACGCCCGGCCGGTGCGCCGCAGGATCCCGCCGGAGCTCGCCGCGCGGGGGCGGCGTCCCTCGTCGCTCATCCGGCGTCCTGCTCCAGGGCGTCGAGCCCGTCCAGGCGACGCTGCACGAGCTCGCGCACGCGCGGGTCCACCGACGGGTCCGCGGCGACCTCCGAGGCGGTGGTGAGCGCTTCGCGGGCGCGGCGCACGCGATCCTGCGGGTCGCCGCCGGGCACGGTGTTCTTCAGGACGTTGTCGGCCCGCAGCAGGAGGGTGCGCACGCGATCGGCGGGGGTCGGCGCGCTCACGGGGCGGCCTGGGACGGCGTCATGGCGGGCGCGTCGGCCATGGGGCCTAGTCTACGCCCGTGGCCCCCGGTACCCGTCACGCCTACGGTGCGCACCGCCACCAGTTCGGCGTCCTGCACCGCCCGGAGGTGGGCGACGCGCCCGCGCTGCCGGTCGTCGTCCTGGTCCACGGCGGCTTCTGGCGCGCGCGCTACGGCCTGGATCTGATGGACGCGCTCGCCGCCGATCTCGTCGAGCGCGGCCTGGCGGCGTGGAACCTCGAATACCGGCGGGTGGGATGGCGCAGCCGCGGCGGCGTGCCGCGGACGCTGGAGGACGTCGCCGCCGGCATCGACCACCTCGCCGCGCTCGCGGACCCCGGGCTGGACCTGTCGCGCGTC
>CAZRLR010000442.1:0-3824 GCA_964600395.1 uncultured Conexibacter sp.
ACGTCGAGCTGCGGCGCGGGCGCCTGGCCGCCGCCGAGGCCGATGCGCGGCTGGCCCACCGGCTCTTCGACCCCTCCCACGGGCTGTTCCCCGCGGCGACGGAGGCGCTTGTCAACGCGCTCCTGCTGCGCGGAGAGGCCGACGACGCAGCGGCGATCCTCAACGAGCACGGCTTCGACGAGGCGCTGCCGCAGGCCCCGCAGTGGATCGGACTGATCCTCGCGCGCGGGCGCCTACGGGTCGCGCGCGGCGCGGTGGCCGACGGCCTGGCGGACATCCTCGCCGCCGGGGAGCTACGCGACCGCCAGCTGCGCCCGAACCCGGGCTGGAACCCGTGGCGCAGCGAGGCGGCGCTCGCCTGCCTGGCCCTCGGCGATCGGCGCCGAGCGGAGGCGTTCGCCGCCGACGAGCTGCGGCTGGCCGAGCGCTGGCAGGCGCGCCGGGCGATCGGGATCGCGCAGCGGACGTTCGGGATCGTCCACGGCGAGGTCGAGCTGCTCGAAGCCGCCGTCGCGACGCTGGACGGCTCGGGCGCCGACCTCGAGTACGCCCGCGCGCTGGTGGAGCTCGGGGTCGCCCTGCGGGCGGCGGGCGGGGACGTGGAGGCGGCGCGCGAGGTGCTGCGCACGGGGCTGGACCGTGCAGCGCGCTGCGACGCGGGGCCGCTGGCGCAGCGCGCCCGGGACGAGCTCGTGGCCAGCGGGGCGCGGCCGCGCCGGGCGGCGGCCACGGGCGTGGAGGCGCTGACGCCAGCCGAGCGCCGGGTGTGCGAGCTGGCCGCCGAGGGCCAGACCAACCGCCAGGTCGCCGAGGCGCTGTTCCTCACGGTCAAGACCGTCGAGGGCCACCTCGGGCGGGCCTACCGCAAGCTCGGCATCAGCGGCAAGGCGGACCTCGCCGCCGCGCTGGCCTGAGTCGCGAGCGCCCTACTCGTCGCCGGCGAAGTCCTCCGGCGTGACCTGGTCGAGGAACTCCTTGAAGCGGTCGACGACCTCCTCGGTGTCCTCCACGTCGTGCTCGAACTCGATCGCGGACTCCGCGATGACGTCCTCGGCGGCGAAGATCGGGGCGCCGGAGCGCACGGCGAGGGCCAGCGCGTCGGACGGGCGCGAGTCGATCTGGATCGAGCGGCCGTTGATCGCGAGCGTGATCGACGCGAAGAACGTGTTGTCCTTCAGCTCGGTCACGGCGACCTGGGTGCACTTGACCTCGAGCTCGCCGAGCATCTCGACGAGCAGGTCGTGGGTCATCGGCCGCGGGGTGGTCTGGCCCTGGAGCTTCATGAGGATCGCGGCCGCCTCGGGGTGCCCGATCCAGATCGGGAGGAACTTGTTCGAATCGACCGTCTTGAGCAGCACGATCGGCTGCTTGCCGACCATGTCGAAACTCACTCCGTAGATGACCATCTCCTGCACGCGAGACTCCTCGGCGTCCGTGGGCTGGCCACGAGTATAGGTCGCGCGGTTCGCCTGTCCGGGTGGCGCGGTGACACGCCCGGGAGGCCGGTCAGAGCGAGCGCAGGCCGCGGATGAGGCGGTCGACGTCGTCCTCGTCGTTGTAGTGCAGCAGGCCGGCGCGGACGGCACCGACGGCGCCGACGCGCCGGAAGAGCTCGACCGCGTACATGTCGCCGGCCGACACGGCGACCCCGGCGGTGGCCAGGTGGCGGGCCACGGCCCCCGGGTCATGACCGGCCACGGTGAAGGCGACCGTGCTCGTCCGGTGCGTGGGCCGGGCCACGGGCTCCACCCCGGGGAGGTCGTCCAGCCCGGCGGTGAGCGCCGCGGTCAGAGCGTCCTCGTGGGCGCGCACGGCGGCCCAGTCGAGGTCCAGGACGTAGTCGGCGCAGACGACGAGGCCGGCCAGGAGCTCGAACGGCAGCGAGCCGCGCTCCCAGGCGCTGACGCCCTTGCCGCGCACCGGACGGACGCACGGCGGCTCGAGCTCGGCCAGCAGCCGCTCCGAGAGGGCCATGGCCGAGACGTGCGGGCCGAAGAACTTGTAGGCCGAGCAGATCGCGGCGTCGGCGCGAACCGCGTCCAGGGCGATCCCGTGCGGGACGCCGTGGACCGCGTCGACCACCAGGGCGGCCCCGGCCGCGTCGCACAGCGCGCGGATCGCGGGCAGGTCGGGCGTCGTGCCCGTGATGTTCGACGCCGCGGTGACGGCGACGAGGCGGGTGCGGTCGGTGAGGACGGCGGCGACGGCCTGCGCGGGCAGGTCCAGCGTGCCCGCCTGCGGCTCGGCGAAGCGGACGGTCGCGCCGGTGCGCGCGGCGAGGTCGAGCCACGGCGCGGCGTTCGCGTCGTGCTCCAGGCCGCTGATGACGAGCTCGTCTGCGGGCTGCAGCCGGGCCTCGAAGGCGGTCGCCAGGCGTGCGAAGAGGGCGGTCGCCGAGGGGCCGAGCACGACCCGGTCGGGCGGCGCGGCCAGGATCCGCCCCATCCGCTCGCGGGCGTCCGCCACGAGGCGGTCGGTCGCGACGGACGCCGCGGACGGGGCCCCGAGGTTCCCGACGTCCGGGCCGGCGAGCAGGTCCCGGACCGCGTCGGCGACCGTACCGAGGACGAGGCTCCCGCCCGGGCCGTCCAGGCGCACGCGGTCCGCGCGCAGGCCGGGGAAGTGGTGGGACCAGGGGGTGCTCATGACGCACGCGACCCTAGCCCGACCCGGCGCCCGGCGGAGGTCCGCCGGGCGCCAACCGGCGCCGATACGTCAGCGCACCTCGAACCCGTACAGGGTGGAGCGGTCCAACAGCGCGATGACGTTCGTCGCGTATGCGGGGTCCGTCGCGTAGCCGGCCTGCTGCACCCGGCGGATGAACTCGCGCGAGTCGTCCTTGGCCCCGAACGCCGGCCGGTAGCGCGGGCTCTCGGAGAGGAACTCCGCGTGGTCGACGAACGAGCGCGTGGCGTTGCGGTAGAGGCGGAAGGGCGCCAGCACAGTCACGTAGTGCCCGTTCTGGAACTCCTGGGTCTTGCGGAACACGCAGCCGACGGCCTCGTCCCCCCAGCGGAACCGGCCGCCCCCCAGGGCGGCGGCCTTGATCCCGAAGAAGTTGTTGGCGTCGGCGGTGTGCTGGCCGCTACCGGACTCCTGGATGCCCTGTCCGAGGGTCACCGCCCCCGGCACCTGCGTCTTGCGATCGCTGCGCCGTGCGTCGTCGCCGAACCAGCTGACGAACTGGTCGGTGTTCGCCGGCGCCGGCTCCAGCGCGAACGGCACGTCGGTCGTGCAGCGCCCCTCCTCGGGACCGCCGCTCTGGGGCGTGTCGTCACCGGAGGACTGGTCCTCCGGGGCCGGCTTGGGCCCGGACGGACCCTTGCGCTTGCAGGCGCGGGCGATGCGCCCGTCGCTGCCCGTCGCCGTGTAGGCGTCGGGGATGAAGCCGGTGGTCGGGCTCGTGATGCGGTTCCACAGCGTCGACGTCCCGAACGTCCCGCTCACCGCCGGACCGGTGGTCTGGCAGCTGATGCGCACCCGGGTGCCGGAGGGCAGGCGCGTGACCTCACGCGCGTCGAGGTTGGGCCCGCGGCGGACGATCAGGGGCAGGCTCTCGGTCGCCACGCGACCCGGCTTCGTTCGGCCGTTGCCCTGGCGGGTGCCGCAGGGCTGGGCCACGAGGCCGTCGCTGCCGGTGAACACCCGCGCGTCGGAGATGTAGCCCGTGCGGGCGCCGACCGGGACGCCGTCCCAGACCGCCGACGTGCCGAACGGGCCGGTGACCTGCGGCCCGGTGGTCTGGCAGCGGATGGCGACCCGCGCCCCGTCGGGCAGGCGGGCGATGATGCGCCCGCCCGGGCGAGCGTGGACGGCGACCCGAT
>CAZRLR010000443.1:0-3820 GCA_964600395.1 uncultured Conexibacter sp.
CGTCGCCGCCTCGGGATGGTCTTCCAGTCCTTCAACCTCTTCCCCCACCTGACGGTGCTCGAGAACGTCATGCTCGCCCCGGTCCGGACCGGGGCGTGCTCGAAGGCCGAGGCCCGCGAGCGGGCGCGGGAGCTGCTGGCCCGCTTCGGCCTGGGCGCGCGCGAGGCCGAGCACCCCGACCGCCTGTCCGGCGGCCAGCAGCAGCGCGTGGCGATCGCCCGCGCGCTGGCGACGAACCCGCGCGCCCTGCTGCTGGACGAGATCACGAGCGCCCTGGACCCGGAGCTCGTGGGGGAGGTCCTCGCGCTCGTGGCGGACCTGAAGGCCGACGGGATGACGATGATCATCGCCACGCACGAGATGGGCTTCGCGCGGGAGGTCGCCGACGAGGTCTGCTTCCTCCACGAAGGGCGGATCCTCGAGCGCGGGGCGCCGGCGACGCTCTTCGCCGCGCCGCAGGCGCCCGAGACCCAGCGCTTCCTGCGCCGGGTCACGGACGCCTGGCGGGGCTGACCTCGGCGCGCCGGGTTCAGCGCGTGGCGGCCGACGTGGTCGGCCGGCCTGCGCGGGCGGCCCCGGCCGGCAGGCGGACCGTGCGCAGGGCGCCCGACAGCGCCACGGCGGGGACGGCGACCGCGAGGATCGCGCCCTCGACGAAGAGGTTGGCCAGGCCGATCGGCTCGGTCCAGTTGCCGATGTCGCCCGTCGCGTTCGGCAGGCCGGTCGTCCGGCTCAGCAGGAACCCGACGAGCGCCGAGGCGGTCAGCGCCACGGCGGCGGGCATCGCCAGGCGCCAGCGGGTGAAGAGCAGGGCGCCGGCGACGGCGATGCTGCTGAGGACGAGGCCCATGTACATCCAGAAGAGGTAGCGCGTCTCGCTCCACTTGCCGACGGAGTCCAGGACGTGGATGAGGCCGACGCCGAGCAGGCCGACCGCGACCGTCGCCCGCGTGGCGACGTCGCGCATGAGCTCGACGGGGTCGGGGGTCGTCTCGGGTGACTGGGTCATGCGGGGGCTCCTTCGGGACGTCGATGCAGGGGCACCCACGGTGACGACCGGTGTGTCATGGGACGGTCAAGTCCGCGTCAACGCCCCGGCAAGACGTCCCGCGTGCGCCCGGCCCGCAGGGCCGGCGCGGCCGCGAGGATGAGCAGCGCCACCGACGCGGTGACGGCCCCGAAGAGGAAGGCCGCGCGCGGCGAGACGCTGTCCCACAGCACGCCGGCGGCGATGCTCGCCGGCAGCAGCAGGAGCCCGCTGGCGGCGGCGTTCAGGGCGAAGGCCTGCCCGAGGCGCTCGGCGGGCACGAGCGTCGTGATCCACGCCTTGATGACGCCGTCGCTGGCCGCGTAGAAGATCCCGTAGGCGAGGAAGAGGCCGACGAGCGCCGGGGCGCTGTCGGCGAACGCGAAGCCGACGTACACCGCGATGTACACCGCCCAGGCGACGAACAGCAGCGGCCGGCGCCCGACGCGGTCCGACAGCACGCCGACCGGGACGGCCAGCAGCGCGTACACGAGGTTGAAGCCGGCGAACAGGAAGGCGAGGTCCGAGGCCGACAGGCCCGCGGAGCGGGCGCGCAGCAGCAGCAGCGTGTCGCTGGAGTTCGCCAGCCCGAAGACGAGCACCGCGGCCAGCAGCGTCCAGAACGGCCGGCCGAGCGGCACGCCGGGCTGCGTGCGGTCCCGCGCGACGAGCGGCGCGTCATGCACCCGCCGCAGGTTGCGCAGCGCCCCGAGCGCCGGGAAGACCGCCAGCGCGAAGCACAGGCGCAGCCCGTCGGCGCCGTGGCCGGCGGCGAGCAGGATGAGCCCCGCGGCGACCGGGCCCGCGACCGAGCCCAGCGTGTCCAGCAGCGTCTGCAGGCCGAAGGACCGGCCCATCCGCGCCTGCTCGCTGTCGGCGGCGATGAGCACCGCCTTGGGCGCGTCCTTGCCGCCCTTGCCCAGGCCGTCGGCGATCCGCAGCACCGCGACCGCCGCGACGCCGGGCGCCAGCGCGATGAGCGGCCGCGCCGCCAGCGAGAGCCCGTAGGACCAGCGCGTCAGGCGCAGGGGCGAGACGCCGCGGTCCATCGCCCGGCCCGTCGCCAGGCGCGCGAGCGTCACCCCGACGCCGAGCAGGCCCTCGACCGCGCCGAGCGCCGTGGTCGACGACGACAGGGCGACGACGAGGAAGATCGGCAGCAGCGGGTAGACCATCTCCTGCGCCATGCCGGACCAGAACGCCGTCCAGCCCAGCGCCGTGACGTTGCCGCCCGTCCCGGCGGCCGCGCCCGCCGACGCGTCGTCAGGCATCGAGGCCGGTCCGGCGGGGGTGTGGCATCCTCGGGCGCACCTCGTGGTGGCCCCATCTTCGCAAGCCCCGGCGCACCGGTGACCGACCGCGATCCCCGCGGCGTGATGGCGGTCTTCGCCGGGGGCGGCCTCGGCGCGCTGGCCCGGGCGCTGCTCGTCGACGCTCACCCGCCCGCCCCGGGGACGTGGCCGTGGGTGACCTTCGGCGTCAACCTCGCCGGGGCGTTCCTGCTGGGCGTCGTCCTCACCCGCCTGCGCCCGGCCGTCGGTGGCGGCCCGTCCCGCGGGCACCTCCTGCTCGGCACCGGCTTCTGCGGTGCGCTGACGACGTTCTCGACAATGCAGCTCGAGCTGCTGCAGATGCTCGACGCCGGGGAGGTCGGGCTGGCGGCGGGCTACGCGTCGGCGGCGCTCACGGCGGGGTTCCTCGCGGTGGCGGCGGGCGTCCGCGTGGCCGGACGGGGACGGGCGGCGGCGTGAGCGCGGTCGGGTGGGCCGGCGTCTTCGTCCTCGGCGGGGTCGGCGCGCTGATGCGGGTCGCGGTCGCGACCGCGCTGACGGCGCGCGTGCGCGGCGCCGGCGGCCTGCCCGTCGGCACGCTCGCGGTCAACCTGAGCGGCGCCCTGGTCCTCGGCGTCCTGGCGGGGCTGGACCTGTCGCGCCACACCACGCTGCTGCTGGGGACGGCGGCGCTCGGCTCGTACACGACGTTCTCGACCTGGTTGGCGGAGACCCACCGCCTGGCGACGTCGGGGCGCCGCGGCGCCGCCGCGGCCAACCTCGGCGTCAGCCTCGCGCTCGGCGTGCTGGCCGTGCTGCTCGGGCGGACGGTCGGCCGGGCCTTCTGAGGCCGTCGCGCTCAGGCGACGACGGCGAGCAGGCTGGACGTCACGTCCGCACAGAACTGGCTGCCGGCGTGGCTGCGCAGTTCCTCGCGCGCCTGATCCGGCGTGAGCGCCGGGCGGTAGGGCCGGTCGCTCGTCATCGCGTCCCAGGCGTCGCAGGCGAAGACGATGCGGCTCGCCAGCGGGATCGCCTCGCCGGCCAGCCGGTCGGGGTACCCGTCGCCGTCCCACCGCTCGTGGGTCGCGCGTACCGCGGGCGCCAGGCGTGCGAGATCCGGGATGGCCTCGAGGATCGCCGCGCCGCGGGTCGTGTGCGTGCGCATCGTCGCCCACTGCTCCTCGTCCAGGGGGCCGCGCTGCTCGAGGATCGGCTGGGGCACCATGAGCTTGCCGACGTCGTGCAGGAGGGCGACGACGTGCAGCTCGCGCAGCCCCTCGTCGTCGAAGCCCAGCGCCCGGCCCACCGCCCCGGCGGTCGCCGCGACGGACTGCGAATGCTCGGCGACCGGCTCGTCCCGGGCGGCCATCGCCGCCAGGAGCGCGTTCGCGCTGCGCATCAGCGGGTCGGGGATCGGGGACAGGTCGGTGCGGGCTCGGAACATGATCTCGATCATCTTGCTCGACAAGATGCTTTGCGGACCTGAGGCCCCGGCCCGGGGCGCGACGAGACTGTTCAC
>CAZRLR010000444.1:0-3813 GCA_964600395.1 uncultured Conexibacter sp.
CCGCCACCGTCGGCAGGTGATCCTCACGCGCGAGGCCCGCGCGGGGTGGATCCTCTCCGCGGGGCGGCGGTGGACGACGGGCACGGCCCCGCGGTGGGCGCTCGGGCGGTGGGTGGACGACTGGTATCACGGACAGGTCCGACTCGGCGGCCAGTGCCCCTGGTTGCGCGACCTCCCGCACGTGCCCGGCGGGAGCCTGGAGTCGTCGTGGCTCCAGCTCGACGGGGCGGAAGAGAACCTCGGCGCGATGCGTGAGTGGGCGGTGAACTACGACGCGGAATGGAGCCGGGCCCGGAGCGCCGACGGCCGTGCGTACGACCTCTCTTCGCGCCACCACACCGACCGCGCCGAGCTCGTCGCGCAGCTCGTTGCGGTCGGTCGGCAGGTCGAGCGCACAGGCGTCCCGTGGTGGCGTGTCGTGCGGGAGGCGGGGCTCGTCCCCTACCTGCCCGCCTGGATCGCGTCGTAACTGCGACGGGGTCTGCCGGGCTTTGGCGGGTCGCGTAATAATCCGGCGCCGACGCGCCGCACCGCCCTTTTCATTTGCGGAAGAGGATCACTTCGTAGGGAAAGTACACGTACTTGGAGTAGCGCGCGTCGAGATCCCGCTCGCTTCGGGCAAACTGGAAGTGTCGTGCGAACGACTCGTCCTTTTCCGCGGGCTTCGGCGCCCGCACCGCTTCCCAGAGCGGGTCGACGTCGCGATCTTCGTCCGTCGGCGGCGGATCGGGGGGCTTCACGGGCGACCTCGGCCCGCGGCGCGCAGGATCGGGAGCGCCTGGCGCACGACCGCGGCGGCCTCGCGCATGTCGTCCGGGGCGATGTCCGCGGCGTCGACGATTCCGAGGAACGCCTCGAACACCCCGACGACCTCCGCGTGATCGAGCTCGGCCGCGCCGTCGAGACCGAGCCGGGGCTGGAGCCGATCGACGAGGTGACGCGTCGCGGGCCACCGGCCGAGGAACCGCCCCGTCGCGAGGTCGTCGGGCGCGAGCGGGCGGACGCGGGGCGTCCACGCGATCGGGACGGCGACGGCGCCCGCCGGGGCGAGCACGAGGCACCACGACGCGCCCGGCGGCGGGGCCTCGTCGAGTGCGGGGGCGACGGCCCGCGCGAGGAGCCCAGCGAGGGCGCGAACGCGCCCGAGCGGCGCCGCGGCGCAGAAGTGACCCGCGGCGGTTCGGCGCAAGGCCCCGATCACGCGCACGCCCGCCACGCCCGCCGCATGGTCCCGGTGGGCGAGGACGAGCGCGCCGTCCGGTTCGCCCGCAACGTCGAGCGCCGCGCGCAGCGCGGGGAGCGCGCCGAGGACGAGCGCACGCGCGGCGTCGGGGAGCGCGCCGACGGCCGTCACGGGAGCGTCCCCGTCGCGAGGTACGCTTTGAGCCCGCGGCCGAGGATGCGCTTCACGAGGTCCTGCCGCGACCACTGCGGGCCGTCGTTCGCGGCGTTGACCTTCGCGAGCGCGGCGTCGAGGTCTTGGAGCACCTCGTGCCCGACGAGCGCGTAGAGCGCGCCCGAGCGGTCGCGCGCGCCCTTCGCGGGGGGTGCGGGGTCACGCGGGCCTGGGGATTTTTTCGTGCGCGGGGCGGTCTTCGGCGTCGCCATCGGGGGTGTCCTTTCGCCGTGTCACTCTAGCCACAGTCTAGCCCGCGTCAAGGAAAACGACCGGAGCCCCCTCGCTTTGTCTATTGAGTTCCTTGCGTTTGTCTAGACAAGTCCTATACTAAGGACATGAACGACAACGCAGTGAGCATCGCCCGCCCCGCGAACGACAACGCCACCGCGCCCCTTCGCCTCGTGCGCGTGTGCCCCGCGTGCAGCGCGCGGGAGGCCCTTCCCGACGGCTACTGCGCGGAGTGCGCGGCCGACGCGAGCGCCGAGATCGACGCGCGCCGCGCGTGGAGTGACTGGCAAGGCGACCGCTGAAAGGACCGCACCCATGCGACTCGTGCTCGACCTCACCGTCTCGTCCACCCTCTGCCGCGAGGGGTTCCTGCGCGCGGCCGTCGCGGGGCTCCGCTCGACCGACGACGCGAGCGAGGAGCTCTTGACGGCCCTCGAAACGCTCGTCGCGTCGCTCGACGCGCACGGGATCACGGACGCGCACGTCGCCGAAGTGCTCGCCGCGTGCGAGGGCAACGTGTCGCGGGCGTCGCGTGCGCTCGGTGTGGCGCGCTCGACCGTGCGGGCGAAGGCGAAGCGGGGCGGGTGACGGGAGCCGCGGGGGGCGCGGCGTCGGAAGCCTCGCGGGGCTCTCGACGCGACGCCCCCGGCACGATGCCGGAACGTCGGGAAGGAACCCACGACCATGATGAACGACAACGCGACCCTCTCTTTCTCCGAAGTCCACGCCCGCGTGATGGCGCGCGCCGACGAGGCGCTCCCCGACCGCACCGTGCACGTGGCCGACCTCCGCATGACGCCCGCCGGGAACGTCGCGCTCCCCGGCGGCGCGGAGTATCGTCTCAACGACTTCGCGCGGGCGAACCTCGCGACGATGCTCGGGCTCCGGTGGGATCGCTGGTTTCAGAACGCGAGCGGCGAGGAGCGCGCCGACGAGATCAACCGCCGCTTCGCGCGCACGCCCGGCGAGAAGATGATCCGCGCGTGGAAGAACCACGACGGCGACGCGGGCGGCATCGCGCGGGCGTTCCTCCCGACGACCGCCGCGCCGATCGACGACCGCCGCGTGTTCGAGCGGATGCACGCGATGCTGCGCGGGCTCATGGACGAGTACCGCTTCACGTCCGTCGTGTTCACCGACTCGACCACGCACTACACCGCCGTCCACGCCGAGAGCTTCGACGTCGACGGGCGCGGCGATCTCCTGCGGCCCGGCTGGCACCTGCGCAACTCCGAGGTCGGCGCGACGGCGCTCTCCCTGGATGACCACTGGATGCGCCTCGTCTGCACGAACGGGCTCATGGTGCAGGTCGGCAAGAAGCGCTCGCTCTACCGCACCCACCGCACGATCGACGATGACGCCCTCGCCGCGGCCCTCGTCGTGGCCGTCGGTCGCCTCCCGGAGCGCTGGCGCGTGTCGTTCGAGTGGATGCGCGCGGCCAAGGGTCTCGACGTGCCCCACCCCGACGACGCGGTCGTGTCGATCCTCGGCGGCGAGGTCCCGAAGGCCCTCGTTGAAGAGGCGCGGCGCGTGGTGCTCCGCGACGGCGACCGGACGCGGTTCGGGGTCGTCCAGGCGATCACGTACGTCGCGCACAACTCCAACAAAGACCCCGACGTGCGCTTCGCGATGGAGCGCCTCGCGGGCGACTACCTCGCGGCGACCGCCGAGGTGACGCAGGCGGCGTAACCGCCCCGAGAAGGCGCCGGGGGCGGGGGGTGACGCCCTCCGCTCCCGGGACGGTTCTCGCGAGTGTCCCCGACCCCGGCTCGAAAATGCCCCCAGCCCAGCGTGAGGAACCGATGAAGAGAGACCCCCTGACGTTCATGGTCGTGTGCGACGGTTGCAGCGGTCAGGCCGTCGTGCCCGTGAGCCCCACGCGCGGGGCGGGCGCGTGGGCGCAGCTCGCCACCTGTCCCCGGTGCGAGGGGACGCGGGAGGTGCGCGTCACCGTGAGTCCCCGCGACCCGTGGGGCGCGCTGCGCGCGATCCGCGCCCGGCCCCTGCTCGTCGCGACCACGACGGACGACCCCGTCGACGGGTGCGACGCGGTCGACGAGCTCGCCGCGTTGCGGGAGCTGCTCGACGCGTTGCTCGCGCCGACCGTCCACTGACCCCACCGGCCGCGGGGCGGGGCGGGGCCGTCGAGGGCCGCCAGCCGACCCGCGCACAGACCCCCCCCCCCA
>CAZRLR010000445.1:0-3810 GCA_964600395.1 uncultured Conexibacter sp.
CTCGTCGGCCTCGCCCCCGCCCACGAGCGCGGGCTCGTCCCGGACGCCGGCGAGCGTGCTGAGGTAGCGGTCGGCCATCGCGGCCGCGCGGCGGCCCTCGTTGATCGCCCACACGATGAGCGACTGGCCGCGGCGGCAGTCGCCGGCGGCGAACACGCCGGGCTCGCTCGTCTCGTACGTCGCGGCCTTGATGTTCCCGCGCGGGTCCTTTGCCAGCCCGAACTGGTCGATGAGCTGCGACTCGGGGTGCAGGAAGCCCATGGCCAAGAGCACGAGGTCGGCCTTCAGCGTCCCCTCCGTCCCCTCGACCGGGGCGAACGGCGGCGTCGGCGCGGCCTGCGCGTAGTGCAGCTGCTTGACCTTGCCGTCCTCGCCCGAGAGGTGCGTCGTGACGACGGAGTAGTCCTGCTCGGCCTTCCCGACGGCCTTGCCCTCCTCCATCGCGTAGGAGAGGCGGTACTTCTGCGGCCACAGCGGCCACGGGGTGCGGTCGTCGGGGCGGCTCGACGGCGGCTCGGGCAGCAGCTCGAGCTGCTCGACCGACAGCGCGCCCTCGCGCAGGGAGTTGCCGACGCAGTCCGCGCCCGTGTCGCCGCCGCCGATGACGACGACGTGCTTGCCCTGCGCGGTGATCTCGCCGGGCTTGGGGTCGCCGGTCGCGACGGCCCGGTTGCGCACGTAGAGGTAGTCCATCGCGGGATGGATGCCGTCGAGCTCGCGGCCGGGGACCTCGAGGTCGCGGGGGACGCGCGAGCCGGTCGTCAGGATGACCGCGTCGAACTGCTCGCGCAGCTCCTCGACGGTGACGTCGACGCCGACGTCGACCCCGCAGCGGATCTCCACACCCTCGTCCACGAGCTGCTGCACGCGACGCTCGATGACCCACTTCTCGATCTTGAAGTCCGGGACGCCGAAGCGCATGAGCCCGCCGACGGCCTCGTCGCGCTCGAAGAGGACGACGGTGTGCCCGGCGCGGCGCAGCTGCTGGGCGGCGGCCAGGCCGGCGGGGCCGCCGCCGATGACGGCAGCCGTGCGGCCGGTCTCGGCGTGCGGCGGCTCGGCCACGACCCAGCCGTTCTCCCAGGCCGTGTCGATGATCGAGTTCTCGACCTGCTTGATCGTGACGGCGTCGCCCTCGCGGATCTCCAGGACGCAGGCGGCCTCGCACGGGGCCGGGCACAGGCGCCCGGTGAACTCGGGGAAGTTGTTCGTCGCGTGCAGCTGGCGGATCGCGTCCTGCCAGCGGTCGCGGTAGACGAGGTCGTTCCAGTCCGGGATGAGGTTGCCCAGCGGGCAGCCGTTGTGGCAGAACGGGACGCCGCAGTCCATGCAGCGCCCGCCCTGGGCGCGAAGCTCCTCGACGGGCTTGGGGACGAGGAACTCCTTGTAGTCCGCCAGGCGCTCCTGCGCGTCGCGGTACTTGACGCCCGAGCGCTCGATCTTCAGGAACCCACCGAGCTCGCCCATCAGGCGGTCACCTCTTCCTCGGCGGCCGCCAGCTCGGCGAGCACGCGCTTGTAGTCGGACGGGAAGACCTTCACGAACTTCTCGCGCATCGCGTCGAAGTCGTCGAGGATGCGCTGCGCCACGGTCGAGCCGGTGCGCTCGGCGTGCTCGGTGACGAGCTCCCGCAGAGTCTGCGCGTCGCCGTCGCCGAGCGGCTCGAGCTGGTCGAGCATCGCCGGGTTGACCTTGCCTCGGAAGGCGTCGTCCTCGTCCAGGACGAAGGCCAGGCCGCCGCTCATGCCGGCCGCGAAGTTGCGTCCGGTCGGCCCGAGGACGACGACGGTGCCGCCGGTCATGTACTCGCAGCCGTGGTCGCCGACGCCCTCGACGACCGCGCTGGCCCCCGAGTTACGCACGGCGAAGCGCTCGCCGGCCAGGCCGCGGAAGAACGCCTTGCCCTTCGTCGCCCCGAAGAGGACGGTGTTGCCGACGATGACGTTCTCCTCCGGCACGAACGTCGTGCCGTCGGGCGGCGTGACGGCCAGCGTGCCGCCGGACAGGCCCTTGCCGGTGTAGTCGTTCGCGTCGCCGTGCAGCTCGAAGACGACGCCCGGCGCGAGCCAGCCGCCGAACGACTGCCCGGCCGAGCCGGTGAAGGTCACGTTGACGGACTCCGGCGGCAGGCCCTCGGCGCCGCGCAGCTCCGCGATCTTCGAGGAGAGCATGCCGCCGACGCAGCGGTTGACGTTGCGCACCGAGTGCTCGAGGTGGACGGGCTCGCCGCCCTCGATCGTCGCCATCGCCTGCTCGATGAGCCGGTGGTCCAGCGCGTCGGAGAGGACCTCCGGCGGCGGGCCGAGGCGGTGACGGGCGACGCCCGGGTCCACGTCCTCCGGGAACGCCAGCAGCTGCGACAGGTCGATGCCGCGGGCCTTCCAGTGGTCGATCGCCGGGTCGGTGTGCAGCAGCTCGGTGCGGCCGATGAGCTGGTCGAAGGTGCGCACGCCGAGCGAGGCCATGATCTGCCGGACCTCTTCCGCGAGGAAGAAGAAGTAGTTCACGACGTGCTCGGGCTTGCCGTGAAAGCGCTTGCGCAGCTCCGGGTCCTGCGTCGCGATGCCGACAGGGCACGTGTTCAGGTGGCAGGCGCGCATCATGATGCAGCCCGTCGCGATGAGCGGGGCGGTGCTGAAGCCGAACTCGTCGGCGCCGAGCAGCGCGCCGATGACGACGTCGCGGCCCGTCTTCAGCTGGCCGTCGGTCTGCACGACGATGCGGTTGCGCAGGTCGTTCTTCAGCAGCGTCTGCTGGGTCTCGGCCAAGCCGATCTCCCACGGGACGCCGGCGTTGAAGACGGACGACAGCGGCGAGGCGCCGGTGCCGCCGTCGTGGCCGGCGATGACGACGTGGTCAGCGTTGGCCTTGGCCACGCCGGTCGCGACGGTGCCGACGCCGACCTCGGCCACGAGCTTCACCGAGACCTGGGCCTTCGGGTTCGCGCAGCGCAGGTCGTAGATGAGCTGCTTGAGGTCCTCGATCGAGTAGATGTCGTGGTGCGGCGGCGGCGAGATGAGCCCGACGCCCGGGGTCGTGTGCCGGACCCAGCCGATGTACTTGTCGACCTTGTGGCCGGGCAGCTGGCCGCCCTCGCCGGGCTTGGCGCCCTGGGCCATCTTGATCTGGATCTGGTCGGCGTTGACGAGGTAGTGCACCGTCACGCCGAAGCGCCCGGAGGCCACCTGCTTGATCGACGAGCGCCGCAGGTCGCCGTTGGCGTCCGCGGTGAAGCGGCGCGGGTCCTCCCCGCCCTCGCCCGTGTTCGAGCGCCCGCCGAGGCGGTTCATCGCGACCGCGAGCGTCTCGTGGGCCTCGGTGGAGATCGAGCCGAGCGACATCGCGCCGGTGGCGAAGCGCTTGACGATCTCCTTGGCCGGCTCGACCTCGGAGATGTCGATCGGGGTGACGCCGTCGGTCTTGAAGGCGAGCAGGCCGCGGAGCGTGGCGCGACGCGTGGCGTCCTCGTTCACGAGGCGCGCGAACTCGTCGTACTTCTCCTGTGCGTTGCCTTCCGTCCCGCGGACGGCGTGCTGGATGAGCGCGATCGTCTCGGGGTTCCACTGATGGTGCTCGCCGTCGCGACGCCAGGCGTAGACGCCGCCGACGGGCAGCAGGTCGCCCGGCCCCTGCCGCGGGTAGCCCGTGGCGTGGCGCTGCAGCGTCTCCTCCGCGATGACCTGCATGTCGATGCCGCCGATGCGCGACGCGGTGCCGGTGAAGTGCCGGTCGATGACCGACTTGTCCAGGCCGACGGCCTCGAAGATCTGCGCCCCGCAGTAGGACTGGATCGTCGAGATGCCCATCTTG
>CAZRLR010000446.1:0-3792 GCA_964600395.1 uncultured Conexibacter sp.
GGCGCGCCGCTCACGCCGGCGCTCGCCGCGCTCGCGGCCGACGCGCGCGCCAGGAAGGCCCGCCGGACGCAGGACCGCGCGGCGCGGGCCGCGCCGAAGATCCAGCTCGCCGTCGCGCTGCTGCTCGTGCCCGCCGCCATGCTGCTGATGGCAGCAGCCTTGGTGGCGGGCATGGCCTGAGCGCCGCGGGCTACTTCACCCCGACGACGACGCTCGTCTTCGTCGTGTCGCCGGTCCGCTTGGCCCCGGCGGCCATCGCGGTGAACGCCTGCAGGTACTTGCGCGCCTGCGTGTACCTCGGGTCGCTGCCCCCGGCGAGGTCGGCGAAGCCGAGGATCGCCTGCAGGTCGACGTAGAGCGACGGCGCGGTGCCGAGCTTGGCGGCGGTCGCCTTGAACTGCGCGTCGTCCCCAAGCGTGCTCGTCGGCTTCAGCGCCTCGCGCAGCGCGCCCGTCCCGACCGCGACGACGAACTTGCCCGCGCCGGTCGCGATCGTGATGGGGAACGGCAGCTGCTCGACGTCCAGGCGGATGCCCCGCGTGCCGAGGCCGCGGAAGTCCGTCACGCGCAGGCCGCTGGAGCCGCCGAACTGCGTGATGAGACGCCGGATCGAGGCGATGAACGCGGCGGACTTCTCCTCCGAGCTCGTGTCCACGACGAGCGCGCCGCCGATGTCCGCCAGCCCCTTGGCACGGACGAAGAGCCCGCCGTTGCCCATCCACGAAAGGACGTCCTGCTGCAGGTCCAGGCCGGTGATCGTGCGGAACTGGCTGAGGACGGAGCTGTAGATGCCGCCGAGCTGCTGCAGCTGGGCCACGCCCTTCTCGGCCTGCGAGCCGATCGGCCCGAGGCCGAAGGCCGCGACCGAGCCGGTCGGCAGCGCGGCGAGGGACTTGGCCGCGGCGTCGGTCGGGGCGCCGGTCGCGGGCTGTCCGTCGACGGCCGCCTCGATGCGGATGGCGTCGGCGGCCGCGATGAGCGCGGCGCCGATGGCCGACGCGTCCTTGCCGCCGAGCAGCGACTTCAGCTGCCCGGCCTGGGCGCCGAGCGCGGGGCTCGAGGACGCCGCGAGGTCGATGATCGACGCCGGGTCGGCGTACAGGAAGCCGAGGCGGTCGTCGGTCACGCTGGCGCGCGCCTTCTTCATGCGGTCGCTGTCGGCGAGCGCGTCGGCGCCCTTGTCGACGTCGATGACCGCCTTCAGCGCCGGCTCGGTCGCGATGACGAGCGTGCCCCCGATGCCCGCCGCGGCCTGCTGCTGCTTCGGGTTGAAGGTGTAGGCCTGAGCCTTGTACTTGCGCTCGATCAGCCCCTTGTCGCCCTTCTTCAGCGCCGTCAGGGCCTTCTTCGTGTCCTTGGCCCCGATGACGACGGCGAAGTCGGGGTGCTGCGGGTCGCGCAGCCCGGTCACCGCGACGCCGACCTTGTCGCCGAGCCAGGGCTCGATGTCCTCCTTGTAGGAGGCACCGTCGTCCTTCAGGGACTTGTCGATCTCCTTGACGAGGACGGCGCCGAGGTCCGGGGTCCCGGCGATCTTCTGGGAAAGCGTGTTGAGGGCCGCGGCCTGGTCGCCGTCGGGCCGGACGGTCGCCTCGGCGTAGAACGCTGCACGCGCCGGGACGACGGACGCGGGGTCCGCGCCGCCGTCGCTGCCGCTGCTGCTGCCACCGCCGCAGCCGGCGACGGGCGCGGCCAACACCACGAGCGCGACGGCGGCCAGGCGCCGACGGCGGGCGCGACGCGGGAGGACGGCGGGGGGGACGGGCACGGCACAGCTCCTTGGACGGACGGCGGGGCAAGGCCTCCACGGGGCGGTGTCGCCGCCCGCGGAGCGAGGCAGGATCGTACGGGCACGCGCGGCGCGGTGCCACACCGAGGCGCCGCCGCCGCCTCCCGTCGTCACCGCACGACCGACTCCTCCACGACGCCCCACCGGACGCACACCTGGCGGACGGATCGCCCGGATTCGCGCAACGCGGCCTGCATCGGCCCGTCCTGCACGACCTCCTGCGGACTTTTGGACGTTCGTCCGACCGTTTGCCCCACACGCCAAATGCCTGCAAAAGGCGGTATTTCTGCCTCGTCTGTGGCCAGCCCCGGCGGTCAGGTGGGGAATCGTGTGCAATTGGGGTTGCTTCGTGGGGGGTCGTGGGTTAGGTTCCCGCCAGCGGACCGGGGTGGAGGGGCTCCTCCCACTCCTCCATCCCGGCCCGCGACCTCTTCCCTGGCTGACGGCCAGGACCTGCACATGGCCACCTTCCGAGGCACCTTCGACTACACGCTCGACGCGAAGAACCGCCTCACGGTTCCCGCGAAGTGGCGGCCGTCGCTCTCGGAAGGCCTGGTGCTCGCCAAGGGCACGGCCCAGTGCATCTCGGTGTGGACCCCCGAGCGCTTCGAGAGCTACACGGACTCGGCGATCGCCGACCTGCACGAGCTGGACCCGCGCCGCGACGAGCTCGAGCGCTTCTTCCAGTCCAACTCGTTCGACGTGGACCTCGACTCCGCCGGCCGCGTCATGCTCCCGCCGCCGCTCATGCGCTACGCGGGCCTGACGAAGGACGTCGTCATCACGGGCGTGCGCACGCGCATGGAGATCTGGGACCGCGAGACGTGGGCCCAGTACAACGCCGGCCTGGACATCACCACGCTGACCGCGCCGTTCGCCCGCCCGACCCCGGCACCCCCGACGGCATGAGACTGCAGACGATGCCCACCGCCCACGTCCCCGTCCTCGCCGGCGAGCTCATCGAGCTCCTGGACCCCCAGCCGGGCCAGCTCGTCGTCGACTGCACCTTCGGCGGCGGCGGCCATGCCCGCCTCATGGCTGACCGCATCGGCCGCGACGGGACGCTCATCGCCATCGACCGCGACCCCGCCGCGCAGGAGCGCTTCGAGGCCTTCGCCGCGGAGGTCGACTGCGCCACGCGCTTCATCGGCGCCTCGTTCGCCGAGGGGCTGGCGCAACTCGCCCAGGAGGGCATCCGCGCGGACTCGGTCTACCTCGACCTCGGGATGTCCTCGATGCAGGTCGACACCCGCGAGCGCGGCTTCTCCTACGCCTACGACGCGCCGCTGGACATGCGGATGGACACGACGGAGGACTTCTCGGCCGCCGACCTCGTCGCCACCTGGGACGAGCGCCGCCTCGCGGGCATCCTGCGCGAGTACGGCGAGGAGCGCTACGCCCGCCAGATCGCCCGCGCGATCGTCCGCACCCGCGAGACGCGGCCGATCACGACGACGACCGAGCTCGTCGACGTCATCACGCACGCGATCCCCACGCCGGCGCGGTTCGCCGGGGGACACCCGGCCAAGCGCTCCTTCCAGGCCATCCGCATCGCCGTCAACGACGAGCTGCGCGAGGTGGACGACGCCCTGCCGCTCGCGTGGGACTGCCTGGCGATCGACGGCCGCCTCGCCGCCATCTCCTTCCACTCGCTCGAGGACCGTCGCGTCAAGCGCTTCCTCGCCGATCGGGCCCAGGGCTGCGTCTGCCCGCCCGACTTCCCCGTGTGCGTCTGCGGCCAGACCCCGCAGGCCGAGCTGCTCACCCGCCGCTCCGTCGTCCCCACGCCCGGCGAGATCGCCGCCAACCCCCGTTCCCGGTCCGCGCGCCTGCGCGTGGCCCGCAAGCTTCACGAAGAGGACCAAGGCGCATGACCCCTCCCGCAGCGACCGCCCCGAACACCCTCCGCCGGCCCGCGAGCACGCCCGGGCGGCGTCGCCCCGCGACGGCCGCCGCCGGCCGTCGCACCGGCGTGATGCCACGCGGCGCGCGCCGGATCTCCG
>CAZRLR010000447.1:0-3775 GCA_964600395.1 uncultured Conexibacter sp.
AGACGAGCAGCTCGCTCACGTCGAGCTCGAGGCGGCGGAAGGTGGCACGGGCACCGAGGACGCCGAGCGCGGCGGCGACGAGGGCGATGACGAACGCATTAAGGACCACGCTGCGTCTTTCGCCCCGCGACCCGCAGACCCTTCCGCCCCGCAAGCGGCGCCGCCGGCCCGCCGGTGGCGCCGGCTCGGGTACCGTCCTCGCGTGCCGTCGCGCCGCCGCCAGCTTCTCGCCGTCGCCGTCCTGTCGTCGTTGCTGTCCCTCGGCGCCGGGGCGTCGAGCTCGCCGGCGGCGACGTGCGTCCCGCACTGGGTGGGCTCGTGGGCGGCGGCCCCGAGCGACGGCGGCAGCTCGCGCACCCAGCTGCGCGACCAGACGCTGCGGATGATCGTCTCGCCGCACCTGGCCGGCGCGCAGGTCCGCGTCCGCCTGGACAACCGCTACGGCCGGACGCAGTCGACGGTGGGGCCGGTGACGATCGCGCTGCAGGACGGCGGCGCGGCCATCCGCCCCGACACCCTGCGCCAGCTGACGTTCAACGGCGGCCCGAAGGTGACGATGTCCCCGGGCGGCTCGGTGACGAGCGACCCGGTGGACCTCGACGTCAAGCCGTTCCAGAAGCTCGCGATCAGCGTCGCGGTGGCCGGCACCATCAGCGACCCGACCGAGCACCTCGTCACGCGCCAGCGCTCGTACCTCAGCGCGGTCGGCACGGGCGACCTCACGGCGCAGACGACAGCGGCGGGCTTCGGCCCGTCGGCGATCGGCGACCACTCCGCCGGCTGGTACCTGCTGTCGGGCGTCGACGTCCTGGCCTCCGGGCGCACGGGCGCGGTCGTCGCGTTCGGCGACTCGATCACCGACGGGTTCCAGGGCAAGCGCACCCCGCTCTTCGAGGACTTCGGCACGCTCGACACCGACACCCGCTACCCGGACCTCCTCCAGCGGCGCCTGGACGACGCGGGCGTCCCGCTGTCGGTCCTCAACGCCGGCGTGAGCTCCAACCGCCTGCTCGCCGCAGGGCCCGCGGCACAGGCGGGCGCCTCGGGCCTGGACCGCTTCGGCGCCGACGCGCTCGGCCGCCCGGGGGTGACGGACGTCGTCGTCCTGGAGGGCATCAACGACATCGGGATCGGGGCGGCGTCCTCGGGGCAGATCATCGGCGCCCTGCAGCAGCTCGTCGCCGACGCGCACGCCGCCGGCGTCCGGATCCAGCTCGGGACGCTCACCCCGGCCGGCGGCACGACGCTGCCGACCTACGGGGACCTGCTCGGCGACCCGCCCCGGCAGCAGGTCAACGCGTGGATCCGCAGCCAGACCGTCGCCGACGGCGTCGTCGACTTCGACGCCGCCGTCCGCGACCCGGCCGCCCCGACGCGGCTGGCCCCCGCGTACAACGGGTCGGACTACCTGCACCTGAGCGCCTCCGGCCATCAGGCGCTCGCCGACGCGGTGGACCTCAAGGCCCTGGGGACGCCGCCGGCCTGCACGGACCCCGAGCTGCGCGTGAAGCTCGCGCCCGCGCGCGTGACCGCCGGGCGCCGGACGCGCGTGACGGTGACCGTGACGACGACGATCCAGGGCGCCACCCGCGGCGTCGCCGGCGTCGCCCTGAAGCTCGGCGCCACGCGCGCGCAGACCGACGCGTCCGGCCGGGCGCGCCTGACGCTGAAGCTCGCCGGCCGCGGCCTGCGGACGCTCACCGCGAAGAAGGCCGGCTACGTCACGGGCTCCGCCCGCCTGCGGGTGCGCTGAGCGACGCGGTCCGTGCGGTACCGTCCCTTCGGTGCGGGGGCGCGCAGGGACCTGGGCTGGACGTGTCGTGCGGGGGCGCGGGCTCGTGCTGCTGCTCGCCGTCGCCGCCCCGGCGCCCGCCGCCGTCGCGCAGGCCCCGCCGCCGCCACCGGCGCCACCGCCCCCGCTGCCGGCCGACACCGTCTTCATCTCCTCCCGCCAGGAGATCGGCCGCATCGGCCTCTACGCCCTCGGGCAGCCGCGCGCGGCGGTCACGATCAGCGAGCTGACGGAGCGCGGCCCGGAGCCCGTCGCCACGACCGCGCTGGACGGGGGCGGGCGGATGGCCCTGCCGCACGCGGCGACGTGGAGCTGCGACGCCCGCGTGCGCCGCTTCGTCGCGGCGATCACGACCGCCGACGGCGGCACGACGCAGTACACCACCGAGATCCAGACGCCGTCCTGCGCGGACCGCCTCGCCATCCGCGCCCCGAAGCACGTGCAGCGCGGGCGCAGCGTCACCGTCCGCCTCGTGGACCGCTGGAACCTCGGGGACCGCACGGCGCAGCTGTGCTTCAGCGGCACGGGCATCGGCCACCCCTGCGGCGACGTGGCGCTCGTGCCCGGCACCGCCGGGGTCGCCAAGCGCGTGCGCCCGCGCGCCGACGGGCAGCTGCGCATCGCCGCGGGCCTGCTGGGGGCGCGGACGACGACGACGATCGCCGTCGGCCGCGCCAAGGTCGTCCCGGCGACGTCCGGGCCGGTCATCCTCACGACCGGCGACTCGACGATCGAGGGCATCGACAGCGTCCTGGAGGACGCCTACGGCTCCGCCGCGCGCGTGCGCTCGGACGCGGTGCCCGGCTCGCGCCTCAGCGGCCCGGGCGCCTATCCAGGGTGGCTGCAGCGTGCCGCGCAGCAGATCCACGACGTGCACCCGCGGGTGACCATCGTCTCGCTCGGCGGCAACGAGGGCTACGCGATCCGCGACGACGACGGCCACGACCTGCAGTGCTGCACCGCCGCTTGGACGCAGGCGCTGGCCACCCGGCAGCGCGGCCTCATGCGCGCCTACACGCAGCGCGGGCGGGCGAACGTCGTCTGGCTGCTCATCCCCGTCCCGCGCGACGACGGCCTCGCGCGGGTCGTGGCCGCCGTCAACGCCGCCGCGCGCCGGGCGGCAGCCGGCCTGCCGCAGGTCCGGATCCTCGACCTCGGCGCGATCTTCACCCCGGATGGCGTCTTCCACGAGTCCATCCAGCGCGGCGGGCGCTCGGTCCGCGTGCGCGCCGCCGACGGCCTGCACTTCACCGTCGAGGGGCAGGCGATCGCCGCCGACGCGGTGCAGGCGCTGCTGGACCGTGAAGGGCTCCTCGAAGCGCCGCTCGCGCGCTGAGCGCCCGGCCGGGCTTGACGCCCGCGTCGCGTGCGTTAGCCTCCGTGGCGTGTTGCGCCTGCTCCCGCATCTGCATCTGACGCCTGGGTCCTGAGGACCCGGCGGCGCCGTCCGCGCCGCCGGTCCCGCGACCACGTTCACCGCAGATCTCAAGGAGCACCAAGTGTCACTTCACCCCCTCGGGTGGGACCAGGCCTGGGCGGACGCCCTGGCCACCCTGCAGGACCCCGCGCTCACGCCGGGGCGCATCGTCGCCGTCCATCGCGGTCGCGTCGTCGTGCGCGACGGCACCGAGGACCGGCTGCTGCCCGTCCTCGGCCACCATGACCCGCCGCTCGTCGGCGACTGGGTCGGCGTCCGCGATGGCGCCGTCCGGGCGGTCCTCGACCGCCGCAAGGTGCTGGCCCGGGAGGGCTCGGAGCTCGTCGCCAACGCGGACCGCTGCCTCATCGTCACCTCGCTGGACGGCGACCTGAACCTCCGGCGCCTGGAGCGCTTCGTCGCGCTTGCGCGGGCGGCGGGGATCGAGCCGCTCGTCGTCTGCTCCAAGGGCGACCTGGCCAAGGATCCCGTCGCGCTCGCCGCGCAGGTGGCGGCCCGCACCGGCGGGGCGGAGGTCCTGACGCTCTCCGCCCGCGACGGTTGGG
>CAZRLR010000448.1:0-3753 GCA_964600395.1 uncultured Conexibacter sp.
CGTCCCGGCTGCAGGAGCCGCTGACCTGGGCGATCCCCACCGTCGCGGAGGCGGCCGGCCTGCTCGGGCTGCACACCGTCGGGGACCTGCTGTCGCACCTGCCGCGCGACAGCGGGGAGGGGCGGACGATCGAGGAGCTGCAGGTGGACGAGGTCGCCACCGTCGTCGTGGAGGTGCGGCGCATCACCTCGCGACCCGTCCGCCGGCGCGGGATGAAGCCGCTCGTGGAGGCGATCGTCGTCGACGGGACGGGCGTCATGCAGGCGACGTTCTTCAACCAGCCGTGGCTGCACCGCCAGTACGTCCCGGGCACGCGCCTGGTCCTGGCGGGCAAGTACCAGGGGGGCCAGCGCTTCCGCGTCAACTCCCACGCGGTCACCGACCAGCTCGTGGCCACGGGCGCCGCGGTCGCGCAGTACCCCGCGACGAAGGGCATCACCTCCACGCAGCTGCTGGCCGCCGTGCAGGCCCACCGGGCCCAGCTGCACGACGTCGTCGACGCGCTGCCGCTGTCCCTCCGCCGTGCCGAGGCCCTGCCCGACCGGGTCGCCGCGCTCACCGCCGCCCACTTCGCCGAGCACGAGGCCGGGCGCCGGCGCCTGGCCTTCGACGAGCTGCTGCTGGACCAGATCGTCCAGCTGCGCCTGCGGGCCCAGCGCCGCGGGATGCAGACCGCGTCCGCGATCGACGTGCCGCCGACCGTCAGCGCGCGCTGGCGTGCGGAGCTGCTGCCGTTCACGCCGACCGGCGACCAGGCGCGGGCGATGGACGAGATCGACGCCGACCTCGCGCGGGGGCGGCCGATGCAGCGGCTGCTGATGGGGGAGGTCGGGTCGGGCAAGACCGTCGTGGCGCTGCACGCGATGCTCCGCGCGGTCGACGCCGGGCGGCAGGCGACGATGATGGCGCCGACCGAGACGCTGGCCGAGCAGCACTTCGCGACGCTGCGCGCGCTGCTGCCCGGGCTGGACGACACCGGGCTCCTCGGCGGGTCCGGATCCGGCGTGCGCGGCGCGATCCTCACCGGGTCGACCACCACCGCGCGCCGGCGGGAGATCCTCGCCGGCCTCGCCTCGGGCGAGCTGGATCTGATCGTCGGGACGCACGCGCTCATCGAGCCGGACGTCGCCTTCCGCGATCTCGCCCTGGCCGTCGTCGACGAGCAGCACCGCTTCGGCGTCAACCAGCGAGCCGCCCTGGACGTCAAGGCGCTGGAGGGCACGGCGCCGCACGTCCTGCACATGACCGCCACGCCGATCCCGCGGACGCTGCGCCTGGCGTCGTTCGGGGCGCTGGACGTCACCGCGCTGCGGGAGCTCCCGAAAGGCCGGCAGCCGATCGCCACCCACGTCGTCTCGGGCGAGCAGGGCCGCGCCCGCGCCTACGAGCGCATGCGTGAGGAGCTGCGCGCCGGGCGCCAGGCGTTCGTCGTCTGCCCGCTGGTGAGCGAGTCCGAGGCCGTCGCCGCGCGGGCGGCGACCGCCGAGTACGAGCGCCTGCGCACGGGCGAGCTGCAGGACTTCCGCGTCGTCCTCATGCACGGGCAGATGAAGTCCAAGGAGAAGGCGGCGGTCATGGCGTCGTTCGCCGCCCGCGAGGCGGACGTCCTCGTCGCCACGACGGTCATCGAGGTCGGCATCGACGTCCCGAACGCGACGGTCATGGTCGTCGAGGACGCCGAGCGCTACGGCATCTCGCAGCTGCACCAGCTGCGTGGTCGCGTCGGCCGGGGCGAGCACGCGTCGTTGTGCCTGCTCTTCGGGCCGGGGGACTCCAAGCGGCTGCAGGCCCTGGCACAGCACACCGACGGCTTCCGGCTGGCCGAGATCGACCTCGAGCTGCGCGGGGAGGGGGAGATCACCGGGACGCGGCAGTCCGGCCTGGCGCGTCACCGCTTCGCCCGGCTGCCCGAGGACGGGGAGATCCTGGCCCGTGCCCACGACCGGGCGCAGCTGCTGCTGGACGCCGACCCGCGCCTCGAGCACCCCGACCACGCGCTGCTCGCCGACGCGCTGGCGGACCTCGAAGCGGCGCCTGTGGCAGCCTGAGGCCCACATGGCGCTGCGGGTCATAGCCGGGGAGTTCAAGGGCCGGCGTCTGCAGACGCCGGCGGGGGAGGACACGCGCCCGACCGCGGACGGCGTCCGCGAGGCGCTCTTCTCGATGCTCGGGCCGCTGCACGAGGAGGATCGCGTGCTGGACCTGTTCGCCGGCAGCGGGGCGCTCGGCATCGAGGCGCTCTCGCGGGGTGCCGGGCATGCGACCTTCTGCGACGCCGACCGCCGCGCGATCGCGGTCGTCCGCGACAACCTCAAGGCCCTCGGCCTCGACGGCGAGACCACCGCCACGCACCGGATGGACGCCCGGGCTCGCCTCCGGGAGGCGCGCGCACGGCTTGAGGCATACGATCTGATCTTCCTGGACCCGCCCTACCTGCTGGCGCAGCCGCTGGGGGACGAGCTCCAGGACGATCTGGCCGCCGTCCTGGCGGCCGGCGGGAGGGTCGTCACCGAGTCCGGCCGCCGCAACCCGATGCAGCTGGACCGCATGACCCTCACCAAAGAACGTCGCTACGGCACCACCATCATCCGGATCTACTCAGCGTGACCGACAGCCCACCGAGCATCGCCGTCTGCCCCGGGTCCTACGACCCGATCACGAACGGCCACCTGGACGTCATCGCGCGCGCCGCGAACGTCTTCGACGAGGTCCTCGTCGCCGTCGTCAACCTCTCCGTGCGCAAGAACAAGCCGCTCTTCGACATCGAGGAGCGCCTCTCGTTCATCGAGGAGGCCACGGCCGACCTCGGCAACGTCAAGGCCGTCCCCTTCGACGTCCTCGTGGTGGACTTCGCGCGGCGCAACGGCAGCAAGGCGATCGTGAAGGGCCTGCGGGCGATCTCGGACTTCGAGTACGAGTTCGAGATGAACCAGCTCAACCGCATCCAGGCGCCGGACGTGGACACGTTCTACGTGATGGCGTCACCGCAGTACAGTTTCCTGAGCTCCAGCGGCGTCAAAGAGCTCGCCACCTTCGGCGGGACGATCGACGGGCTGGTGCCGGCACGCGTCGCAGCGAGGCTCACCGAAGAGCTCTCGCGGCCCGCGTGAAGGAACCTTCACCAAGACAGCGAACTAAAGCGGTGCCATGGACGTCCTGGTCCTCATTGACAAGCTCGACGATCTCGTCCACAACGCCAAGCCGGTGCCGCTCAGCGACACCGTCCGCGTTGACAAGGAAGAGATCTACGACATCCTCGATCAGATGCGCGCCACGATCCCTGAGGAGATCAAGCAGGCGCGCTGGATCGTCAAGGAGCGTCAGGAGATGCTCGCGGAGGCCAAGCGCGAAGCCGAGCGCATCATCAAGGAAGCGCGCGAGAAGCAGGACCAGCTGATCTCCCAGGAGGAGGTCACCAAGCAGGCCGAGCGGGCCGCCGAGGACATCGTCGAGGACGCCCGGGCCCGCGAGCGCGAGATCCGTCTCGGCGCCGAGGACTACGCGGACGACATCCTCAACACCTTGGAAGTGAACCTGTCGAAGTTCATCGCGGCGGTCGGTCGCGGTCGCGAGCGGCTGCAGGGTAAGGACGAGCCGGCCGAAGTGGGCTGAGTCGGGCCGCCGGCGGGGCGTGCGCGGCCGGGGACGTCCCCTCCGCTTCGGTTCCGCTCGTCCCTCGCTCCACCGGACGCCGCTCCGGGGACATCCCCGTCCGCTCCCGCCCGCCTCTGCTCGACAGCGACGGTCGGCGGG
>CAZRLR010000449.1:0-3739 GCA_964600395.1 uncultured Conexibacter sp.
ACGTACTGCTGGGTCTCGGCGTAGGGCGGGACGCCACCGAACTTCTGCACCGCGCCGGGGCCGGCGTTGTAGGCGGCCAGCGCCTTGGCGACGTCGCCGCCGAAGCGGTCCAGCTGCTGGCGCAGGTACTTCGCGCCGCCCTCGAGGGCCTGCGCGGGATCGGTCGGGTCCGTGACGCCCAGGCCGCGCGCGGTGCCGGGCATGAGCTGCGTGAGGCCGACGGCGCCGGCGCCGCTGCGCGCGGTGGGATCGAACCCGGACTCCTGGCGGACGAGTCCGCGGAGGAGGGCGGGGTCGATCCCGTTGCGCGTGGCTGCCGCATCGATCTCGGCTCCGAAGGGGACGGTCGCGCCGGAGGCGGCCGGGAAGGTCGTGGTGGTGGCGGCAGGCGCGGCGGTCTGCTGCTGCAGCTGGGCGGCGAACGACGTCGCGTCGGTGCCCGTCGGTACCGGTGTGGCGGTGGCCGGGGCCCCGCCGAGCGTCGCGATCATCGACTGCAGCTGCGCCACGCGGGCGACGGCGTCGAGGGTGAGGGTCATGCGGCGACCCCGGGGCGGCGGCGCAGGGCCATCTCGTCCAGGCGCGCGTTCTCGGCGCGGCCGGCGGCGAGCGTGTGCTCGGCCAGGCGCCGGGCCCGCAGGCGATCCAGGGCCTCGCGCCGACGCGCGGCTTCCAGGACGTTCTCGCGATCCCGGGAGACCTGCGCGTCGGCGCGGGCGCTGGAGGCGGCGGCGGTCTCGCAGTGGCGTTCCAGCCGCTGCACCCACGCCACGCCGGCCACGAGGGCCGGCCCCGACAACGTGCCGGTGAAGTCCGGTGCGGTCGTGGCGGTCCGGCGGGCCTCGTGCAGGCGCGTCCGCGCGGCGGCCAGGGCGGCCTCCTCGCGGGTGCGGACCATGAGGCTGCCGGCCAGGCCCTCCTGGGCGGTCCGCTCGTCGTGCACGCGCACCTCGCGCACTCGCTCCAAGCCGAACCGGAAGGGGGACTCGCCGCTCACAGACGGGGTGGTCGGCCGCGCTCGCCCGGGATGGACGACGGCTGGACGCGTGTCCGACGCCCGGGTGGTCAGTCCGGCCGCCGAGCGCCCCGTTCGTCCGGACGCAGGCGCGCGGGCGGGCATCAGGTGCTGCCCGGGGACACCCGTTGCACGCCCTGACGCGGCGCGCCGGGTCAGCGCGTGCGGACGGCGAGCGACGCGGGCTCGCCCGTGGGCAGCGGCCCGGGGCGCCCGAGGTAGAACCCCTGGGCGTGCGTCACGCCGGCGGCGCGCAGCAGGTCGGCCGTCTCGCGGTCCCCCGTGAACTCGGCCACCGTCGTCTTGCCGAGCGCCGTGGCCATCGACACGACGGCGTCGATGACCATCTGGTCGAAGGACGAGCTGACGCACGAGGAGACGAACTCCCCGTCGATCTTCACCTCGTCGAACGGCAGGTGCTTGAGGTAGGAGAAGGTGCCGAAGCCGGCGCCGAAGTCGTCGAGCGACAGGCGGCAGCCGAGGTCGTGCAGCCCCTCGGCGAAGGTCCGCGCGAGCGCGACGTTCGTCACCGCGGCGGTCTCGGTGATCTCGAAGGTCAGGGCCGAGGGGTCCACGCGCGCGGTCGCGACGCGGTCGGCGATGAACGCGACGAGGTCGGGCTGGCTCAGCGACTTGGCCGAGAGGTTGATCGAGAAGCGCGACCCGTGGTCGCCGGCGAGCTCGATCGCCCGCGCGATGACCCAGCGGTCCACGGCCGGGATCAGGCCGAAGCGCTCGGCGGTCGGCAGGAAGGCGTACGGCGCGATGAGCTGGTCCTGGTCGCCGAGCATGCGCAGCAGCAGCTCGTGCCCGTGCACGTCCCCGGTCCTGAGGTCGACGATCGGCTGGCCGTGCAGGACGAAGCGGTCCTCGTCCAGCGCCGCCTGCACGCGGTCCAGCCAGCGCAGGCGGGTGCGGATGCCGCCGGTGGCCTTCGCGTCCGACGAGGCCCCGGCCGCGTCGGGCGGGACGTCCTCGTCGCGGTAGACGGCGTGCCGGTCGCGCCCGGCCTCCTTGGCGTCGTACATCGCCAGGTCGGCCTGCGTCATGACCTCCTCGCCGGTGACCTGCCCCGGCGTGACGACGGCGACCCCGATCGACGCGGTGACGGGGCGCAGCGGCCCGTCGACGTGGGCGCGGGCGTGACCCCGCAGGCCCTCGACGAGCGACCGCGCGACGATCTCCGCCTCGGCGAGGTTGACCTGCGGCAGCAGGACGGCGAACTCGTCGCCGCCGAGCCGGGCGATGATGTCGCTCTCGCGCAGCCGCGAGCGCAGCGCGTCGGAGATCTGGACGATCAGCTCGTCCCCGGCGCCGTGCCCGAGCGTGTCGTTGACGTACTTGAAGTGGTCGATGTCGATGAGGACGACGGCGCCGCGCGCGCCGTAGCGACGGCAGCGCATGAGGTGCTGCTCGACCTCCTGCTCGAAGCGGCGACGGTTCAGCAGCCCGGTCAGCGGGTCGTGGTCGGCGAGGTGCTGCAGGCGCCGGTGGACCTCGTTGCGCTCGGTGACGTCGTGCCAGACCGCGAGGCCGAGGCGCTCGCCGTCCTCCCCGGTGTCCAGCCGCGAGACGGTGACGAGGTACTGGCGTCCGGTCCCGGTGGCGACGTAGGCGAACTCGGCCTTCTTGCCCTCCAGCGCGCGCCGGTAGCGGGCCAGGACGTCCTTGCGGCCGATCGGGTCCAGCAGGTCGGCGACGGGGCGGCCCTCGAAGGCGGTGCCGGGCAGCAGCGCCTGCGCCAGGCCGCCGCCTTCGACCATGCGGACGACGAGGTCCTCGTCGAAGACGGTGACGACCATCCCGGGAAGGGTCGCCGCGATCGCCCGGTAGGCGGCGTCGCGCTGAGCGGTGGAGGAAGGCACGGCCCTCTGGTCATCGGACCGGACGCGGGGGAGTTGAGCCTTCCGGGGCGGCGGTGGACGCTGTTAGCCCGCCAGGCCCAGCGGCGGGAAGGCCGGCGGCCCGGGCGCGAACTCCGGCCCGCCCTCCTGCGCGGCGGCCTGCATGAGCGCCGCGATGTCGTCCTCGGCCACGGAGGCCGTCTCGGCCACCGGCAGCGGCGCGGACGCAGCACCGGGATCCCCGACGAGGGCGCGCAGGCGCGCGTCGGCCTCGTCGGCCGCGGTCGGGTCCTCCTGCGACTGGCGCAGGAACCCCTGGATCGCCCCCTCCAGGTCGATGGCGCGGTCGGCCAACGGGTCCGAGCCGCGCTCGTAGGCGCCGATCGCGATGAGGTCCTTCTTGTCGCGGTGCGCGGCCAGCAGCGCACGCAGCTCCTGGGCGGCGGCGCGCACGGGTGGCTCGGTGACCTCGCCGACGAGGCGGCTGACGGACTGCAGGACGTCGACGGCGGGGTAGTGCCCGGCGTGCGCGAGCTCGCGCGTGAGGACGATGTGGCCGTCGAGGATCGAGCGCGCCGCGTCGGCGATCGGCTCGTTCATGTCGTCGCCGTCGACGAGGACGGTGTACAGCGCGGTGATCGAGCCGTCGACGGACGTCCCCGAGCGCTCGAGCAGCTTGGGCAGCAGCGCGAAGACCGACGGCGTGTAGCCGCGCGTGGCCGGCGGCTCGCCGATGGCCAGGCCGACCTCGCGCTGGGCCATCGCGAAGCGCGTGACGGAGTCCATCATGAGCATCACGTCGTGCCCGGCGTCGCGGAAGGACTCGGCGATCGTCGTCGCCGTCAGCGCCGCCTTGATGCGCACGAGCGCCGGCTGGTCG
>CAZRLR010000450.1:0-3737 GCA_964600395.1 uncultured Conexibacter sp.
ACCGCGTCGCTGACGGCGATGACGTGGTCGGCGAGCGTGCGCTCCAGCGCCCCCTCGATGTGCTCGGGCGCGCCGAAGTCGACGACCCACGCGTCGACCCCCGCGGCATGCAGCTCGCGGACGGCGCTGGCCAGCGGGGAGACGTCCCACACCTCGGCGGCGAGCATCATCGGGGGGACGAGGATCATCGCCGGCGCGTCCGCGGGGACCTCGTCGGCGAAGTAGCGCCGCAGGTTGAAGACGCGCTGCTCGCTGACGACCTCGAACGGCGCCGGTGTGTCCCCGGTCTCCAGGCCCCCGAAGCGGGCCACTTCCAGCGCGTTCTGCGCCATCGCGCCCAGTCGGGCCACCGGATTCGGGAGGGACGCCATGGGCCACGACGGTACCGGTTCGCGGAGCGTTAGGGTCCGGCGATGAGCCCTGAGATCGCCGTCCACGTCCTACCCCCCTCGCACCCGTGCATGACCGTCGAGGCGGCGTTGAAGATCAAGGGGCTCGACTACGAGCGCGTCGTCCTGCAGGCCGGGCCGCACGGGGACGCCATGGAGGCGATCTACGGCCCCGAGGGCCGCACGGTCCCGGGGATGACCCTCGACGGCGAGCCCGTCCACGGCTCGCGGGCGATCCTCGCGCGCCTGGAGGAGCTGCAGGCCGAGCCGCCGCTCTTCCCGGACGGCATCGCCGACGACGTGCACGAGGCCGAGCGCGGGGGCGACGAGGAGCTGCAGGACCTCGGCCGGCGCCTGCCGTGGGGCGCGCTGCACTTCCGCCCCGAGGCGATGGGGACGTTCGCCGGCGGCGAGCCGCTGGACCCGCCCGGGACCGACTTCGCGATGCGCTACGTCCGCGCGTCGTGGAAGTACCACCGGATCACGGCGGCGCAGCTCGCCGAGGACCTCGCCGGCCTGCCGGCCAAGCTCGACCACGTCGACGCGCTCATCGGCCAGGGCACGATGGGCAGCGGCCGCCCGAACGCCGCGGACCTCCAGATCGCCGCGACCCTGCGCGTCCTGCTGACGATCGGCGACCTGCACGCGCTCTTCGCCGGGCGGTCGGCCGAGGCGCTGGCCCGCGGCCTCTTCCCCGAGTACCACGGGCACGTGCCGGTCGGCGCCTTCCCCGCCGGCTGGGTGCCCGCGCGGTAGCCGCCGGGCGCGCCGGGGTGCGCCCGGGGCGGGTTGCGACGCGGCGCGGTGGGTAGGCCCCGGCCATGTCGCCCGCGTCCCCGAGCCTCACGCCCACCCAGGTCCTCGGCCGGGCGCTGACCGTCCCGTTCGGCGTCGTGGCGCGGGCCCGCCGCGCCCGCGCCGTCCATCCGCAGGGCTTCCTCTGCCACGGGACCTGGACCGTGGACCGGACCCACCCCCAGGCCGGCAGCGCGCCGCTCCTGCGGGCGGGCGCGCGCTACGACGTGCTCGCCCGCTGCTCGCGCGGCCTCGGGCTGCCCCAGGGCTGGGGCGACTTCTTCGCGGTGGCGGTCCGCCTCGTGGACGCCCACGGGCCGGGGCGGCACCAGGACTTCCTCATCAACACCTCGGCGGACGTCCCGGTCGTCCATCACGTCTTCCTGCCCGCCCGGCGCTGGTTCGCGCAGGACTACTCGACGTGCCTCCCGTACCGGACGGACGCCGGGACGCTGCTCATCGGGCTGCGCCCGCCGGACGAGGAGGGCCCCGGGCCGTCGCTGGATGCGATGCGCGCGCGGGTCGCCGAGGGGGTGCAGTACGCGCTGACGGTGACGGGCCCGCTCGGGCACTTCGAGCCGGTGGGGACGCTGCGCCTGCAGGGGCTGCTGGACCCGGCCGCGGGGGACGTGGACTTCGACCCGTTCATCACCGGCGGCGGCCTGGAGCCGGCGCCGGCCTGGCTGCAGACCGTCCGCAGCGAGGCCTACCGCTGGAGCCGGCGGGGCCGCGACGCGCCGGAGAAGGTGCGGCTGACGCCCGCGCCGGACCCCCGCTGACCTGACACCGTGTCAGAACAGGCGCGTGCGCGGTGTGCAGGCACGCCGGGGACTGGCAGAATCGAGCCATGCCTTCCGCGGATTACGTCATCGTCGGTGCCGGTTCGGCCGGCTGCGTCCTGGCCCTGCGCCTGAGCGAGGACCCGACCGTCAAGGTCATCCTCCTCGAGGCCGGCGGCAAGGACCGGTCGCCGAACATCAAGATCCCGGCCGCGTTCGCCAAGCAGTTCAAGACGCCGCTGGACTGGGACTTCTACACCGAGCCCGAGCCGGGCTGCGACGGGCGCTCGCTCTACGTGCCGCGCGGCAAGGGCCTGGGCGGCTCGAGCTCGATGAACGCGATGCTCTACGTCCGCGGCCGTCCGCTGGACTACGACCTGTGGGAGGCGCAGGGCGCGGCCGGGTGGGGCTGGTCCGGGGTCGAGCCGTACTTCCTGAGGGCGGAGCACAACGAGCGGGGCGCCTCGGAGTACCACGCGGTCGGCGGCCCGCTGAACGTCGCGGACGCGCGCTCGCCGCGGCAGCTCACCGCGCAGTTCCTGCAGGCCGCGCAGGCGGCGGGCATCCCGAACGTCCCGGACTACAACGGGCCCGAGCAGGATGGCTCCTCGCGCGTGCAGGTCACGCAGAAGAACGGCAAGCGCTTCTCGGCCGCCGACGCGTACCTGCGCCCGGCGATGAACCGCAAGAACCTGCAGGTCATCACGGGGGCGACCGCGCTGGGGCTCGAGATGTCGGGCGACCGCGTGACCGGCGTGCGCTACGCGACCAAGCGCGGCGGATCGACCGACGTCGCCCGCGGCACCGAGGTGCTGCTGTCGGCGGGCGCGCTGGCCTCGCCGCAGCTGCTCATGGTCTCCGGCATCGGTCCGGCCGCGCACCTTCAGAGCGTCGGCGTCCCGGTCAAGCACGATCTGGCGGGCGTCGGGCAGAACCTGCAGGACCACCCGTTCGTCGTCACGACGTTCGAGGTGCCGTCGGGCTCGCTGGCCGACGCCGAGACGCCGAAGGGGCTGCTCGAGTACGCGCTCAAGCGCAGCGGGCCGCTGGCCTCGTCGGTCGCCGAGGCGTTCGCCTTCGTCCGCAGCCGTCCCGGCCTGCCGGCCGCCGACATCCAGTTCCACTTCGCGCCGGCGTACTTCGTCGACCACGGCTTCGACACGTTCGAGGGGCACGCGATCACGATCGGGCCCGTCCTCGTGTCCCCCAAGTCGCGGGGCGAGGTGCTCCTGCGGGCGGCGGATCCGCGGGCCAAGCCGAAGATCGTCACGAACTCGCTGACGGACCCCGAGGACATGGCCGCGCTCGTGGCGGGCATCAAGATCGCCCGCGAGATCGCGTCGAAGGAGCCGTTCGCGTCGACGATCACGCGCGAGATCTTCCCCGGGCCGGGCGTCGTGGACGACGCGGACATCGAGGCGGACATCCGCAGGCGCGTCGAGCTCATCTACCACCCGGTCGGGACCTGCAAGATCGGGCCGCTGTCGGACGACGGCGTCCTGGACCCCGAGCTGAAGGTCCACGGCCTGGAGGGCGTGCGGGTCATCGACGCGTCGGTCATGCCGCTCATCCCGGGCGGGAACACGAACGCCCCGACGATGATGGTCGCCGAGCGCGGCGCGGACCTCGTCCTGGGGAAGGTCAAGGCGCCGCAGGCGGTGTAGCCGGCGCGAGTGACGGATCGGCCCGCGTCCGGCGGGTCGATGCATCACTCGTGCCGGGGGCCGGGGAGTGCATCCGGTGTCGCCCTGGCAGCACCGGATGCACTCCCCTC
>CAZRLR010000451.1:0-3737 GCA_964600395.1 uncultured Conexibacter sp.
CGGAGTTAGTCCAAAATTATCGAGAGCTGCTCGGATTACTTGGTCGCCGTTTTCAATCTCACGTTTTTTATCAGTATCTTCGATTCTAAGATAGAAAACGCCACCGGTTTGCTTCGCTAATTCATCGCAGAGCAGGGCAGTATAAATAGTGCCGATATGCACAAAGCCAGTTGGGCTTGGTGCTACCCTTGTAACTTCGGCTCCTTCCGGCAAATGACGCAAAGGTTTTGCGGCTTCGACTTCTGCGCGCGCGGGCACCGTCAAACCCTCGGTAAGTTTGGCCGTAATTTTTTCTACTAACTCCGTTTTCATTATGCATATTGTACAGGGTAATAAGAGATGCGTACAGGGCGCAGGGGGCTAGTAGTTAGTAGTTGGTAGTTGGTAGGTAGTAGTTGGTAGTTGATAGTAAGTGTAAAATTCTAAATCCTAAAATCTAAATTCTAAACAAAGATAGTATCAAGTATTACGTATCATGTATAAAGTATGAATTAGACCCTAGACACTGGCTACTAGTCCCTAGTTCTTGATTCATGACTCATGACTCTTTACTCTAGGCTCTGCTTGAACAGTACGCAGTACGCGGTACAGGGTACGGGGTGATACTTGCTAGTCTAGTCCCTAGTCCCTGGTCCCTATTCCCTAGCTCTTGGCTCATGGCTCACTGCTCATGCCTCGCGACTCTTGTCTCTTGACTCTCGACTCTTTATACTTATGCTTATGGATAGAAAAGAAAAATTTGAAGAGCCAGCATTTATTGAGCCGGAAAAAATGGCTGAAGCCGAAGATCGCTACAGCCAACGTGAGCCAATCGTGAAAGCCAGCAAACAATCTAAAAACCCCTTTAAAAAGCTTACTAAACTCTGGCGCGGCGCCAGCAGACTGCAAAAAGTCGCTATGATTTTTGTTTTAGTAGTCATACTTGGCGGTGCGGGTTATGGAGCTTACGCTTTGTTTATAAAAAACGAACCAGCTCAAGAAACAGATCAATCTAACAAACAAGAGGCAGAACCCGTTGTTGTTGAGCCACCAAAACCTACGACTGAAGCCTCAAGGCTTACTGGGGTACAAATCACCCCCGAGCTAAACAAAAGAGGCATCACAGCCGTAATGATCGAAAACAGCCCTGATGCGCGTCCTCAGTCTGGACTTAAAGATGCTGGGGTGGTTTTCGAAGCAATAGCCGAGGGTGGAATCACTAGATTCTTGGCACTTTTTCAAGAAGCTCAGCCAGATTACATCGGGCCAGTTCGTAGCGCCCGTCCTTATTACATTGATTGGTTAAGCGCTTTTGACCCGACTTACGCCCACGCTGGCGGTAGTCCAGAAGCAATTTCACTAATAGCTCAACTAGGACTAAAAGACATACCCGACGATGGGCTAAACCAGACTTTTTGGCGAATAAATAGTCGCTACGCTCCTCATAACCTCTACACATCTAGCGCTAACCTAGACGCCGCTCGCAGCCGAAAAGGCTATGGTGGCAGCAGTTTTACCTCATTAAAAAGAGGCGAGGAAAAAGCAGTTTCTCCGGTTACTGCAGCAGCAATTGATATAAACCCCTCTAGCCAACTTTACGGAGTTCATTACGATTATGACGCTACAACAAATTCATATAAGCGCTTTTTAGCTGGTCAGCCACATGTCGATGAAAAAAGTGGTGCCCAAATCATGCCAAAAGTCGTCATTGCGTGGGTGGTGCCTTACTCTATTCACCCCGACCGTGTTCACAGCGTCTACGGCACGATCGGTTCAGGCAAAGCTATAGTATTCCAGAATGGCGTAGCTGCCGAGGTTACTTGGCATAAAGCCAGCAGGACAGAGCAGGTTACTTTTACCGACGCTGCTGGCAGCGCTGTTGCCCTCAACCCGGGCCAAACCTGGTTCACGGCCGTCGGAAGCTCAGATTTAATCGGCTTTAGAGGGCCTTAGGTAGAAATAGCGGTGGATAACTACAAAAAATATGTCGACCAGTTGAGTTTTAAGATTTTTGGCTACTTGATAATATATTTTGTAATTTTAGGTACTGCTACATTTGTTTGCTACCGTATATGGCCGTTATACAGCCCGTTCTTTTTCATGACAATGGCTAGCGTCGCCATTACCGGCGGTTTTCTCATTACTCTGGCTTTAGCTAAAAGTGCTGCTGCACCAGTTAGGACTTTGCAAGATATTTTCTCTTATAAATTCCGTCCAACTTTTGATGCACGCGAGCCAGACACATCCAAGATAACTACCGGCCGTGAATTGGTTGAAGCACTAAGAGATCTACTGAAATCAGTCGATGTTGGCAAGACATCTGCCGTTGAGACTATAAATACTGCCCAGACTACTGGCAATTTGGTCGGTACCATAGCCAGTAATCTACCGATGCCTGTCATAGCAATTAAAAGCGATAACCGAATCGCTTACGCGAACAAGACTGCTGCGGCCTACTTTGAATTAAAGGGAGAGGTATTTAATAGTAACTTTACCGAAATTGCGAACTTGTCTTTTCCTAGCGAAGACACTTTCGACAACTGGCTAGCAGATTGCCGAAATAATAAGGTCACCGACACAAAAAGCTGGACACGCGTAAGACTGACACTAGACGATCAATCTTCTCCTAAGCAGTTTGATATGATCGCATACTTTAGTAAAGGCGATTCTACCGGAGCGGAAACCTTGTTGGCGGTTTTTGATCAGAGCGATCGCTACAATCACGACGACCAAGACGTCAGTTTTTTGGCACTTGCTGTTCACGAATTGCGTACGCCTTTGACGATAATGCGCGGCTTGATTGAAGTATTTGAGGAGGAAGTAACTCCGACGCTTAACGAAGAGATGAGAGGCTTTATGGGTAAGTTACATGCCTCTGCCCAGCAGCTTACGGCATTTGTTAGCAACATATTGAACATGGCGCGTGTCGAACAAAATCAACTAACTTTGTCTCTTAGAGAGGAAGAGTGGACACCCATTTTAACGAACGCAATAAACGATTTGAATCTGAGAGCTCAGGTTCATGGAAAACAGATCCAGCTGACTATTGACCCAGGGCTACCGAAGGTGGCTGTTGATCGAATGGGTGTACAGGAAGTTGTTAATAATCTAGTCGAAAACGCGATTAAATATAGCGGCGGCGCAAACCAGATTCTTGTTAGAGCCGGCCTAAATAAACAAGGTTTGGTCGTTACTAGTATCCAAGATTTTGGCGTCGGAATACCACAATCGATTTTGCCACATCTTTTTGAAAAGTACTATCGTAGCCATCGAACCAAGGGTACAGCTAGCGGCACTGGGTTGGGGTTATACCTTTGCCAAGCCATAGTTAAGGCCCATGGGGGTACAATTGCTGCCGAATCCCATGAAGGCAAGGGGAGCACTTTCAGCTTCACTCTCCTGCCGTATGGCATGGTTAAATCTGAAGCAGACCAAGGACAAGATGGTATTATTAGAGGTGCACACGGTTGGATCAAAAATCATAACATATATAAGGGCTAGGGTATGCAACCACAAAAAAGAGTATTAATAGTCGAAGACGAACATTTTATAAGCGAGCTGTATACCCGCGCACTGACAAAAGCTGGCTATAATGTCACAACTGCTACCGATGGCATGAATGGCTTTCAGATGATCATGACAGACCAATACGATATTGTGCTGCTAGACATAATGCTACCCAACCTCAATGGCATTGATGCGCTTAAGAATATCCGCGAGCGTACTAAAGATAAGCCGCTTAAGACAAAAATAATTAT
>CAZRLR010000452.1:0-3705 GCA_964600395.1 uncultured Conexibacter sp.
TCTGCGCGCTCATGCCCGACGAACGCGAGGCGCTCGGCCTGCTGGCGCTCATGACGCTGCACGACGCCCGGCGCGGCGCGCGCACCGACGCAGGCGGCGAGCTCGTGCTGTTCGCCGACCAGGACCGCGCGCGGTGGGACGCGGCGGCCATCGCGCAGGGCCGCCGGCTCGTCGACCGCGCGGCGCGCCTGGGGCCGCCCGGCCCGTACGTCCTGCAGGCCGCGATCGTCGCCACCCACCTCGACGACGGCCCCACCGACTGGCCGACGGTCCTCGCCTTCTACGACCGCCTGATCGGCGTGCAGGACACGCCGGTCGTGCGCCTCAACCGCGCGGTCGCGGTCGCCGAGGTGCACGGCCCGGCCGCGGCGCTCGACGAGCTCGCCGGCCTGGAGCGCGCGCTGGACGGTTACCACCTGCTGCACGCCACCCGCGCGGCGCTGCTGCGCCGCGCGGGCGACCCCGACGGCGCCCGGCTGGCCGACGCCCGGGCGCTGGAGCTCGCACCCTCGCCCGCGGAGCGCTCGCTGCTGCGGCGTCGGCTCGGGCCGCAGGCGTAGGCCCAGACCTCCTGCAGCGCGCCCGAGAGGATTCGAACCTCTGACCTTCGGTTCCGTAGACCGACGCTCTATCCAGCTGAGCTACGGGCGCGTGGATCCGGCAGGGTAGAGGTCCCGGCCGGGGTGTGTCGTCCGGTCAGCCGATCTCGCCCGCGCGGACCTTCGCGGCCATCTCGTCGGACTCGGCCCGGTAGGCCGTCCCGTCGGGCAGCTCGATGACCGGCAGCAGCTTCTGCCCGCTGAGCGCCACGACGTCCGGGCGCTTGCCCTTGCCGAAGCCGTGCTTGACGACCTCGTACTCGACGCCCTGCTCCTTCAGCGCGCGCTCGACCTTCCAGCACGCGTCCAGATCGGTGTGGAGGAACGTGTAGGAGCAGCGGTGCAGCTTGACCTTTGACATGGCGCCGACCCTACCGGCCGCGGCCCGGCCGCCGCGCCGCGGCGGGTCACCCGCGAAAGCGCCCGTGCACCGCGCGCGAGGCCTGAGCTGCCAGCAGCTGCGGCAGCCGCCGGCGCGACCCGGCCAGCGCGTCGCGCAGCGCCGCGCGCGCGGCCTCCCCGTGCAGCGCGTCCCCGTGCCCGAGCAGCAGGTGCTCGACCCGGTCGACGTAGGGCTGCAGGACCGTCGGCGGCAGCAACCGCCGAGCGGGGTGCACCCCGACGCGCTCCCCCGGCGCCGCGAAGTCCGGCGCGCCGACGAACGCCTCGGCGACGACGAGCACGCGCTCGGCCTCCAGCCACAGCGCGTCCTCCTTCCAGACAGGCAGGTGCCAGAGCGGGATGACGTCGAACGGCAGGTCCGGCGCCGTCCCGAGCGGGACGACGTGCAGCGGGACGCCGAGCCGTGCGGCGATCGCGGCACAGTCGCGCGGGTGGCGGTCCAGCAGCTGCAGGACGCCGGCCACGGGCGCGCCGAGGCCGGCGATCCCCGCGTCCAGGCCGTCCCCGTCCGGCGGGTCGATGAGCCACACGCCGCCGTCGGCCAGGACCGCGTGGCCGGCGCGCTGCATCCACGGCGGCGACGGGTGCGTCCAGCTGCGCGTGACGTCGGAGGGGGACTCGAAGCGCAGCGCGGCCATGCCGACGAGCCTACCCGTGGCTCTGCGGCACTACCGCTGGGGCGCGGCGCGGATCGTCCGCGGCGGGGCGCCGGGCCGCCCCGCGCGGATGGGCAGCGGCCTGCCCGCCGCCGGTGCGTCGCGGAAGTCGACGACGAGCTCCTCGCCGACGTCCCCGCCCTCCAGCGGGACGGGGTCCTCCGTCAGCCACTCCGCGTCCCCGGCCGCGTCCGAGCGCACGAGCGTCGCGACGTACAGGCTCTTGCCGTCCAGGCCGTCGGACGGCGCGCTGGGCCGCGTCCCGGTCGTGTCGAGCGTGAAGGTCCCCGCCGCCCGGTCGATGCGGAACCCCACGCGCGACCCGGCGCCGAAGCCGAGCGCCGCGGTCCCGACGACGTAGTACGCGCCGTCCTTCGTCACGTCGCCGTCCTCGATCGTCGCGTACAGGTCGGGGGACGTCGTCGCGCGCGCGTCCGTCTCGTAGGTCAGGCCCGCGCCGTCGCCGGGGAACGTCACGGTGTCCTGCTGCCCGGGCGCCAGGCGGATCGCGTCGACCTCGACGTCGAGCCCCGGCCCGGTGATGGTGATGCCGGCCTTGACGGGCTCCGCCAGCCGGCCGCCGTCGACGTGGATCGTCAGCGGCAGGCCGACCGGCGTCTGGAAGTCCGGCTCGACCGTCTCCTCCCAGTTCTGCACGGCGAGGTTGCGCTTGATCCGCACCTCGGGGATCTCGTTGATCAGGACGCCGTCGACGATGCCGGTCCGGCGCCCCGCGGCGTCCTCGAGGACGAGGTGTGGATGGCGCTGCTTGAGGTCGGTCAGGCTGATCTCGTTGTACTGCCGCGCCTCGCCGAGCACCCGGCCGAAGCCCTGCCCGTCGGGCGTGGCCTCGCCGCTGCAGAACGGGCACGGCTGAACGCGCTCGCCGGGGGACGTGGGCAGCAGCGCCAGGGACTGCGTGTCCGCGTCCCCTTCGTAGAGCTCGTCGAGGTCCTTCGGGTTCGTGCCGCCGACGTACCGCCAGGTGTCGGCCCGCGTGTCGACGTCGAGCGCCCGGACGATGCCCGGGAAGTTGTTGTCGTAGACGAGGATCCGCTTGCGGCCGCCGCCGCGGTCCTCCACCGCGAACGGCGTGATGGCGTGCCCGCCGCCGCCGTCGGCCTGGTAGATCCCGATCGTGTAGCGCTCCTTCCCGGTGTTCAGCGCCTCCTCCAGGACGTTGACGACCTCGCGTGGCGACCCCTCGACGGTCTGCTCGGCGACGGTGGGGAAGGCCTGGTAGGTGAAGTCCTCGGCGATGAGCGACTGCAGCGCGGTGTTGTCGCGGATGGCGATGTCGATCGGGCGGCGCGCGCCGTAGTCGCGCGGGTCGACGGTCTCGGCGAACATCCGCAGGGCGGTGACCGAGAAGCCCATGCAGTGCCCGCCGTCCATCGCCTCGTTCTGGTCCTCCATCCACTTCTGCGCCAGCGGCGAGAGCTCGCACGTGCGCCCGGTGCCGCGGACGCACACCTGGGTGCCGAAGATGTCCTGCACCTGCGCCGGCGTGAGGTTCACGGGCTCGACGTCGTTGCCGTAGTTCTCGAAGGCGAAGCCGTCCGCGTCGGGGCGGAAGCCGCTGTCGGCCGCGATGTCGCCGCTCGGGCGGTAGCTGCGCGCGTCCCCGGCGCTGTCGGCGGGGTCCTCGAGCAGGCTGGGCTCCTCCGGGACCGGCTTGGCGACCGCGATCGCGGTCGCCTTCCCGGCCTCGGCCTTCGGGCTGAGCGCGACGTCCGTCCCGCCGTCGCCGCAGCCGGCCACCAGGACGACCCAGAGCACGAGGGCGACGGCGGCGACCTGTCGCGATCCGTGCGTCACGGGGCACAACCTATCCGGGTGGCGGGGCGCCCCGCCGGGTGTCTACCCCTTGCGTCGCGCCTTCGCCGTCTCGCGGTCGTTGTGCCGCTGGAGCGCCTCGACGACCATCGGAGCGTGGTTGCTCAGGAAGCCCTCGTACTCGGGTCCGCGGGCCTGGGCGTGCAGCCAGGCGTCCGAGAGGGCGGCGAGATCTCTGTGGTCGGTGTCCGTCGTCATGCCATCATCGAAGA
>CAZRLR010000453.1:0-3697 GCA_964600395.1 uncultured Conexibacter sp.
CGCGACCGCGCCGACGGCGCCGCCGGCCCCTGCCGTCGTGACGCCCCCGTCGGTGCAGACCCCGGTCCCGGCGTCCGTCGCGGCCCGCCTGGCGGCGACGAGCCGCTGCTTCGGGGCCGCCGCCGTCGATCCGCAGCGTCCGTGCCAGGACCGCCGGCTGCGCGCGGCGGTCTTCCCCACCCCGGACGCCGCCGCGGCGGCCCAGCGCCCCGAGCCGTGCCGCCGCAAGCAGGACACGGGCCTGCTGCGCGTCTGCTTCTGGGGCGCCCCCGTGGCCCGCGCGACGCGGACGATCGCGCTCATCGGCGACAGCCACGCCTCGCACTGGCGTGCCGCGATGGCCAACGTCGTGCGCGCCAAGGGCTGGCGCGCCATCTCGATCTCGCGCGCCGGGTGCCCGATGACGCTGGCCCGGCCGCGCTTCCCCACCCGCGAGCGGACGCTGCTGTGCATCGCCTGGAACCGCGAGGTGCAGGACTGGCTCGCCGCCCACCCGCGCGTCAGCGTGGTCTTCACGGGCGCCCATCGCGGCACCGTCATCCCGGAGCCCGGCCGGACGGTCGGCGTGAGCCGGCGCCTGGGCTACCTGAAGGCGTGGCGGCGGATGCTCCGCGGCGGCGTCCAGCACATCGTCGTGCTGCGCGACACCCCGCGGATGACCGGCGAGGCCCTGCGCTGCGTCCAGCAGGCGGCCCGCGCCGGGCTGCCCGCCGCGACCGAGTGCGCCTTGCCGCGCCCGTTCGCGCTGCCGCCGGACCCCTTGAGCGACGCCGCGCGCGCCGCGCGGGATCCGCGCATCCAGGTCGCCGACCTGTCCGCGGCCTTCTGCACGGCCCGGGTCTGCCCGCCGGTCGTCGGCGGCGCGCTTGTCCTGCGCGACGTCTCGCACATGACGACGACGTTCAGCGCGACGCTCGGCCCGGCGCTGCTGCGGGCCGTCGAGCGCCTCTCGGCCAGCTGGCGTTGACACCGTCAGAAGGCCGACCGCGCAGGCGGTGTGCAACGCTCCCGGCATGTTGGTCATCTTCCATCCGGACGCCGCCGAAGCCGAGATCGCGGCCGTCCTGGAGCGCATCCACTCCACCGGCGCCGGCTCCCAGCGCGTCGACGGCGCCGAGCAGACGGTCATCGGGGTCATCGACGCCGACCGCGACCACATCGCCAGCCTCGAGCTGGACGCCGACCCGGGCGTGGACCGCGTCGTCCCGGTCTCCTCGCCGTACAAGCTCGCGCACAAGCACCGCCACGCCGGCCAGCCGTACGCGGTGACCGTCGGCGGCGTCGCCTTCGGCGGGCCGAGCCCCGACTTCCGCCTCATCCTCGGCCCCTGCGCCGTGGAGAGCGAGGAGCAGACCTTCGCCGCGGCCGACGCCTGCAAGGCCGCCGGCGCCGACCTGCTGCGCGGCGGCGCGTTCAAGCCGCGCACGAGCCCCTACGCCTTCCAGGGCCTGGGCCTGGAAGGCCTGAAGATCCTCGCCGAGGCGCGGGAGCGCACCGGCCTGCCGATCGTCACCGAGCTCACCGACCTGCGCGACATCGCCGCGGTCGTCGAGTACGCCGACTGCATCCAGGTCGGCGCGCGCAACATGCAGCACTTCCCGCTGCTGACGGAGATCGGCCGCTCCGGGCTGCCCGTGCTGCTCAAGCGCGGCATGGGCGCCTCGGTCGACGACTTCCTCCTCGCCGCCGAGTACATCCTCGCGGAGGGCAACTCGGAGGTCGTCCTGTGCGAGCGCGGTATCCACGCGAATGCGACGCCTGCCCGGTCCTGTCTGGACCTCGCCGCGGTCACGGTGCTGAAGGAGCACACGCACCTGCCGGTCATCGTCGACCCGTCGCACGCCGCCGGCCGGCGCGCGCTCGTCGAGCCGCTGGCGCTCGCCGCCGCCGCGTGCGGCGCCGACGGCCTGATCGTCGAGTGCCACCCCAACCCGAAGGCCGCGCGCTGCGACGGCCCGCAGGCCATCACGCTGGACGCGCTGGACGGCTTCGTGACGAAGGTCCGCAGCGTCGCCGCCGTCGCCGCCGCCTGAGCCGACGGCGCGCCCTCAGGCGACGCGGGCGGCGCGCCGGCGGGCCACCAGGTCGCCGAAGCGGCGCAGCGCCTCGACGTTGCGCGCCTTCATCAGGCGGTCGACGACCGGGTTGTAGAGCGCGCGGCTGATCGCGCCGCCGGCCCGCTCGTTCATGATGACGCGAACGCGTGTGCCGGTCACCGGGAAGGCCTCCATCGTCACCTTCGCGGTCCCGAACGGCCGGGTCTTGGCCTTCAGGACGAGCCGCTCGTCCGCCCGGTACTCCAAGACCTCGGTGTGGTCGTTGAGCTGCAGCGGGCCGACGCCGACCTTGTGGTGGAACTTCGTGCCGACCGCCGGGAAGCCCGGGTCGACGTCGCGCACGTGCTTGGCCCCGACCACCCAGTCGCCGTAGGCCCAGCCGTCACGCAGGACGTCGAAGACGTCGCGCGGCGTGCCGTCGATGGTGATGTCGTTGATGGCCATGCTCTCCGTATCGGCGTTCTCACGGTGTCGTAAACGCGCCCGTGCCCGGCACGGTCTGTTGCCGCGGCGGGGTTTCGGGTAGGGACCGGCCATGGACGACCTCGTCATCGGCAGCGGCCCGAACGGGCTGGCGGCGGCGATCCGCCTCGCCGAGGCGGGCCGGTCGGTGCTCGTCCTGGAGGCGGCCGACCGCCCCGGCGGCGCGGTCCGCACGCAGGAGCTGACGCTGCCGGGCTTCCACCACGACGTGTTCTCCGCCGTCCACCCGGCGGCCGCCGCCTCCCCCGTCTTCGCCCGGATGCCGCTCGCCGACCACGGCCTGCGCTGGATCCACCCCGAGGCCTGCTCGGCGCACCCGCTCCCGGACGGGCGCGCGGCGGTCCTCTTCCGCGACGTCGACGCCACCGCGGCGTCGCTGGACGCGCTGACCCCCGGGGACGGCGAGCGCTGGCGCACCTTCGTGCAGCCCCTGCTCGACGCCTTCCCGGCCGTGCGGGACACGATGCTCTCGGGCTTCCCGCCCGTCGGCGGCCCGCTGAAGCTGCTGCGCGAGACCGGTGCCGGCGGGCTCCTGGCCTTCGCCTCCCTCGTCCCGCGCACCGCGCAGGCGCTCGGCGACGCCCTCTTCACCGGCGCCGACTCGCGGGTGTGGCTGTACGGCGCCGCGGCCCACGGGGACGCGCCGCCGCACCACCGGGGCAGCGCGATCGCCGCGGTCTACCTCAACCTCCTCGGGCACGCGGTCGGCTGGCCGTCACCCGAGGGCGGCGCCGGCCGCCTGAGCGACGCGCTGGTCGCCCACCTGCACGCGCTCGGCGGGCGGATCCGCTGCGGGGCCCGCGTGACCGGGATTGAGACGATGGGCCGCCGCGTCGCCGGCGTGCGCCTGGCCGACGGGGAGCGCATCGCCGCCACGACGGTCGTCGCGGACGTCATGCCGCACGCGCTGGAGGCGATGGCCGGCGAGGCCTTTCCGTCCTTCTACCGGACCATGCTGCGCCGCTACGTCTACGGCCTGGCGACGGTCAAGGTGGACTGGGCGCTGGACGGCCCGATCCCGTGGACGGCGGAGGCGGTGCGCCGGGCCGGCACCGTGCACGTCGGCGGCGACGAGCCGACCTTCCTGGCCGCGATCGAGCAGTCCGGCCATCGGCTGCCGGACAGGCCCTTCCTGCTGCTCGGCCAGCAGACCGTCC
>CAZRLR010000454.1:0-3651 GCA_964600395.1 uncultured Conexibacter sp.
TCGAGGGGCTGTCGGCCGACAACGCGCGCCGCGAGCACGTGGCCGGCGCTGTGCGCATGCTTCACGGCATCGGCCTGAAGGTGTATGCAGAAGGGGTGGCCACCTCTGACGATGCCGATGCCCTGGTGGCCTGCGGCCTCGATGGCCTCACCGGCCCGGTGGTGCCTGCCGCCGCCTGACGACCTGCGCCAGGCGCAGCCCGCCCGCGCCCCGCCCGTTTCCTGAAGGTAAAGGCCCCTCGCGGGGCCTTTGTTCATCGCCACCGCCGGTTCCGCAGGCGGGCGGCTTCCTCTGCGGCCCCGCCCGCGCCGGCCCCTTCGTGGGGGCCGGCGTCGGTGGTTCCCTCCACTGTCAATCGGTGACGAGCTTTTCCTTGGTCAGCAGGTCTTGCAGGATCTGCGCGCTCGTGGTGAAGCCCGCGGTCAGGTCCACGTTCTGCAGCACGATGGTCTGGTCTTCGGCCGAGGCGGTGTAGCCGCTGCCGAAGCCGCCGCTGCTGGAGATGTGGACGACGGTGTTGTTCCCCACCTTCTCGAAGCTGATGAAGTTGCCCAGCGTGTCGCTGGTCTCACCCTGCAGCAGGTCGCGCAGGTCGAGGCGGTCACCGCCGGAGTCGAAGCTCCGGGTGTCGAAATCGGTGACGGTGTCGACGGCCGGCGCGCCGTTGCTGCCGTGGTCGGCCAGCTCCCAGCGGAAGGTGTCGGCACCGAGGCCGCCGGTCAGCGTGTCGTTGCCCGCACCGCCTTCGAGACGGTCGGCACCGGTGCCGCCGGAGATCGAATCGGCCCCGCCGGCACCGTGGATGATGTCCCGGCCGTCGCTGCCGCTGATGGTGTCCGCGGTGGTGCCGCCCCAGGCTTCCTGGCCGGTGCGGATCAGGTACTGGCCATTGACGCTTGGGTTCTCGATGATGTCCTGCAACTCGGTCAGCGTTGGCAGGCTGGTGCTCTGGAACAGGGCCAGGTTCTCGGTATTGAAGTCGAGCCAGGTTGCCGTGCCGCTGGGGCGGTAGTCGACGTCAAGCATCGCGTTTCCGCCTTGCTCCCAATAGACGATCTCGACGGTGTGGAAGCCCTCACCGATCGCCACCGGCACAGTCGTGGCGCGGGTGGTAGGCGACTGGTTGCCGTCGTACTGGAACACCGACACGCCGTCGATCAGGATCTGGAAGCCGTCGTCGCCTCGGACCTGGAAGTCGTAGTTGCCGGCGGCGAAGTAGGCCGAACCGACCATGCGCAGGATCGAATCGGTGGTGCGGCCGAAGCTGCTGCTGGCAGCGAGTTGCGCCGCATCGCTGCCCGCGGCGCTGCCGCCGAGGAAGTCGTACAACGCACCGCTGGTGATGGCCGAGCCCGCGGCCACGTTGGGGTTGGTGCCCAGGTTACCGGTGATGGCGGTGGCGACACCGTACTGCACGTTGTCGGCCACCCACGTGGCGTCGCTGGCGCCGGCGCTGGCCGATTGACCGGTGCCGACGATGCTCGAACCCTGACGCAGGTTGATGATGGCCACCGCGTCGGCGATGCTGTCCAGGTTGCCCACGGTGGTGTCGCCGGTCTGGGCGTTGTTGCCCGACGTGGTGGTTTCGTTGTAGCCGAAGTATTCGCCGTGCAGGCCCGAGGCGGTGGGCACGGCCGCGGTGCTGGCCATCAGCGTGTGCGTGCTGCCCTCGGTGCCCACGTCCCCGGCTCCGACCAGCACCTTGAAGTTCAGCGTCTGGCTGGTGCTGGCGGTGCTGCCGCCCACGTCGGTGGCGGTGGTGGTCACGGTCAGGCCCACGTCACCGATGAAGCTGCCGGGCATCTGCAGCTTGGCGCTGGCCAGCTCGGCGGCCGGGATGGTGACGGCACCGTTGACCACGGTGTAGCCGCTGGGATGCGCCGCGGTGACGATGGTCGCGCCCGCCGGGATGCCGGCGATGCGCAAGGTCAGCGTCTCCGAGCCGTCGGTGTCGGTCAGCGCTGTGTTGATGTAGCCGCTCAGCGTGATCTCGGTCTTGGCGCCATTGGCGGCGTTGCCGGCCAGGGCGCCCTGCGACTCGGTCAGGGTGATGTCGTCGATCATCGCGCCGCGGCCATTGGCATTGAACTGGGTGGCGTCGGTGATGATCTGGATGTTCTGGCTGCCGCCGGTCCCAACGAAGCTGAAGTGCAGGTTCTCCCAGTTCAGCGCGTTCTGACCGCTGGTGCCCGCATAGCTGGCCACCACCTTGCCGTCCACCAGCACGGTGATGCGGGTGAAGTCCTGGCCGAAGCCGAGGCGGCCAGCGTAGTCGAGTGACAGGTCGTAGACGCAGCCGGCGGTCGTGGTGACGCTGCGCTCGATACCCAGCGTCTGCACATTGCTGCTGGCGTTGTTCAGTTCGAGCCAGTTGCTGCCGTTGCCGGTGCCCGCCGTCACGGCCGTCTGGTTGCCGGCCTGGTTCTGCATCGTGTCGCCGTTGCTCCAGAGCTCGAACACGTTCGTGCCGCCGGCGTAGCTGTCGGGCGAGGTGATCCGGGTCCAGCCCGCCAGGGTGGTCTGCGTGAGCGAGGTCGAGGTGCCGTCCGGGTTCAGCGCCGCCTGGGTCAGGCCGGTGTCGGTCGTTTCCCAGGTGGTGTTGAAGCGGGTGACGTTGTGGTTGACCGTGGACAGCGTCGGTGCATCGGCCGCGGGCGTGATGTCCACGCGCATGCCCGCCGTGCTGCCGGTGGCGCCGCCGTCGACCGGCCGGTAGTTGAACTGGGCGTAGTCGGTGCGCAGGTTGCCAGTGCCGTTGGTGGCGAAGGCGTCGCTGCCGCTTTCATGGGTGTCTGGCACGAAACGCAGGTTGCCCGCGGCGATGGTCGCCTGCGACACGGTCTGGTTCAGTGCCACGGCGACCCAGGCGCTGCCGTTGTAGACCTGCAGCACGCCGTCGGCCGGCAGGCTGGTGATCTGCACACCCAGGCTGGAGAGGTTGCTGTCCACGTCGCTGACGTTGAACTGCGCCCAGGTGAAGACCAGCGGCGTGTCTTCAGTGCCGGTGACGGCGCCACCGGCGGAGACCGGGCCGTCGTTCACTGCCGTGACCGTGATGCCGAGGGTGGAGGTTGCGCCGGTGTTGGTTGTGTAGTTGACCGTGGGCACCGTGCCGTTCCAGTTGGCCGCCGGCGTGAAGGTGTAGGTGCCGTTGGCGTTGAGGATGACGGAGCCAACACCGGTGATGGTGGCCGTCTGGCCGGCGCTGAACGTGCCGGTGACACCGTTGACGGTGAAGGTGGCGACGGTCAGGGCGTTGTCGATGTCCGAGTCGTTGGACAGCACGTTGCCGCTGACGGGCGTGTCCTCGGCCGTGGTGGCGGTGTCGGCGACCAGCACACTGGCATCGTCGACCGGCGTGACGGTGATGCCGAGGGTGGAGGTGGAGCCGGTGTTGGTCGTGTAGTTGACCGTGGGGACGGTGCCGTTCCAGTTGGCCGCCGGCGTGAAGGTGTAGGTGCCGTTGGCGTTGAGGATGACGGAGCCAACACCGGTGATGGTGGCCGTCTGGCCGGCGCTGAACGTGCCGGTGACACCGTTGACGGTGAAGGTGGCGACGGTCAGGGCGTTGTCGATGTCCGAGTCGTTGGACAGCACGTTGCCGCTGACGGGCGTGTCCTCGGCCGTGGTGGCGGTGTCGGCGACCAGCAC
>CAZRLR010000455.1:0-3651 GCA_964600395.1 uncultured Conexibacter sp.
CTGCATCATCGAGGCGATGAAGATGGAGAACGAGATCACCGCCCACAAGGCGGGCACGATCGCCGAGCTGCACATCAAGGAGGGCGACCCGATCAACTCCGGCGCCCCCATCGCGACGATCACGTCCGCCGCCGCGGAGCCCGCCGCCGAGTAGCCCACCGGGCGCCGGCGGCGCGGCATGGGCGTCTACCCTGACGCCCATGCCTTCGTCCGACGGACCGCACGCCTGGATCGCCGACCGGCACGAGGCCGAGACGGTCGCGGCGCTCCTCATCGAGTTCCGCAACCACTTCGGGATCGACTGGCCGTCGGACAACGCCTTCCTCGCGGGCGTCGAGCGCCTCATCGACGAGCGCGACACCGACTTCGTCCTGGCCGCGCCGCACCCGGACGCCGCGCCGGCGGGGGTCGCGCAGCTGCGCTTCCGCTTCGGCATCTGGCGCGCGGGCGGCGACTGCCTGGTGGAGGACGTCTTCGTCTCCGACGGCGCCCGCGGCCAGGGCCTGGGGCGTGCCCTGATGGAGCGCGCGACGACGCGGGCGCTCGAGCGCGGCTGCCGCCGGATGGAGCTCGACACGAACGAGACGAACACGGCGGCGATCGCGCTCTACGAGTCGCTGGGCTTCACGAACCGGACGGCGAGCTACGACGGCCGCGACCTGTACTTCAGGCGTCACCTGCCGCACGAATGACGCGTCGGGTCCCGCCCGGCATCCGCTGAGCGGACGCTCACCGGGACTCGGCGACCTCAGCGCACGCGCGGGATGACCGCGAACGGCAGCCGCTCGACGGCCGGCGGCCCGACCGTCCCGGTCGCCGTCACAACGAGCGTGTAGCGGCCCTGGCGCAGGCGGTTGAGCGCCGCCGCCGGGATCTTCAACGCGTTCGGCCCGGTGACGCCGGCGGCCGGGAACGACGCGACCGTCCGCCCGCCCGCGTCCTGCAGCACGAGCGACAGCGCGGCCGGGGCCGCCAGCACGAGCCGGACGCGCGGCACCCGACGGGCCAGCAGCGCGCCGGACTCGACGACGGCCGGGAAGTCCGGGGCCACGATCCGCGCCGGGCCGGCCGGCGGGCGCACCGTCCAGCGCAGCGGCACGACGGTCAGCGGCGCCGTGATCCCCGGGATGCCCTGGGAGACCTGCAGGACGTGGTCGCCCTGACGCAGCACCGGCAGGCGGTAGGTGTCCGGGCAGGCCGCGACCGGGCGGTCGTCCAGGCGGCAGCGCAGGATCGGGCCGGTGTAGCCGAAGGTGCGCTCGGTCTCCAGGCCGATGACGACCTGCGCCCTGGCGGCGCCGAAGGCGGGCAGGACGGTGGCCGCCTGGCCGGCGCGCTGCAGCAGCAGGACGGGCGAGGCCGGCGTCGGGTCGCGGTTCCCCGCCGCGTCGACCGCGCGCACCCGGGCGTAGTACGTGTTGTCGGGCACCCGCACGCCCGGGACGCAGGGGCGGTAGGACCCCGCCGGGTCGATCCCGGACGAGGGCGCGCCGTAGGGCTGGAACCAGCACTCGAACGTCGCCGTCGGGTCGTCGGAGCCCATCGTCAGCAGCGCCCGGTCCTCGCCGGTCAGGCCCTGCATGACCGCGGCGATCGTCGTCGGCGCGGTGGCGTCGACGGTGAAGCTGTAGGTCACCGGTGCCGGCTCGACGCGGCCGAAGCGGTCGACGGCCTGGATGCGCAGCGTGTGCGGGCCGGCGCCGAGGCTGCGCACGACGAACGGCTCCGGGCAGGCCAGCGCGTAGGTCCCGTCGAGCAGGCAACGGAAGCGCGAGCCGGCGTGCCCGGTGTCGAGCCTGGCCGCGAAGCGCGCCGGCATCGCGGTCGGCAGCGGCGGGGTGACGCGGGTCACCGGCGCCGTCCCGTCGTCCCCCACCCGGGCGTGGGCGGCGATCGTCGCCGCCGGCAGCGCGCGGTCGTAGAGCGCGGTCTCGTCCAGGGCGCCCGTCAGGGGGTAGGAGTACGAGCCCAGCCGCCAGTACGGCGACGCGAAGCCACCGCCGCCGGCGAGATCCGGGGCGCTGGCCGCCTCCGCGCCGTCGACGTAGAGGCGGGCGGTCGTGCCGTCCCGCGTCAGCGCCAGGTGGTGCCACGTGTCCGCGGGCAACGCACCGGCCGGCGTCGTGACGGTCACCGTCGTTCCCCCGGCGCCCTCGACGACCGCCTGCGCCCGCCCGCCGTCGACGAGGGACACGCGCAGCGACCGGACGGGGTCTGCGTAGGAGGTGTAGCCGTCGTCGGCGAGGAGGTCCTCGCGCGCGGCGGGGGCCGCGCCGGTGCGCACCCACGTCTCGAAGGTGGAGGCGGCACCGCGCAGGGCGGCGTCGGTGACGTTCGGCTGCATCGCGCCCTGGACCTGCCACGCCGTGTCCCCGTCGTCGAGCGCGCCCGGCTCGAACGTCGGCCCGCCGAGGTTCGCGACGCTGCCGGTCACCTCGTCGCGGGTCTCGTACTGGCCGGCGCTGGGCGCGGGCGCGCTGTAGCGCCAGTAGTGGACCAGCCCCGGCGTGGTGCGCACGAGGGCCGCGTAGCCCGGGGCCGCCGGCGGCTCGGTGGCCCGCGGGCGCGCGACGGCCCGCGGCAGGCGCGTCGGTCTGGACCCCGGGGTGGAACGCACCCGCTCGCAGTCGCGCGCGACCGCGTCGTTGCGCCCGGCGTAGACGGTGTCGGTCCCCGCGCCGCAGCGCACCCGGCCGGCGGCCGGCCCGTTGGCGTAGATCGTGTCGTTGCCCGCGCCGCCGGAGACCGTCGCGCGGCCCGAGCCCCGCAGGCGGATCGTGTCGTTGCCGCTGCCCCCGCGGATCGTCCCGTCCCCGAGCCCGCCGTTGACGAAGTCGTCGCCCGGCCCCGCGTCGATGCGCTGCGGACCCGGCCCGCCGTAGATCGTGTCGTCGCCCGGGCCGGCGTCCAGGACGTCCGGGAGCGTCGAGGTCAGGCCGGCCTGGCGCAGGCCCCACAGGACGTCGTTGCCCGCGAAGCCGCGCAGGGTGTCGGCGCCCGGGCCGCCGAGGAGCAGGTCGTCCTTGGCGGTGCCGTCCCGCGGCCCGCCGGCGTCCGCCGCCAGGTACTTGACGCCCTGGTTGGGGTCCGGGACCGCGTCGGTGACGATCGCGTGCTCGCAGCCGCGGGCGCGCCGGTAGCCGCGCGGCTCGAAGTCCTCCGGCAGGTCGGCGGAGAGGACGTAGAAGACGGTGTCCTCGCCGGGCCCGCAGTCGACCTGCGCCCCGGAGGTCCCGTCGACGACGAGGACGTCCTGCCCCTCGCCGCCCGCCACGACGTCGGCCCCGCTGTCGGCGTAGAGCCGGTCGTCCCCCGGGCCGCCGTCGAGGAAGTCCGGGCCCGAGCCGCCGTGGATGAGGTCGTTCCCGGGGCCGCCGCGGACGAGGTCGGTGTCGTTGGCGCCGTCGAGGGTGTCGTCCCCCTCGCCGCCGTCGATGCCGTCGGCGCCGAAGCCGCCGAGGATGACGTCCGCGCCGCCGTCGCCGGTGAGGCGGTCGCCGCCGGCCGCGCCGGTGATCGTGTCGTCCCCCGGTCCGCCCGCCACGCGGTCGGCTCCGGTGTCGCCGGTCAGCAGGTCCGCGCCGCGCCCGCCGGAGAGGCGATCAGGACCTTCGTGGCCGCGGAGGAAGTCCGCGCCCGAGCCGCCGCGCA
>CAZRLR010000456.1:0-2196 GCA_964600395.1 uncultured Conexibacter sp.
CCTGGACTAGGGTGCCGGGTCCGGATGCCCCAACTCCACCCTCCACGCCCTGGCTCCCGCCCCGCGCGGGAGCCGCGTTGAGCGGGCCGGTCGCCGACCAGGGTCGACGGCGACAGCCCGTCCAGCAGCTTGACGACGCCGACCGCGTCACCTTCGTCGCGCTCGTCGGCCCGGTCTTCGAGGACGCGCCGTGGATCGCCGACGCGACCTGGCCGGCGCGTCCCTTCGGCGGGATCGACGCGCTGCACCGCGCGCTCGTGCGGACCGTCGAGGAGGCCACCGAGACCGACCAGCTCGAGCTCATCCGGGCGCATCCGGACCTCGCGGGCAAGGCGGCGATCGCCGGGACGCTGACGGACGCCTCCACCCGCGAGCAGGCCGCCGCGGGCCTGGACCGTCTGACGCCCGACCAGTTCGAGCGCCTGACCGCGCTGAACACCGCCTACCGCGAGCGCTTCGGCTTCCCCTACGTCGTCTGCGCGCGCGAGCACACCGCGGACTCGATCATCGCCGACGCGACCCGGCGCGTCGCCGCCGCCCCGGAGGCCGAGCGCGCGACCGCGCTGGCGGAGATCGCGAAGATCGCGCGCCTGCGCCTGGACGAGCGGTTCACCGACACGACGGAGGCTGACCCCGCATGACCCACGCGCACATCTCCTACGGCAAGCTGCAGGTCCCGGTGTCCCGCGTCATCGGCGACCGCCTGCTGGCCTGCGACGTGAGCATGGAGGTCCTCGGGCAGGGCTTTCTCGCCGCCTACACCGACGGCGACAACTCGTCGGTCGTCGCGACCGACACGATGAAGAACGTCATCCTACGCCGGGCGCTGGAGCACGACGAGCCGACGCTCGAGGGCTTCCTGCACGGCCTCGGGCGGGATTTCCTCGGGCGCTACCCGGAGATGGAGGGGCTGAGGCTGTGGGCCGTCGGCCAGCCGTGGGTCGCGGCCCCGGTCGGCCCGGGCGGCGCCCCGTCCGATCGCCTCTTCCGCCTGGAGGGCGCCGACCACGCGGTGGCGAGCATCGAGCTGTCGCGCGCGGACGGGACGGGCGCCGTGCATGTCGCCGACCTGCAGGCCGGCCACGTCGGCCTGCGCCTGCTGAAGACGACGGGGTCGGCGTTCACGCGGTTCGCCCGTGACGACGACACGACGCTGCCCGAGCGCGGGGACCGGCCGCTCTTCGTCCACCTCGACGTGCGCTGGCGCTACGCCGACCCCGTGGATGCGCTGGGCGACGCGCACGTGGATCCGCTCGCCGTCCGGCAGCTGCTGCTGGACTGCTTCCACGGCTTCGTCTCGGAGTCGATCCAGCACCTCGTGCACGAGATGGGCCAGCGGATGCTCGCGACGTGGCCGGTGCTGTCGGAGGTGTCCTTCACGGGCGAGAACCACACGCAGGACCCGGTGCCCGGCATGGCCGACGCGCCGGAGGGCCGACGGGCCTACACCGCGGCGTTCCCCGCGTGGGGCCTGATCACGCTGACGCTGACGCGGTGACCCGTCGGCGGGCCCTAGCCGCGCTCGCGCGGGAAGGCGAAGGTCGCGACCTCCCCCAGGGCCTCGGCGGCGCTCGCGATCATGCCCTCCCACAGCTGGGCGCCGAGCGCCGCGGTCGCGAGCGTCGGGTCGCCGACGACGCCGTCGGGCGCCAGGTCGTCGCTCGTCCAGCCGAAGGGCACGTCGCCGCCGAAGCGCACGCGCCGGCGCTGGGCCATCGCCTCGGGCACCTGGCGCACCGCCTTGCCCAGGTCGACGAGCTCGGGCGCGAGGTGGAGCATGACCGCCGTCTCGTCGCGCCCGGCGTGCACGCCCATCCCCAGCTCGTCCTCGTCGGCGGCCCGGCCGCCGGAGTCCCGCGGCTGGCTGGGGTGCAGGAGGAACGTCATGAGGTCGTGGTCGACGCGCAGCTCGCGGTTGGCGACCGCCAGCAGCTGGGTGTTGCCGCCGTGGCCGTTGAGGAAGGCCAGGCGCCGGGTCGGCAGCTTCGCCAGGGAGCGGCCGAGGTCGTCCAGGACGGCCAGCAACGTCGTCGCGCTGAGCGTGATCGTCCCCGGCGCCCAGCCGTGCTCGTTGCTCTTCGTGTAGGCCAGCGACGGCAGCAGCCAGAGGTCCAGGGCGTCGCCGTGACGCTCGACGACCGCCTCGGCCAAGCGCTCGGCGATGATGAGGTCGGTGGCCAGCGGCAGGTGCGGGCC
>CAZRLR010000456.1:2206-3650 GCA_964600395.1 uncultured Conexibacter sp.
GGGCCGTGCTGCTCGACGGCGCCGACGGGCTGCAGCAGGACCGACGCGGGCGTCAGCAGCTCGGCGATCTGCGGCGCGGCGAGATCGGCGAGGCGGCGGCCGGCGGGCATGCCGGCGAGTCTATGGGGCCCCGGCCGTGGCGCTGATCGTCCGCGGGGCCCAAGCCGTGTGGACCGGCGGGCGGGTCCTCCCCGGCGCGGACGTGCGGTGCGACACCCACGTGACCGCGGTCGCCCCCGGCCTCGCCGCGGTCGCCGGCGACACGGTCCTGGACGCGACCGGGTGCCTCGTCGTCCCCGGCCTGGTCAACGCGCACCACCACCTGCTGCAGTGCGCGTTCCGGACGCTGCCCGGCACCCGCCACGTCCCGATGCGCGACTGGCTGGGCGTCATGAACGGCGCCTACGCGGCCGTCGGCGTCGATGCCGAGCTGTGCGGGGCGGCGGCCGCGGTCGGCCTGGCCGAGTCGCTGCTGTGCGGCGTGACGACCGTCGCCGACCACCACCTGACGTGGCCGGCCGGCGGTGACGGCGTCGCCCTGGCGGAGGCGACGGCCGCCGCGGCGCGCGGGCTCGGCGCCCGCCTCGTCTTCGTCCGCGGCAGCGCCGGGGACGACCCGGACGTCGCGGGCGCCGCCGCCGAGGCGCTCGTCGCGCGCTTCGGCGCCGCGTCCGCCGACGGGCTGCTCGCGCTCGCGGTCGGCCCGGCCGGCGTCCACAGCGACCGCCGCGAGACGTTCGACGCGCTGCGCGAGGTCGCGCTGGCGCACGGCCTGCCGCGCCGCACACAGGCCAACGAGCAGGTCGACGTCCTCGTCGCCGCCGAGCGCTACGGGCGCCGGCCGCTGGAGCTGCTGGAGGACTGGGGCTGGCTGGAGGACGGCGTCACGGTCGCCCACCTGTGCGACATCACCGCGGACGAGCTGGACCGCGTCGCCGCCAGCGGCGCGAGCGCGACGCACGCCCCCGGCTGCGACCTGCCGATGGGCTGGGGCCTGGCGCCGGCGGGCGCGCTGCTGGACGCCGGGGTCGCCGTGGGGCTCGGGACGAGCGGCGGCGGCTCCAACGACGCGGGGCACCTGCTGGCGGACGCGCGCCTGGCGCTGCAGGTCGCGCCGCTCAGCGGCCGTCCCCTCACCGCGACGGAGGCGCTGGGCCTGGCGACGCACGGCTCGGCGGCCGGGCTCGGGCGCCCCGAGCTCGGGCACCTGGAGCCCGGGGCCGCCGCCGACCTGGCGGTCTACGACCTCGGGGGCGTCGCGGACGCCGGCGTGGCGGACCCCGTCGGCGGGCTGCTGTGGGCTGCCCCCGGGCGCCGGCCGCGGGACGTCGTCGTGGCCGGGCGCCTCGTGGTCCGCGACGGCGAGCTCACCGGCCCGGCCCCGGAACGGCTGCTCGCCGGGCGCCTGCGGACCCTGCTGGCCCGCCGCGGCGCCGGGCGCTGA
>CAZRLR010000457.1:0-3640 GCA_964600395.1 uncultured Conexibacter sp.
GGTCACGACGCCGACGACGACGACGCCGACGAGCACCGCGACGACGCCGCCCGCGACCACGACCGCGCCGCCCGAGACGACCGCGCCGACGACGCCGGCGCCTCCGCCGGACGCCACCACCACGCCGACGACGCCCTGAGGCCCGGCGGTGTCGCTGCCCTACTCGGACGACAACATCCTGCTCGTCGCCGTGCAGGCGGCGTGCGTCGCCCTGCCCACCGCCGGCCTCCCACGCTGGGCCCAGCGCTTTCGCAGCGGCGGCTGGGCCCTCGTGGCGCCGCTGTCGATCGCGCTCGTCGTCGGCGGGCTGGCCGTCCTGCCGGAGGGCGCCGACCTGCTGACCTGGGTCGCGCTCCTCGGGGTGCCGCTCGGCGCCGCCCTGGCCCTCGGCTGGGCCGCGCACGGCGCGCGACCGCCGCTGGCGCTCGTCGCCGTCGTCGCCTTCGTCCTGGCGTGGCAGACGCCCGAGACCCGCTGGGGGGAGGCGGGCGGCCTGCTGCTCGTCGCCGCCAGCTGCGTGACGATCGGGCGCCTGCTGGCGGGGGGCGCCCCGCTGGACCTCCTGAAGGCGGGCATCGTCGCGATGGCGGTCATCGACGCGGTCCTCGTCTTCGGCAACCAGCTGCAGGGCCCGAACGCGACGCTCGTGGCCGCGATGCCTGGCGGCGGCCTGCCGCAGCTGCAGTCCGCCGGCTTCGGCCGGGCCGGGATGGGCTACGGCGACTTCTTCGCCGCCGGGGTGCTCGGCGGGATCGTCGCGGCGGAGGCCGTCCGCCGGCGCGACCAGCTCGCCGTCGCGGGCGCCGTGCTCGTCGCCTCGCTCGCGTGGGACGTCATGTTTCTCTGGTACGACACGCTGCCGGCGACCGTCCCGGTCGCCGCCGTGCTCCTCGTCCGGGAGGCCCTGCGCCGAGCCCGGCCGCTGCGCGGCGCCGCGGCCGCCGTGGGCTGACGGCGGCGCTCAGCAGATCGCGTGCGCGAGCGTCTCGTGCAGGCGGGGGTCCGCCCAGTCCTCCGGGCGCGTCTTCTGGATCCGCAGGTGCGCGTGGCGCCCGTCGATGTCCAGCAGCCCGACCTGGTTGTCGAAGGTCGGGTCCTCGACGAACGCCCACGCGATCGCCGCCGGCGGCACCCCCGCGCGCCGCGCGAGGAAGCGCGCGGCGGCCGTCGCCGGCCGCGACAGCGCGATGCGCAGCATCCGGCGCTCGCGCCGGTCCAGCGGGTTGCGGATCGGGGAGCAGACGGCCTGGACGACGGCGCTCTGGATCGGCGCGCGCCCCGGGAAGGACGCCTCGGCCAGGTCGGCGTGGTGCACGTCCCCCGAGAGCACGACGATCGACGCCGGCGCCGGCCCGCGCGCGCCGGAGGCGACCTCGTGGACGAGATCGGCCAGGCGCAGGAAGGACCGGTGGAAGGCCGACCAGTGCTCGAGGTCCAGGGCCTGGCGGACCTTCTCGCCGCCGCGGGCGGCGCGCCTGCCCCAGGCGCCGTCGCAGACCGCCTCGTTCCAGGCCTCCAGGTGGTGCAGCCCGGGGGACAGCAGCCACGGCAGCGTCGTGGCGACGAGGACGTGGTCGGCGTCCGGGGCGTGCAGCGTGTCGCGGACCCAGCGCCACTCGGGCTCGGACAGGATCTCCCGCCGCCCCGGCTCCAGGATCCGCCCCGCCCGCGAGTCCAGCACGAGCAGCCGGGTGCGCCCGAGATCGCGGTGGAAGCTCCAGTGCGTCCCCGCGACCTCCTCCTCCGAGCGCTGCGCGAACGTCCGCAGGACGTCGGTGGCGTCGTCGGCCGCGGCCCGCACGTCGGCCAGGACGCCGTCGCGCGCGAGCTCGGCGGGGGAGAGGTTGCCCAGGTGCTGGTAGAGCCAGTAGGACATGTAGGCCCCGAGGATGCGCTCCTTCCACCACGGCACCTGCCGGACCTCGTCGACCCACGCCTGCGAGGTGTTCCAGTCGTCGTGCACGTCGTGGTCGTCGAAGATCATCGCGCTGGGGATCGTCGACAGCAGCCAGCGCGTGGCGGGGTCAGACCACGACTCCTCGTAGAGCATCGTGTACTCCTCGAAGTCGGCGATCTCGTCCTCGGGCGGCTCGGCGTGCTGCCCGTCCTGCGCCGCCCGGCGCTCGTGCATCCGCCGCTTCGTCTCGGGGGAGACCTCGTCCGCGTAGACCTGGTCGCCGATGAGCAGCAGCAGGTCCGGCCACTCGGTGGGGTCCTGGCGCCGCAGCCGCTGCCCGAGCGCGAGCAGCGCGTCGACCTCGCGCCCGCGGTCGTCCTCGTCCTTCGTCAGCGCGTAGGGCGGCTCGTGCGGGACGGAGACCCGGCAGGAGCCGAAGGCGATCCGCAGCGTCTCCTCGTCGCTCGGTGGCTGGATGACCGACGGCGGGTAGGGCGAGTCCGGCAGCGGCCAGCAGCGCACGCCGTCCAGGTGGACCTCGTAGGGGAGGACGGCGCCCGGGGTCAGGCCCTCGACGCAGACGATCGCGTAGTGGTGGCCGCCGACGCAGAACGTGTCGGCGGCGGCGCCGAGGACCTCCACCGCGCAGGCCCGGTCGGTCTGGACCCAGAGCGTGGCCTGGGTGCCGTCGACGTACCGCAGCAGCGGGCCCAGGACGAGCCGGGCGGGGGAAGGGCTCACCGCGCGAGGCTACGGTCTGGCGGACGGCGGCGCGCCGGGTTGTCACCGGGCGGACCGGCGCACCCGGCAGACTGTCGGGCCATGAGCACCACCCCGTCCACCCGACGCGTCCCCCACGTGAACGCCGTGATGCGCGAGGAGACCGACGGCGTGCGGCCGCTCGAGCTCTTCTTCGACCTCGTCCTCGTCCTGGCCCTCACGCAGTGCACGGCGCTGATGGCGAAGCAGCCGACGTGGGAGGGCGCGCTGAAGGCGATGCTCATCCTCGGCGTGGTGTGGTGGACGTGGGTCGGCTACGCGTGGCTGACGAGCGTCATCGACCCGGAGGAGGGCGTCGTCCGGATCGCGATCTTCACCGCGATGGCGGCGCTGCTCGTCATCGGCCTGTGCATCCCCGAGGCGTTCGACAGCGCCGCGCTCGTGTTCGCGATCGCCTACGCCTTCGTCCGCGCGATGCACATCGTCCTGTTCGTCGTGGCCAGCCGCGAGGACCCGGACCTGCGCCGCTCCGTGGCGGGCCTGGCGGTGAGCACGGCGATCGGCTGCGCGCTGCTCTTCGGCGCCGCGGCCGTCGACGGCACCGCCCAGGGCGCCTTCTGGATCGCGGCGATCGTCCTGGACACCGGCGGCCCGTTCCTCTTCGGCTCCGACGGGTGGAAGGTCGTGCCCGGGCACTTCGCCGAGCGCCACGGCCTCATGATCATCATCGCGCTGGGCGAGTCGATCGTCGCGATCGGCGCCGGCGCCGAGGGGCTGGACGTCGACGCCGGGCTCGTGCTGGCGGCGTGCCTGGGGGTCGTCGTCGCCGCGGCGCTGTGGTGGCTGTACTTCGACGTCGTCGCGCTCGTCGCCGAGCGGCGCCTGCACAATGCCGCGCCCGGGCGCGAGCGCAACGAGATCGCCCGCGACTCCTTCTCCTACCTGCACTTCCCGATGATCGCGGGCATCGTCCTCGTCGCCTTCGGCCTGAAGGAGACGCTCAAGCAATTAGTAGAACAGCTA
>CAZRLR010000458.1:0-3638 GCA_964600395.1 uncultured Conexibacter sp.
TGAAGACAGACTTTTCAACGGCGCTTGGGGTGTGAGGCCACCGAGACACCGGCCCCGCGGGGGTAGCGTCAGGACCATGCTGACCCTCGCCCTCGCCCGCCGGACGCTCGTGCTGGCCGCCCTCGTGACCGCCGGTGCCGTCGGTGGCACGCCGGCGCTCGCCGCGACCTCGGGCCCCGCCGGACCCGCGAAGGCCAAGCACCGCAAGGCGGCCCCGCACAAGGCGAAGACCAAGGCCAAGGCGAAGCCCAAGACGAAGGCCCGCAAGCCCGCCAAGGCGACGAAGGCGGCGCCCGCCGTCGGCGAGCTGCCGGTCGTCTTCACCGTCCGCAATACGAACACCTCCAAGTCCCCGTGCACCGCGGACGGCAAGACCTACGAGGTCCGCGGCCACCTCGTCGGCCCGGCCGCCCGCCTGGCCGCCACGACCCCGCAGGCCGCCGCGCTCTACGTCCACGGACTGGGGTACGGCGAGTTCTTCTGGCGCTTCCAGGGCGTCCCGGGCTACGACTACGCCGCCCAGCAGGCCGCCGACGGCCTCGTCTCCGTCGTCATCGACCGCCTCGGCTACGGCGCCAGCGGCCGCCCCGACGGCAACCAGGTCTGCTACGGCTCGGAGGCCGACTACCTGCACCAGATCGTCACGCAGCTGCGCTCGGGCGCCTACGCGACGCCCGGCACCGCGACGCACCCGTCGTTCTCGAAGGTCGCGCTCGTCGGGCACTCGGCCGGCGGCTACATGACCGAGGTCGAGGCCGGCTCCTACAACGACGTGGACGCGCTGGTCGTCGCGGGCTTCGGCAACACCGGCCCCGGCGTGCCGGCCTACGCCGCCTTCGGCCGCTCGACCCTCGATTGCCTCCTGACCCCGCTGCCGGGCAACTACGCGAACTTCGGCAAGACGGACGCCGACTTCCAGGCCGCGCACTTCGCCAACGCCGACCCGGCCGTCGTCGCGGCGGTCACGAAGCTGCGCGCGCCGGACCCGTGCGGCGACTTCATGTCCGCGCCGGCCTCGATCGTCGTGGACGTCCTGGGCGCGAACGCGATCAAGGCCCCGGTGCTCATCGTCAACGGGGCGAACGACGCCCTCTTCCCGCCGCCGGCGGGGGACAACGAGAAGCTCCTGTTCCTCGGCAACCCGGACGTCCGGCAGGTGACGCTCGGCGGCACGGGGCACGCCGTGACGCTCGGCCGCACCGCGCCGCAGTTCCGCGCCCTCGTGGGCGACTGGCTGCGCGGTCACGGGTTCTAGGGGCAGGGCGGCGCGTCCCGCGCGCGACTCAGAGCCCGGCGAGCGGGTCCGCCGCCTCGGCACGGCGACCGGGCCGCGGCTCGCGCGGCTCGCGGGCGTCGAGCACCCGCGCCGCGACGATGCCGCCGATGCCACCGAACAGGTGGCCCTGCCACGAGATCCCGTCCTGCGGGATCAGGCCGCCGGCGAGCGTCGTCCCGTACACGAAGCCGACGACGATGCCGACGCCCAGGTGCAGCCAGCTGCGGCTGAAGAGCCCGCGCGAGATGAGGTAGGCGGCGAAGCCGAAGACGAGGCCGCTGGCCCCGATGTGGAGCGAGTTGGACGGACCGATGAGCCAGGTGCCCAGGCCGCCGATCAGGCCGACGATGAGCGTCACCCGCAGCACTCTCGCCGCGCCGCTGAGCGCGATCGTCGCGCCGAGGATCGCGAACGGGATCGTGTTTCCGATGAGGTGGCTGAAGTCCGCGTGCAAGAACGGCGCGGCCGCGATGCCGGTGAGGTGGTCGACGTGGCGCGGCTCGATGCCGTACTGCTCGAGGTCGATGGTCTTGAATGAGTCGAGGATCTCGACGACCCACATGACCGCGAGCATCGCGACGACCATCAGGACCCCTTGGCGGCGGGGGTCCAGCGGGTCGGACGTGGGCGTCGGCGTCAGGTTCGGCGTGGACACCGCACCAGCGTCGCAGAACCGGCTAAACGCCCGCTAGGTCCTCCGCGGACGTGCCGTCGTCCACGTGCTCCGCGCCCGACTGCAGGGCGATCGGCGCCCGCAGCACCGCGTCCGGGATCGCGAAGGCGTCCACGAGCTCGGCCGCGTCGAAGCGGACCTCGTTCAGCAGCCGGTTGATCGTCCGCGTCAACGTCTTGGAGCGCGACGGCGACAGCCGTCCGTGCTCGAGGTACCACGCGCGGTCGCTCTCGATCGTGTGCAGCAGGTGCAGGTCGCACAGGCGGTCCAGCGCCGGCTTGAGGTCGGGGTTCTCGCACGTCGCCACGCGGGCGGCGAAGGCCTCGCCGATGACGCTCTCGATGTACGCGCGGGCCGCGGCCAGCACGTGGTCCTGGCAGGCGCGGAAGACCTCGAACGGCTCGTGGCCGTCGTCCATGCCGCGCTTGAGGCGCCGCGCGACCGAGGCGAGGATGCGCTCGGCGCGGAAGCGCAGGAGGCCGAGCTGCTCCTCGCGGTCCAGCAGCTCGGTCTCGTCGTCCCCGCGCGGGATGACGTCCGCGAGCGTCTGGGCGACCTGGCGCGCGGCGGTCTTCTCCATGACCTCCTGCAGCACCTGCCCGGCGACGAACCCGACCATGCCGAGCGGGTCCAGGTCGCCGAACTGCTGCTTGTACCCGGTCAGCAGCGACTTGCCGACGAGCTGCAGCAGGACGGTGTTGTCGCCTTCGAAGGTCGTGAAGACGTCGCTGTCGCCCTTCAGCGAGGCGAAGCGGTTCTCGGTGAGGTAGCCCAGGCCGCCGCAGGCCTCGCGGCACTCCTGGATGGTCGCCGTCGCGTGCCACGTCGACAGCGCCTTGAGGCCGGCGGCGTGCGCCTCGAGCTCGCGGCGCGCCAGGTCGCCGACGTCGTCGTTGCCGAACGCGTGGTCCAGCGCGACGACGAGCTGCTCCTGCGCGGCGTGCAGCGCGTAGGTCCGCGCGAGCAGCGGCAGCAGGCGGCGCTGGTGGGTGCGGTAGTCCAGCAGGAGGATCTCCTCGCCGCTGGGCGCGGTGAACTGCCGGCGGCGCAGCGCGTGGCGGAGGCCGATCGTCAGCGCGTTCTTGGAGACGCTGATCGCCGCGCCGCCGACGCTGACCCGGCCCTGGACGAGCGTCCCGAGCATCGTGAAGAAGCGCCGGTCGGGGTTCTCGATCGGGCTGGAGTACGTCCCGTCCTCGGCGACCTGGGCGAAGCGGTCCAGCAGCGCCTCGCGCGGGACGCGGACCTGGTCGAACCAGAGGCGCCCGTTGTCGACGCCCTGCAGCCCCATCTTGTCGCCGCAGTCCTCGATCCGGACGCCGGGCAGCGGGGTGCCGGCCTCGTCGCGGATGGGGACGACGAGCGCGTGCACGCCGTGGGACTCCGCGGCGTCCGGCGTGATCAGCTGCGCGAAGACGACGGCGACGCGGCCGTGCTCGGCGGCGTTGCCGATCCATTCCTTGTGCGCCCCGTCGTGCGGGGTGTGGACGACGAACTCCTGCGTGGCCGGGTCGTACGTCGCGGTCGTGTGGACGTTCTGCACGTCCGAGCCGTGCGCGCTCTCGGACATCGCGAAGCAGCCGGGGATCGACACGTCGATGACGCCGCGCAGGTACTGCTCATGGTGGCGCTCGGTGCCGAGCTGCAGGATCGCGCCGCCGAAGAGGCCGAACTGCACGCCGCACTTGA
>CAZRLR010000459.1:0-3626 GCA_964600395.1 uncultured Conexibacter sp.
GAAAACAGGGTTGGCGCCAGCCGACACGAACGCTAAATTGTCCGACATGAAGCCGCGATATCCTGCGCTCAGTGACGCGTTTCTCGACGGTCCTCTTGATCATGCGCTGCGCTTTCTACCGCCACATGAGCGGCGCGATTTCCTGCGCCTCGCCACAGAAGATCACGCGGACGACCGCAGCGAAGAACCCACCGTCACTCTCTCGGTACGCGTCCCGATCAGCCTCGCCGTCCGCATCGACATCGAGCGGGCGAACGTCAAGCGCGCACTGCGACAGCGGCGGGCCACTCGTTCCGATACCGTGCGCTTCCTGCTTGAACAGCAGCTAGCCGAGTTGGATCGGCAGGCTGTCAGCGTTCCTGCGCAGCCCCCCATGGCAGGAGAGCCAGCAGCCGAAGAGATCGCGGCGTAGCGCGTTCGACTTGGGGCGCTTGGGGCAGTGCGCACCGGCCAACATCGCCACGCCTTGCCGGCTGGCCGGCTGGCCGCTTGGCCGCAGACCAGAAACCCTACGTGCGCGAGCCGCTAAGCGCTGTCATGCTCGCCGCCTTGGGGAAGCCCCAAAGGGGGGGGCTGCGGGCTGCGTTTTTGGCTCCTGGTCCACAAAAAATCCCGTCGAGACACGATCGCCAAGAGCCGATTTGTGGACCAAATTCCAAGCCCTTCCCGTCGAGAGAGGGGGGCGTTTTCTGTAAATGGCATTCAAGAGGTAAGGGGTTCGATTCCCCTCAGCTCCACAAGGAACCCCGACGGTGAAAGCCTTCGGGGTTTTGCTTTTCTGGGGTGCCCGTTTTGCTTGTGGACCGGTTGTGGACCACGTTTTGGGCGGGGTTTGGGCGGGCTAGCTGTGGGCAGGTAGCAGGGTCGCGACCGCTTGGCGGCGGCTGGCCAGCTCTGCCGATCCGGGGGCGGCGTAGCGGGTCAGGGTGATAGAGGCGGACTCGTGGCCCAGGGCCCTGGCTTGGAGACGGGTATCGTCCTCTGCGAGCAGACTTCAGCCTTATTGTAGCTCACTTTGTCGCCCCATCCCGGGTCAGTATGCGCGGGCCGCCAGAGCGAAAGCGGGTCGGGTCGGCGTCGATAAACTGTTGGACTTGCGCTGCCATCTTGTCGTCTGGCACCACTACAACGTCTATCAGACGGGAAATAGTTTCACCACCGATGGGACCGTTGAAGAACCGAAAGCCATCGATGATCCGCTTCAGATGGGGGCGCTTGGGATCTGGGATCGGCGGCGGCGCGTCCCAGGCCGGTCGAACGGCTATGAGCTCCGCCTTTTCAGGGTCTGTCAGTTCCCGGAAGGGGCTAGGCGGGATGGGCATCTCGACCAAGCGCCATTCTCGCTCGTAGAGATAGTAGTGGTCGTCTCCGGACTTTCGTGACATCTCCTTCATGAATCCGGTGACAAGCCTGAGCGCTCCCGCGCTGCTCATCAGCAACTTGACTGACTCATCTGGGGTCATCTGGATCACTGTCCCGTCGGGGAGTGTCCTCTGCAGGTTGCATCCTTCCCTTCGGAAGACGTCGGCTAGACTGTCGAGGACAGTCGTCGCAGTGGCTATGTTGTAGACTAGCTCGCCCGCGATGTGCTGATGGGCACCAACCTTGTGATGGTTGGGGAGATACCAGACGGGAAGGCCGCCCCAGCCCACTACAGTCGCTCGCTGAAAGCCAACAGCAAACCCGCCGAACCTGCTGCAGTGTTCGTCTAGCTTGTCCTCGGGGATGTCAGTGAAGCATACCCGGGCAGCTTGACCCAGCGCGGTCTTCTGAAGCGAGCCATCGGACCATGTATATGGGAATTCGTCGACGACATCGCCCGTAGCGCAAGTCAAGAGGAGCCCGCGGTTTACGACCGATTTGAAGATGTTGAAACCGACGTCGGCTGGGGTGTGCCTCCAAAAGTGAAACAGATAGTCACTAATGTATTGGGTGGTTGCCATCGACCAATTGTAGGCGTGTGGAGCCCTGGAACGATCGCGCTATCGACGAAGGATGGCTGTTTTGTCCCACAAGTATTCCTGGTGCTTCGATGGGCAGCGCTTATCACTGGCCATGCGCAGCGTCGACCCTGCGTTTCAGGTAAGCAGGAAACAGAAACCCCGTCGCTGACGCGATGGGGGTTTGTCGTTTCTGGGGTTGGCTTTGGGCTTGTGGACCGGTTGTGGACCACGTCTGGGCAGGGGTCGGGCGGGCTAGGTTTGGGCAGGTAGCAGAGTCGCGACCGCTTGGCGCCGGCTGGCAATCGCGGCGGTTCCGGGGGCGGCGTAGCTGGTCAGGGTGATAGAGGCGGACTCGTGGCCCAGCGCGGCGGCTACGATGTGCGGGCTGGCCCCGGCGGCGACAGCCGCAGTCGCATGGAACCCTCGCAGCGAGTGGGCGCAGACCACGGGAACCCCGGCAAGCAGGCACAGCCGGCGGGCTTCCTTGCGGACCCAGCCGCGATCGTGCCGTCGGCCCCGACTGTTGACGAACAGCAGCGCCGCCGGCAGTTTGCCCCGGATGCGCAGCTGTAGCAGCGGCACCAGCGGCGCGGGAACCTCGACACGGCGACGAGCGGCAGCCGTCTTAGGGCTCCATTCTTCCGTGTCATCGACCCACAGCAGGTGCCCCCGATCATCCAAATCCCGCACGGTGCGTGTCACGATTTCCCCGGCCCGCAGACCCATTAGCAGAGCGACGAGCACAACCAGCGCGCCGTCCTCCTGCGGGGCAAGTCGCATGCATAGCTCGCACAGTCGGCGGGCTTCATCCTGCCGCAGCTGGGGCTTGCCATTGCTACGCCGTCCTACCCCTTCGATCGTCGCCAGTGGGTTGGTTTTCAGTAGCTTCGTCTTCTCTGCCCACGCACCGAACGCGCGCCCGTCTGCCAGATAGGCCCGGTGCGTGTCCACCGACAGCGGACGCTCTGTGCGCACGCTCGTCTCGTGGCGCAGCCCTTCGTATAGGTCGCGGCATCGCCTCTCAGTCAGGCTTGAGAGCGGACTATCCAGCACCGGCCCGAAGAACCGACGCAGCCGCAAGGGCGTGTTGTCATAGCTTGCGGGCTTGTTGCCCTTCTCTATCAGGTGCTGACGGTATCTCTCGATGGCGTGCCGGACGGTGAGAGGCTGCCTGTTGATCATTCGATCGACTAGCGCCTCAGCCATCCGCTTCGCTCGCTGGGGGGTGTCGGCAGTCGGCGCCCACTCTCGGCGCCCATCCACGATGATGCGACAGCGAAACTCCCCCTCGCGATGCGCGTAGGGGCCGGTAATCCGAATCTTCGGAGCGGCGATGGGCTCAAGCATGGCGCCCCCCCTCCCCGCTCGCAGCAGCCAGCCCAGACCGTGCGGCCTTAGCCGAGTTCATGAAGCGAACATCGACGACACCGTCAGAGAACCCAATCGACACCAGCGCGAACCTCAGCACCGAGCGGCGGCGGCACCACTCCACGGCAACCCGCAGCGCTCCCGCATCGCGGCGCATCGCCAGCACCCGCCAGATCTTGCGCGGGCCAGTCGTGTAGCCGTGCAACGTGTCCATAGCTCGCCGCTCGCCCGGCTTGTCGATGTGAAGCAACGCGGCAATTCGTGGCGGACTCAACCGCAGCGACGAGGGACGACGGCGAAAAGACGCTTTTGTAG
>CAZRLR010000460.1:0-3624 GCA_964600395.1 uncultured Conexibacter sp.
TCGAGGGCCGCCTCGGCGGGCGGGTCCGGCGCGGCGGCCAGCGCGCGGCGGCAGCGCTCGCGCCACGCGTCGCACGCCGCGAGCTCGTCGAGGTGGAAGGCGACGGTCGCCAGCGCCCCGAAGGCCGGGGCCAGCAGCGGCTGCTCGAGCCAGCCGCGCTCGGTGGCCAGCGCGACGGCCTCCTCCGCGAACTCGCGGCTGCGCCGCAGCTGCCCCGAGAGCGCCGCGCACTGCGCGAGCGTCCCCAGCGCGAGCAGCTGGATGAGCTCCCGGCGGGAGGCGCGGGCGGCGTCCAGCGCGCGCTCGACGTGCGGGGCGGCCGCCGCCGCGCCGCGCGTCCAGAACAGCCCGACGCCGAGGTTGACCTCCGCGATCGCCAGCAGCGAGAGGTCGTCGGCCGTCGCCGGCAGGTCGCGCAGCGCGCGCGCCGCGGCGACGATGCGGTCCAGGTCGCCCTGCAGGCGGGTGAGCTGCAGGGCGACGACCGCCAGGGCGCGCTCCAGCCGCTCCCGGCGCCCGCCGTCCAGCGCGTCCGTCTGCGCCCGGGCCTGTCGCAGCCGGTGCTCGGCGCCCGCAGGGTCGCCGTGGCCCAGGCGCGAGGCCGCGAGCGCCACGAGCAGCTCGGGGTGCTCGGCCGCGACGGCGTCGGGGATCCCGAGCAGGACGGGCGCGGCGACCACCGCGTCCCCGTCGAGGTACAGCGACAGCCAGTGCTCGCCGAGCAGGTCGGCGACGAGCGCCCAGTCCCGGCCGGCGCTCGCGTGCGCGAGCGCGTCGAGCACTAGCCCCTCGTACCGGTACCATCGCGCCCCCAGGGCGTGCAGGCGCCGGGCCCCGGCCGGGTCCTCGTGCGCGAGCGCGTCGTGCACGAGCCCCTCGTCGCGGTACCAGCGCGCCGCCAGGGCGTGCAGGCGCCAGGCCCCGGCCGGGTCCTCGTGCGCGAGCTGCCCGCGCAGCAGCTGGGCCAGCAGCGTGTGGTAGCGGAACTCGTGGCGCTGGGCGTCCAGGCCGACGACGAGCATGTTGTCGCGCTCGAGGGCCAGCAGGCGCTGGTGGCCGTCCGTCCCGCCGGTCAGGACGTTCGCCAGGGCGCCGCAGAGGCGGTCGGCGATCGACGTGCACAGCAGAAAGCGCCGTTCGTCCTCCGGACGGCGCGCCAGCACCTCCTCGCCGAGGAAGTCCGCGACCGCCCGGTCGTCGCCGGAGAAGTCGCGGACGAACGCCGACGGGTCGGCGTGGTCGCGCAGCGACAGCGCGGCCAGGCGCAGCGCGGCCGCCCAGCCCTCCGTGCGCTGCTGCAGCGCGTCGACCTCGGCAGGCGGCAGGGCGACGCCGTGCGCGTCCAGGAGCGCCGCGGTCTCGGTCGGCGTGAACGCGAGCTCCGCCGCCCGCAGCTCGCAGACCTCCCCGGCCAGGCGCATGCGGGCCAGGGCGATCGGCGGGTCGCGGCGCGAGGCCAGCACGAGGGTGACCGACGGCGGCAGGTGGTTGACGACGTACTCAAGCACGTCCCAGGTCGCCGGGTCCTGGATGCGGTGCACGTCGTCGACGACGAGGACGCGGTGCCCGGGCAGCTCGGCGAGCGCCGCGACGACGGCCCGGGCGAAGCCGCGGTCCGCCCCGCCGGGTGCGGGCCTGAGGCGGTGCAGCCGCCCCCGCCGCCCGGGGTCGCCGGCGGCCGACAGCACGCTCAGCAGCGTCCCCCAGAACCGTCCCGGGGAGCCGTCGGCCTCGTCGACGGTCATCCACACCGGCGGGCCGGCGCGCCGCGCGGCCCAGGTCGTCAGGGCGACGGTCTTCCCGCTGCCGGCCGGGGCGACGACGACGGTGAGCGGCAACAGCGTCCCGCCGTCCAGGCGCCGGCGCAGGCGCTCGCGGTCGACGATCCGGGTCGGCGGAGCGGGTGGGGCGAAGCCGGAGGCCGGTGGATCGAGGGTGAGGGTCGGGGTCATCGTGAGGACACCCCTGCCCCACGCCCCCGATCGTAACGGCTATGACAAGCCCGGGTGGGACGAATCGGGGGCGGGCGAGCCGTCCGCGGCGAGGCGGCGGACCTCCAGGAGCTCCAGGCCGAGCGCGTCGATGCGCTCGAGGACCGAGTGCAGCGCCGCGCGGTCCTCCAGGGCGCCCGAGAGGGTCGTCTCCACCGGCTCGACCGTGGCCTCCAGCTCACCGAGGCTGCGCACGAGCGCCGGGCTCACGCGGCCGCGGATCCGGATCTCGTACTTCGCGGGCATGGCCGGGACGGTGACGCAGACGTGGGTGACCGTCCGTCACCCGCCCGGGGTGATCCGCCGTCACCCAGCCACCGCGCAGGGTCGGAGCATGCCGACCTCCCGCGGATGGGCCCCGATCGTCGTCCTCGCCGCGGCCCAGTTCATCATGGTCCTCGACACGACCGTCATGAACGTCTCGATCACGCAGGTCGTCGCCGACCTCGACACGGACATCCGGCAGGTGCAGCTGGCGATCACCGCCTACACGCTCGTCATGGCGGCGTTCATGCTCACCGGCGGCAAGCTCGGCGACATCTTCGGACGGCGCCGGATGTTCACCGTCGGCCTGTGCGTCTACGGGGCCGGGTCGCTGCTGACGGCCCTCAGCCAGAACGTCGCGATGCTGCTGTTCGGGTGGTCGCTCGTCGAGGGCCTGGGCGCCGCGATGGTCATCCCGGCGATCGCGTCGCTGACGGCCGCCAACTACGAGGGCGAGCGCCGGGCCGTCGCCTACGGCCTGCTCGGCGGCACCGCGGCCGCGGGCGCGGCGGCCGGGCCGCTCATCGGCGGCTGGGTGACGACGGAGCTGTCGTGGCGCTACGTCTTCGCCGCCGAGGCGGTGACGATCGTCGTGCTGCTGGCGTTCGTCCGCTGCATCGGCGATGCCCGCCAGGCCCCGGCCGCCCGGCGGATCGACGGGGTCGGCGTCCTCCTCTCGGCCGCGTCGCTCGGGCTCATCGTCTTCGCCGTCCTGCAGGCCAGCCGCTGGGGCTTCCTCGTCCCCGCCGGGTCCGCGCCAACCGTCGGCGGCCGCCCGATCACGCCGCTCGGGCTCTCGATCGTGCCGTTCATGGTCCTCGCCGGCCTCGGCCTGCTCGCCGTGCTCCTGCGCTGGGAGCGCCGGCTCGTCGATCGCGGCCGCACCCCGCTGCTGCGCCCCGAGCTGCTGGAGGTGCCGCAGCTGCGCGCCGGCCTGTCGATGCTCGGCGCCCAGCAGGCCGTCATCGGCGGCATCTTCTTCGTCCTGCCCGTCTACCTGCAGGTCGTCCTGGGCAAGGACGCGCTGCACACGGGCCTGAACGTGCTGCCGATGTCGCTGGCGATGGTCGCCGGGGCCCTCGGCGGGCCGGCGCTCGCCAAGGGGCCGGGCCCGCGGGGCGTCGCGCGGGCGGGGACCGGGCTGCTCGTGGTGGGCGCCCTGCTGCTGACCGGGACGATCAGCCCGGAGCTCAAGCCCGGCGCCTTCACCGTCGCGATCGTCGTCGTCGGGCTCGGCGTCGGGCTGCTGGCCTCGCAGCTGGGCAACGTCATCATGTCGTCGGTGGGCGGCGACGCCGGCGCGGAGGCCGGCGGCCTGCAGGGGACGGTGCAGAACCTCGGCGCGTCGCTGGGGACGGCGCTCATCGGC
>CAZRLR010000461.1:0-3623 GCA_964600395.1 uncultured Conexibacter sp.
CGCCGTGGCGGGCCGTGGCCGGGGCCCGGGCCGGGGCGGCCCGGTCGTCGCACTCGACCTCGGTGCGGTCGTCGACCTAGCCGGTGAAGGTGGACCCGTCGAAGAGCGTCAGCGTGAGGACGCCGTCGGTCAGCGAGGCGACGGTGCCGGCGCGCTCCTTGCCGTCCTTGATGCCGTCGTCGTCGGAGTCGGCGTCCCGCGGGTCGGTGTGCGCACGGAACTCGGCGAGGTTCTTCAGGCCGTCACGGTCGGCGTCGCGGCGCGCGTCGTTGCGGTGGGTGTTCAGGTGATGGGCGCGCTCCCAGCGGTCGGGCATGCGGTCGTGGTCGCGGTCGGCGGGCTTGGCGGCCGACGCGCCGGCGGGGATCGCCAGCGCGGCGAGCGCGGCGACGGCCAGGGAGCGGGGGAGCAGGTGGGTCACGGGCACGGTGGTTCTCCTCGGACGGGACGTCCCCACCTCATCGGCAGGGTTCGGATGAAGCAGAGACACGCCGCGCGCACGAAGATCACACGGAATGTCAGACCTGGACGTCTGTCGGAGGGCGGGTCTGCCACCGTGTGGCGCATGACGCGGGCTCAGGCACGGCTGTGGTGGCAGAAGTGGCGCTGGTACGAGCGCTCCGCGCTGCCCTGGGTGCGGGCCCGGATCCACTGGGAGATGGCGCGCCGGGAGGCGTTCGTCCGCTGGCCCGTGCACGGCAACGTCCTGGAGGCGCTGCGGGAGGACCGCCTGCGCATCGGCCCGCAGGTCCTCCTCGAGCCCGGCGTCTGGCTCACGTGCCCGGGGGAGGCGCGCATCGTCATCGGGGCGGGCACCTTCCTCAACCTCAACGTGCAGGTCGCCGCGGTGGAGCTCGTGGAGATCGGCGAGCACTGCATGTTCGCCAACGGCTGCTTCGTGACGGACGGCAACCACCGCTTCGACGACCCGGTCAAGCCCGTCCCGTGGCAGGGCTTCACGACGAAGGGCCCCACGCGGATCGGGGACAACGTGTGGTGCGGCGCGAACGTCGTCGTGACGAGCGGCGTGACGATCGGCGAGCGGTCGGTCATCGGCGCCGGCTCGGTCGTCACGACCGACATCCCGCCCTACTCGATCGCGGCCGGCGCGCCCGCCAAGGTCCTGCGGACGATCACCTACGCCGAGGCCGGGCAGCCGGACCCGGGGACGGCAGCCGGCTGACTACTTCGTCGTGATGAGGACCACGCCGTAGGCGACGATCCCCAGCGTCGTGGCGCTGCCCAGCACCGCGAGCACGGCGAACAGGGCGGCCGGGACGGCGCGGCTGTCGCGCCGCATGTCCGAGGAGCGCGTGGCCCCCAGGACGGTCACCGCGAAGACGAGGCAGACCGCGATGCCCGAGAGGGCCGCGGTCCACGCCGTCCGCCAGAGCGCGTCCACGTCGACGACGGTCGCGAGCAGGGCCGTCATCTCAGACCTCCGCCGCCGTGAGCGCCGACCCGCGGGCCACGCGACGCAGGAAGACGAGCGCCAGGCCGACGAGCGCCGCGACGGACACGACGAGCGGGCCGACGGCCCCGTTGCCGAAGATCGACGTGATGCCGTAGGTCGCGGCGCCGATCAGGGCGGCGGCCGGGATCGTCAGCACCCACGCGACGACCATGTTGCCCGCCACGCCCCAGCGCACCGCGCTCAGGCGCTTGGCGGCGCCCGAGCCCATCACGGCCCCGGAGATGACGTGGGTCGTGGAGAGCGGGAAGCCCGAGTGCGACGCGGCGAGGATCGCCGCCGCGCCGGCGCCCTGGGCGGCGAAGCCCTGCGCGGGATCCATCTTGATGATCCGGCTGCCCATCGTCTTGATGATGCGCCAGCCACCGGAGTAGGTCCCGAGCGCGATCGCGCTGGCGCTGGCGAAGACGACCCAGTCGGGGACCTGGAAGTTGTCCGGGTCGATCGAGCCGTGCGCGACGAGGGCGAGCGTGATGATGCCCATCGTCTTCTGGGCGTCGTTCGTCCCGTGCGAGAGCGCGAGCAGCCCGCTCGTGGCCCACTGGCCCATCCGGAAGCCGCGGTTGACCGGCCCAGGGCGCAGGCGCCCGACAACGCGGTAGATGACGAGGATCGAGACCCCGGCGACGAGGAAGGCCAGGACCGGCGCGATGACGGCGGGCACCATCACCCGGCCGACGAGGCCGGCGCCGATGATCGACCCCGGGCCGGCCGAGACGAAGGTCGCCCCGACGAGGCCGCCGATGAGCGCGTGCGAGGAGCTCGACGGCAGGCCGTAGTACCAGGTGATGAGGTTCCAGGCGATGGCGCCGATGAGCCCGGCGAAGACGATCGTCATCGTGATCGCGGCGGGATCGACGATGTCCTTCGCGACGGTGGCGGCGACCTTCAGCGAGAGGAAGGCGCCGACGAAGTTCAGGATGGCGGCGAGGGTGACCGCGAGCTTCGGCGGCAGCGCCCGGGTCGAGATCCCGGTCGCCACGACGTTCGCCGTGTCGTGGAAGCCGTTGGTGAAGTCGAAGCCGAGGGCGGTGGCCACGACGATGACGAGGATGATGTCCGATTCCACGGTGATGCTCGGTGTCGGAGGGGCGCCGAGGGCCTAGTGGTTCTTGATGACGATGGCCTCGAGGATGTTCGCGACGTGCTCGGTGGCGTCGATCGCGTCCTCCAGCCGCTCGAAGATGTCCTTCCAGCGGATGACGACCATGGGGTCGATGCCGTTGTCGAAGAGCGAGGCGATCGCCTCGCGGGTGATGCGGTCGCCGTCGTTCTCCAGACGGTTGATCTCGACGGTGTAGTGGCTGATGTCGCCGAAGCTGCGCATCCGCGGCATCGCCTCGGCAATGAGCCGGCAGGCCTCGAGCAGGACGTGCGCCAGGCGCTGGGCCTGCTCCATCGGCGCCTCGATCTTGTACAGCCCGAGGTAGTCGGCGACCTCCTCGGTGAAGTCGACGACATCGTCCAGCGCCCCCGTGAGCTCGAGGATGTCCTCGCGGTCGATCGGCGTCACGAACGTGTTGTTCAGGCGCTTGATGATGTCGTGCGTGATGCGGTCCCCGTCCTGCTCGCAGATGAGGATGTCCCTCGCGAGCTCGGCGTTGTCGGGGAAGGCGCGGAGCATCCGGTCCAGGAGGTCGGCCGCGCGCACGGTGTTGCTCGCGGCCTCCTCGAAGAGGTCGAAGAACTCGCGGTCCTTGGGAGCGAAGACCTGGGAGAGGCGTGCCATGGGGTCGGCAGCTTATGTGAAAGCGATGTGAAGGACGGACGTCCCCTGCGCGCGTCCTCACGCCACCTTTGTACTCCGGATGACGGTACGGTCTGCGCTACGTGAACGCGAAGCCGTCGACCGTCACCGTCACCGGGCCCGACCGCGGCGCCCTGATGGCCAACCTGACCGTCCGCTTCGGACGGGTCGAGGTGCTCAAGGAGCGCCAGATCGTGCTCCCCGGGGGCGCCCAGGGTTGGGAGCTCACGGTCGAGCACCGGCCCTTCGTCAGCGACCTCGGGTCGCCGTCCAACGGCCATGCCGCGGCCCCGCGGTCGCCGGCGCCCGCCCCCGCGGAGGACCCAGGGGCCGCCGCGGCGCGTGCCGCCGACGCCGAGGCCGAGCGGGAGGCCGCCGAGCGCGAGGCGGCCGCCGCGGAGGCCG
>CAZRLR010000462.1:0-3616 GCA_964600395.1 uncultured Conexibacter sp.
CTTCCCGCCTTCTGGACGAACGTATCACCCACTTTTGGGGATGCCCATCGTCCGGCCGACCATGGTTTCCTCGTCCGATCGGTGATTCGGGACGAGATCCGATCTGAACGGCTTTCGGGAGGCCTCTCTACCCTCGATCACCCGAGGTCATTCGCCCGCAGGAGGATCGCCCGGTTGAGGTTCTGGATGTCGACGACACCACCGGAACGGACGATTTGCAGGGCTTTTGCGGCAAGTGGGTCGCGTGGCGCAAGCACGACAGCACGTCGCAGGAGCCGCTCGGCGTCGGCCGGGCGTCCGTCCGCTGACGCGATTGCCCCGAGTTCGAGGGTCGCGTAGGCGTCGCGGGGCACGCGAGCCAACGCATCCTCGAACGCCGACTGGGCGCGTACGCGCTCGTCGAAGCGCAGGTGGACCGACCCGGCGACCGACGGCGGCTGCGCGCTGAAGGGGTTCAGGCTGGCCGCGCGGTCCAGCCGATCCAGCGCCTCGGCCGGCCGCGTGGCGAAGATGCGCCCCGCGGTGCTGACCTCGCTGTCGGCCATCCACAGGCGCACGGTGCCGACGGCCGCGGCGCCGAGCAGCCCGACGACCACGACGATCTCGTTGGGGCGGCCGAAGCGCCGCGGCGCCGTCCGCGGCCCGGCGGGGCGCGGCGCCAGCGCGCACGCGAGGCCGAGGAAGGCGAAGGCCGCGGCGCCGAGCCCGGCGTACTCGAAGAACCAGTCGGCGCTGCCGTGGACGAGCCAGTACACCGGGACGCTCACCGCCGCGGCGGCGACGGTGCGCGTGAGCTCCCCGCCGCCTTGCAGCGCCCGCCACGCCGCCGTCAGCGCCGCGGCCAGCGCCCCGAAGAGCAGCAGCGCACCGACGAGCCCGGTCTGCGCCAGCGTCCGCAGCTCCACGCTGTGCGGGTAGCGGGGCGTCTCGTCCGACGTCCCGCGCACGAGGTAGGCCTGGCGGAAGTTGTCGGCCCCGATCCCGGCCACCGGATGGTCGGCGAACTCGTGCAGGGCGACGCGGTAGAAGTCGTAGCGGTTGGACCCCAGGCCGCCGACGAGGCGGCTGCCGCTCCCGTCGCTGTTCTCGTAGCCGCCCTTGAAGGAGTCCCACGCCGTCTGCGCGCGGTGCACGGGGTTGCCGGCGACCGCCAGGCCGCCGACGAGGACCACGAGGACGGCCACGCCCGCCGCGACCTCCCCCGCCCGCCGGATCCGGGCGGCGACCTGCGGGGACGGGGGCCGCTGGGCCTCCCAGGCGGCGAGCACCCCGCCCAGGACGGTGACCGCGACCGCCGCGAGCAGGATGAGCTGGACCGCGTACGTCACCGCGTCGGCGGGGTCGCCGGCCGCGCGCAGCGCGTCTGCGACGTCGAGCGTCGCGGGCGCCGCCGCGGCCGCGCCCGTCAGCACGAGGAGGAGCGTCGCCGCCGTGCGCAGGCGCCCCGGGGCGAGCGCGAGGACGAGGACCGCCGTCAGGGGGAAGGCGAGGAGCGCCCCGCGCGACTGCGCCATGAGCGCCACGTCGGCGAGCACGACGGCGCCGCCGGCCAGCACCGCCCGCAAGGGCCACGCGACGGTCCGTCCGGCCGCCAGGAGCACCGCGGGCCAGAAGGCCATGAGCGCCAGCGCGGCCGTCGCGTTCGGGTACCCGGCGGGGTCCAGCAGGCGGTCGTCACCGAAGAACGCGCGCGGGTCGCCCGCCGTGCCCATCCGCACGAGCAGGACGACGGCGACCGCCTGCACGACGAGGACCCAGCCGGCCACGAGGAGGATCGCGGGGCACCCGCGCTGGGGCCACAGCGCGAAGAGCGAGAAGACCGCGAGGTACAGGAGGGTGCGCTGGCTGCCCTCCCAGGCGGCGCCGCGATCCCCGGCCCACAGGAGCGACAGGAAGCTCCAGGCGGTGTAGGCCGCCAGGCCGCCGGTGGCCAGGCGCACGGGGCGCGGGACGTCCCCCCACGTGTTGGGCAGCACGACGAGCGCGATGCCCAGCAGGACGAGGACGGCCGCCGTGCCGGGGGCCCAGCGCGAGATCGCGTAGCCGCCCTGGTCGGCGGCCCACCAGCCCAGCACGACAAGCGCGCCGAGGCAGGGCACGGTGATCGGGGCAGGGCGCAGGGTCCGGACGGGCAGCGAGGCGGGCATGGGGACGGGCGGGCGGCGCCCCTACTGCAGGCGCTGGTTGATGAGCGTGATCGTCGAGGTGATGCGCGTCGCCACGGCCGCGAGGTCGGTGGACAGGCGGGCGCGCGCCGCGGCGGTCTGCTGGGCGTCCGCCCCCTTGAAGCGCGCCGTGGCAGCGGTGATGACGCCGTCGTAGGCCATGAGCTGCGTGATGAGCCCGGCGTGCAGCGTCGCGATGCGCGGCGGCGCCTGGATGCGCTGCAGCTCGCCGACGACCCGGTCGACGCTCTGGCGCAGCAGGGCGAGCGTCTGCTGGTCCTGCGCGGCGGTGCTGACCGGGGTGAAGGCGGTCTGCAGCTGCTGGAACTGGGTCTCGAAGCGCTGCACGGCGGCGTTCGTCCGGGCGACGTAGGCGTTGTCGGCCGCGACGCGGTCGTCGTCACCGCAGCCCACGGCCAGCGCTGACGCGAGGACCGCGATCAGGGCGGCTGCACGGATCGTCCTCCTCATCCCGGCCTCGACCCTAGCGCAGGGTCGCCGGGCCGCCACACTGTGGGTGGATGTGTGCCCTGCTCCCCGACGGCGACGTGGTCCCGGCCTCCGGCCTGCTGCCGGCGGGCGTGCGGGCGGACGCCGCGGCGCGGCCGTTCGGGCTCTACCTCCACGTCCCCTTCTGCGCGACCCGCTGCGGCTACTGCGACTTCAACACGTACACCGCGACCGAGCTGAAGGGCGGGGTCACGCGCGCGTCGTGGGCGGCGGCGATCGTCGCGGAGCTGCGCCTGGCCCGGCAGGTGCTCGGCGACGGCGCGGTGCCCGTGCAGACCGTCTTCGTCGGCGGGGGGACGCCGACGCTCCTGGAGCCCGAGGATCTCGCGACGGTCCTGCGGGCGATCTACGCCGAGTTCGGGCTGGCCCCCGGGGCGGAGGTCACGACGGAGGCCAACCCCGAGTCGGTGGACCCGCGGTCGCTCGCGACCCTGCGCGAGGCCGGCTTCACGCGGGTGTCGATCGGGATGCAGAGCGCCGTCCCCCACGTCCTGGCCACGCTGGACCGGGTCCACACCCCGGGCCGCGCCGGCGAGGCGGTCGCCGAGGCCCGGGCGGCCGGGTTCGAGCACGTCTCGCTGGACCTCATCTACGGCACGCCCGGCGAGAGCGCGGCCGACTGGGACGTCACGCTCGACGCGGCACTGGCGGCGGGGCCCGACCACGTCAGCGCCTACGGGCTGATCGTCGAGCCGGGGACGCGGATGGCCGCCCAGGTGCGTCGCGGCGAGCTGCCCGCCCCGGACGACGACGTCATGGCCGCGCGCTACGCCCGCGCCGACGAGCGCCTGACCGCCGCCGGCCTGCACTGGTACGAGGTCTGCAACTGGGCCGCGTCTCCCGCGTCGGCCTGCCGGCACAACCTGGGCTACTGGGACGGCGGGGACTGGTGGGGCCTGGGCCCGGGCGCGCACTCGCACGTGGACGGCGTGCGCTGGTGG
>CAZRLR010000463.1:0-3610 GCA_964600395.1 uncultured Conexibacter sp.
GGTCTGCTTGCGCAGGTCGAACCACAGCAGCGACTTCACCGACGGATGACGGCGCAGCTCGGCGAACATCCCCGTGATCCAGGCGGCCTTGCTGCCACCGGCTTCGGCGCTGGAGACCTCGCTGATCTGCAGCGGCTTGAGCGGTGCCATCTGAGCCAGCTTCTGCAGCGAGTCGCCGAAGATCGCCCGGAAGCTGCGCCAGCCCGACCAGTTCAGCGCGGTGCCGCCGTTGAAGCCGGACAGACCGAGCGCGTCGACGTAGGGGTCTCCCGGGTACTCGGACCGGTCCAGTGGGCCGGCGACCGGGCTCCAGACCCACTGGACGTTCGTGGCGCCGAGCGCGGCGAACCGGTCGTGCAGGTGGCGCCAGACGGCGACGAACTCGCCGCGGTGGTTGCCGTTGCGCTGCTCCGACCAGGGGTACCAGGTGCCGTTCATCTCCTGGGCGAAGCGCAGCATGACCGGCTGGCCGAAGGCGGCGAGCGTCCGGGCCCAGCGATCGACGTAGGCATCGTGGTCGCCCCGGAGGATCGACGCGAGCGTGTACTTCGGCTGCGGTTTGCGCAGCCCCCGCCCGGCGTCCCACGGCTCCCAGCTGATCTCGGGGGTGCTGCCGCGGTCGGTGACCTGCTGGAGCCGCCGCACGTCGACCTCGGAGTGCTCCCAGTCGGCGAACCACATGACGACGCCGGCGTGGGTGCGGACCGTCCGCTCGAAGGCGTTGACCTGCCGCAGGCCCGCCGCGCCCCACGGCGCCATCGGGTTGCGCGCCATCGCGTCGGTCGTCACGCCGATGGCCAGCCCCGTGCCGGTCGCCGCACCGACGGGCCAACCCGCCGAGGCCTCGGCCGGGGCCGGCGCGCCGCCGACGCGGGCGTCCGCGCTCGCGAGCCCCAGGAGCGCGACGCCGGAGGCCGCGACCGTCGCGGCGAGCTTCCCGCCGGAGGCACGCATGACGGCGGGGCGCAGGTCGCGGGGGTGCTCGTGGACGTGCAGGGCGAGGACGACGAAGCTCGCGCTGAGGTAGATCGCCACGTTGATCCAGGCGAGCGTCAGGTAACCGCGGGCGGCGCCGGGATCGAGGCGCAGCAGCATCGGCAGCACCGACACGAGCGCCAGCACGAGGTAGGGGACAATGACCCGCATCGGTAGCGGGGCCGCTCCCTGCCGGCCCTTGGGGGTGACCGCGAAGACGAACTCGCGGCCGGCGATCCGTCCGGCGACCGCGTGCAGGCAGCCCAGCAGCGACCAGGGCCAGCGCACGACCTGGAAGAGCGCCATCTCCCACGAGACCGCACGGGCGGTGCGCGGCCGCAGCCACTGCAGGTCGCGCAGCCACATGATCGTGAGCACGAGCACGAGCATCGCGGGGGCGAAGTGCAGGTAGAACTCGCCGAGCCGCAGACGCATGAACGGGGTCTGCGTGACGATCGCGGCGATCGGGATGAGGACCGACGCCAGCATGAGCAGCCCGAAGAGGGGGTACCAGATCTGGCAGAACCCCAGGCGGATCTTCGCGGGGACGCTCAGGCCGCTCCAGTAGCGACCACCGATGCCCAGCAGGACGTTCATCATGCTGCGCGACCATTGGAACTCCTGGGTGAGGCAGTCCGCCAGCGTCTCGGGCCCGTCGCCGTGCGCCTCGGCGTCGACCGCGAAGACGCCCTGCCACCCGAAGGAGCTCATCATGAGCGTCGTCGTGAAGTCCTCGGCCAGCTCCGGGCCGAGGCCACCGATCTCCTGCAGCGCCCGGGTCCGCACGGCGTAGTGCGAGCCGATGCAGCTCGGGGCGTAGCCGCCGGAGTGGCCGGCCTGCGACGGCCCGTGCAGCACCGCCTCCTGGTAGAGCCGCCCGCGCGCGGCCCACGAGCCTGCCGCGTTGCGGTCGCAGATGCTCGGCGCCGCCACGTAGCCCACGAGCGGGTCGGTGAACGGCGCGACCATCCGCTCCAGGTAGCCCGGGGACGGGACGTGATCGGCGTCCATCTGGACGACGACGTCGTAGAGCCGGTAGCCCCAGATGTCGTAGAAGAAGGCGAGGTTGCCCTCCTTGCACTTCGTCCGGCGCGGCCACGTCGGCCGGTGGTAGTCCGCGACGTTCTGCCGCGTCGAGAGACGCACGCCGTGCCGGGCGCACCACGCCCGGGTGTGCTCCGACGGCGCCTCGTCCGCGAGCCAGACGTCGAACGGCCGCGGGAAGGCCTGCGCCAACATCGCCTCGAGCGTCTCGCGGACGACCGGCCACGGCTCCGACGGCGCCTTGGTCACGACCATCGCGGTCCGCACGTCGGGGATGCCGACCCGGGGGTCCGGGCGCTTCATGCGCCACAGAAAGCAGAAGAACCACACCGGGACGAGGACCGACTCGACGCTGAGGAGCGCGGAGTTCACGACGGCCGCCGCGGTCGAGGACGCGTGCGCCGGCTGCAGCCACCACGTCCACGCCCACGCCGTGGTGACGGCCCAGGCGGCGATGAGCCCGGCCAGGCGTAGGCGCTGGGCGCGGGAGAGCGCGTCGACGAGATGACGGTTGACCCGGCGGCGCCGGCGCCGCGTCCGGCGCCGCTCGTCCGCGGAGGGGACGACGGCGCCCTGATGCGGCAGCGAGCTCATCGTGACCGGCGGGGGTGGGGCATGGAGGCCGGGTCGACCGGCGTCACGAGCGGCGCGACGTCGAGGGCGAACGGCGGTTCGGGAGCCGACACCTCGGCGCGTTGCAACATGCTCGATCAGCTACCCAACGCATCCGGGTCTACTCGGATTCCGACCGGAATCTGCTGCAAACCGTCAATAGGCACACAAGCGGTGCGACGCTCTGATGGGGTGGGTCCGTGCCCGAACCGATGTGGGTTTCAGCGGTCAAGCCCGTGCGCCGGCGGGACGACAGGTCCTGCATGGGTCAGCACGCTCACCATCGGCGCACGGGGCTCTCGCTGGCGCTGGCGCTGACGGCCCTGCTGATGCTCTTCCCGGCGGTCGGCCGCGCGCAGGATCTGCGCTGCCCTGCCACCGTGTCGGGCGCCGTGACCGCGAATCCTGCCCCCCTGCGCTTCGGCATCTACCCCGGCGGCGGCGCCGGATCGGTGTCGAAGAAGGCCGCGCCGCTGCCCGAGGACCCGGTCCGGCGGCTGGCGGCGCTGCGGCAGCTCGCCGGCCCGGCGCCGTTCGTCGTCCACATCTACACCGGCTTCACGGGGGAGGACCGCCGCGATGCCGGCGCCCTGGAGTGGCTCGATCGCGAGATCGCCGGCTATACCGCGGCCGGGCTCCAGGTCGAGCTCGTCGTCCGCTTCCAGCCGACGGGGTCCGACGGCGCCGCGAGCGTCGCGGCCTTCGCCGACTACGCGCGCACCCTCGTGCGGCGCTACGGCGCCGATCCGGGCTTCGTCGCCCTGCAGGTCGGCAACGAGTCCAACCTGGCCGGGGCGGCCGACGCGTCCGACGGCGCCTACGCCGGCGCGCTGACGGCGCTCGTGCGCGGCACGATCGCCGCCAAGGACGAGGTGGTCCGCAGCGGCCACCGGCAGGTCCGCATCGGCTTCAACTGGGCCTACGACCAGCGCGCGGCCGCTTCAGGGTACTTCTTCTCGGCGCTGGCCAGGAGTGGCGC
>CAZRLR010000464.1:0-3606 GCA_964600395.1 uncultured Conexibacter sp.
TTCGTCGCGCCCAAGGACTCCGGCGTGCCCGACTGGGTCGGCGCCTTCGCGGTCGTCCGCGACATCGGGGTCTCGTGCGTGGCCAGCGCCGCGGGCACCGCGCCGATCGCCAGCGCGCTGAGCGACACCGCGACCTTCGTGTTGACGACGAGCCCACCGGACGCCGCGACCCCGGCGGCCGCGCCGCCGCCGAAGAGCGAGGAGACCCACGACCACAGCCCCGCCCCGAGGGCGCCGTCCCCCGGCAGGACGGCGAGCTGCCGCCGGCCGCCGCGCCGGGCGCGCTCCCACTGGGCGCACGCGGCGCAGCTGTCGAGGTGGCCGCGGACGACGCGCGCGCGGCGGCGGCGCCCGTCCCCCTCGTCGAGCGACAGGCGGATCGCCGCGCACGCGGTGTCCCGGCCGTCCCGGTCGGTGCTCAGGAGCTTGCGCGCCTCGAAGACCGCGCGCCGCGCCGCGGCGGGCGACGTCCCGGTCACGCGCGCGACCTGCCCGTAGTCCAGGCCGCCGAGCTCGCGCAGCAGCAGCGGCCGGCGCAGGCGCTGGGGCAGGCGGCCGACGCCGTCCAGCGTGTAGCGCAGCTCCTCGCGCAGCAGCAGCGCGCCGGAAAGGTCCAGTGCCGGGTCCTGACGCGGCTCGGTCTGCTCGGTCAGCTCGGCCGTCGGGTGGCGGCGGCGGAGGATGGTGATCGACTCGTTCGACGCGATCCGGTAGAGCCACGGCCGCACCGCGGCCGGTGCCTCGCCGCTGCGGCGCAGCGCCACGAGCGCCTTCGTCATCGTGTTCTGCAGCGCGTCGCCGGCGTCCTCGTCCTGGCGGACGATCGAGCGGCAGTAGCCCTGCAGCCGGTCCTGGTAGCGGGCGAAGAGCGCGGCGAAGGCGCTGTCGTCCCCGGTCGCCGCGCGCTGGGCGAGGGCCTCGTCGCTCGCGCCGGCGGTGGGGGCGGGGACCGCCGTGGGCGGGGTCAGGTGGGAGAGGTCGGTCATGCGGTGGCGGTGACGGGGGTGGCCGGGCGGCGGGGCAGCGTCCTGACCAGGACGCGGGCGGACGGCGGATGTCCGTCCCTACCGCCGAAAGTTTTCGACCTGCCGACCAACGTCGGTGGCGCGCCCGCGTTGTAGGGGCAGATGAGGGACGACCGGTGAGAGAGCGCGAGGACCACGGGCGACCCCGCCCGGCGCGGTCGGCGCGCGGTCGCCAGCGCTGCGGGCCGGCCCGTCCGCGCGAGCTCTCCCAGGAGCTGCTGCGCCCGCGCGAGCTCTACGTCGGGACGCTGACCGGGCCCGAGCCCGCGCTGTGGCGCGTGCCCCTCGGCGACGACCGGCGCACCGTGCTCGGCGCCGCGCCGTCCGCGCAGGACGCCGACGCGGTCCTGTGCTGGGCCGCCCGCCAGCTGCTCACCGCGGCCCTGCGTTACGACGTCAGCGCGACCGCGGTGCGCGCGCTGGCCGACGACCTCGTCCCGCTCGCCAAGGCCGAGCTCGAGCTGTCGGACCTCGAGATCCGCCTGTGGTTCCTGGGCTGGCGCCTGCAGCGCCGCGCCGGCTGAGCTGACGGTCCGCACCCCGCAAGCATCGGCGCTCGGGGCCTGAGAAACCTGAGGGTCCGCTGAGAGTCAGCCGGCCGCGACCGCGTCCCCGCGCCCGTGCGCGGGCCGGCCGCCGGCGGCCTCGAGGTCCGCGCAGCGGCGCACGACGCCGCTGAGACGGAAGAGCGTGCGGTCCCCGACCGGCGAGGTGACCGTCCCGATGTCGTTCGTGACGTAGCCGAAGGAGAGGCCGCTCTGCGGGTCCGCCCACCCGCCCGAGCCGCCGTAGCCGTAGTGGCCGAAGGCTTGCCGCGCGGGGGCGCCCGCCATGAAGGCGTGGTGGTAGCCCACGCGCCAGTGCATCTCCATGCCGAGCACGCGGTCGCGGCGACGCGACTGCACCTTGCCGAGCGCCCTGACGGTCTCCGGGCCCATGAGCCGACGGTTCCCCAGCGCGCCGCCGTTGGCCAGCGCCGCGTACATCCCCGACAGGCCACGCGCGGTGAAGGCCCCGTTGACGGCCGGCATCTCCGTGTCCCAGATCGCGGCGTCCTCGCCGTAGACGAGGTCGCCGAGGCTCGGGAGGACGAGGGCGCGGACCGTCTCCTTCGTGAACGGGACGTTGCCCCAGACCGGGGTCAGCAGGCGCTCGGCCGGGCCGTAGAGGCGCAGGGCGCTGCCGACGACCTCGGCGGGCGCGGGCGTCGCGGAGGACACGGGGCGCCCGATGTCCAGCCCGTCGAGGCCGAGGGGGTCGGCGACGAGCGCGCGGACGGCCTCGGCCACGGGCAGGCCGGTGGCGCGCCGGATGATGCCGCCCGCCAGCCAGCCGAAGGTGTAGGCGTGGTAGCCCGGGGCGCCGTCCCCCGGCGAGGGCTTGGCCGCGGCCAGGCGCTCCTCCATGAGTTCTGCGTCGAGGATGTCGCGCGTGCGGCGGGCGATCGAGCGCACGTCGTGCAGGCCGGCGCGGTGCGTCAGGACGTCCCGCAGCGGGATGTGCGCCTTGCCCGCGGCGGCGAACTGCGGCCAGATCGTCGCGACCGGCTCGTCGTAGGCCAGGATCCCGCGGTCCACCAGGACGTGGACCGCCGTGGCCGTGATGCCCTTCGTCGTGGAGAACGAGAGCGACGGCGTGTCCGGCGTCCACGCGCGCTCGCGGCGCCCGTCGGCGAAGCCGCCCCAGACGTCGACGAGCGTCTCGGTGCCCCGCCGGACGGTCAGCGCCCCGCCGCGGCTGCGGCCCTGCAGCGTCTGCGCGAAGGCGACCGCGACGGCCTCGTAGCCCGGGGCCGTCGTCCCGTGGACGGCCGGCGGCGCCGGGACGGCGGGCGGGGAGGAGGCGCGCCCGGCGTCCGCCGATCCGACGAGCCCGACGAGCTCCAGCGGGCGCCGCGCCAGGGCGATCGGCATCGCGGCCAGATCCGAGACGAGCTGCATCGGGAGACCCTAGTACCCCGCGATGTGCTCCGGGATGCCGCAATTCGTCCAGCGCGTCGGCGGGGCTCGGTGGGCGAGGAAACTGAACCGGATTCACCCGGAAGGCCAAAGCGGGCCGCCGCGAGGTACGATCCGGGGGCTGCGGGCCGTCAGACGCCGGCGGCCTGGCGGCTGCCCCCCGAGCGGGCACCGCCCGATGAGAGCCTCTCGAACCAGGAGTCTGATCATGAGCAGCACCGAAGCGCTGGTCTACGACGCCATCCGCACGCCGCGCGGCAAGGGCAAGTCCAACGGGTCCCTGCACGGGACGAAGCCGGTCGACCTCGTCGTCGGCCTCATCCACGAGACCCTGGCGCGCCAGGACAAGCTCGACCCGACCCTCGTCGACGACGTCGTCCTGGGCTGCGTCTCCCCGGTCGGCGACCAGGGCGCGGACATCGCCAAGACGGCCGCGATCAAGGCCGGCCTGCCGAACACCGTCGCCGGCGTCCAGCTCAACCGCTTCTGCGCGTCCGGCCTGGAGGCCGTGAACATCGCGGCCCAGAAGGTCGCCTCCGGCTGGGAGGACCTCGTCCTCGCCGGCGGGGTCGAGTCGATGTCCCGCGTCCCGATGGGCTCCGACGGCGGCGCCTGGGCGATGG
>CAZRLR010000465.1:0-3606 GCA_964600395.1 uncultured Conexibacter sp.
GCCCCGGCGCGGGGCGACGAAGGCCCGGACGGTCGGGCGCTTCACCGTCAGGGCGACCGCGGGCGCGACGGCCTTCGTCTTCCGCGGGCGCGTGAGCGGTCGGACGCTCAAGCCCGGGCGCTACGCGATCACCGCGCAGGCCAAGGGCACCGGCGGCCGGCTGTCGACCGCCGTGTCCCGGACGGTCAGCGTCCGGCGCTGACCGGCCGGGCGGGCCTCAGCGGGCGTCAGCCGGCGGCATCCGCGAAACGCGTGACGCCGCCGAAGGAGCCCGCGTAGGCCGCGCCGTCCGGGCCTAGGACGACGGGGCCGCCGTCGCTGTTGAAGCCCAGCCCCTCTCCCGCCAGGACCGAGAAGCGCTGCGCACCCGTGCGCCAGTCCACGGCGGTGAGGTTCCACGCGTCGGGGAATCCCGCGGGCTTCTCCACCGTGTAGAGCAGGCCCGTGGCGCGGGAGACGACGGCGGAGGCCGACGGGGAGACGAGCGGGGTGCGCCAGGCGACGCGGCACCCGCGGGCGCCGACGACGACGCGCATCAGGCCGCCGGTCGTCGTGCGGCCGCCCTCGGTCGTCCCCAGGCCCGTGTAGCCGTAGGCGTTGGCGACGACGACCGAGCGGCCGGCGACGACGAGGTGCGCCTCGACGCTCCCGGGACCGGGGGCGAAGAGCGGGACGCGGCAGGCCAGGCGCCGGCTGTCGCGCCCGGCCACGCGCGTGACGACGAGGTTCGGCGGGTTCAGGCCGTCGGTCGCGGCGACGTAGCCACCGGCGCCGAGCGCCGGCGGCGTGCCCGGCCCCGGGTGCACGCGCCCGGCCGCGTTGTCGGTGACCCCGGGCGCCAGGGGCTGGCGCCAGACGACGCGCGGGGTCCCGTCGTCGCCGGCGACGAGGCGGTAGAGCGCCGCGGCGGTGACGACGAAGGTGCCGGCGGGGTCCGTGGCGAGGTCCTCGGCGACGGCCTCGCCGAGCTTCAGCGCCTTCGGGCGGCCGCCGTCGCGCGGGACGGCGACGACGGTGCCCTTGGCGCCGACGACCCAGTCGCGCCCGTCGAAGCCGCCGCCGACGGCGAACGGGCGCTCGCCGGCCGCCAGCTGCCCGGTGAGGTCGACCGTCCCGAGCGTCCGGAAGCCCGCGGGGTCCACGGCGAGGTGCAGGAGCGTCGAGCGGTTCGTCGGGATCAGCAGCGACCCGTCGGCGCGGACGAGCAGGTGCGTCCCGCCGCCGACGTCGGTGCGGTCGGCGCTCTGGCGGGGCGGCAGCGTCAGCGACGCGAGCGTCGCCAGCGACGTCGGGTCCACCAGCCGCAGCACCGGGCCGCTGGGCCCGTTGCAGACGCTGAGCAGGCGGTCGCGCGCGTCGAAGGCCAGCGCGCCGCAGGTGCCGCCGAGCAGCGCGCTGGCGCGCGTCGTCCCCCGCCCGAGCGGTCCGCGCAGCGGCGAGGCGGCGCCGTTGCCCGGGGCCAGGCCGGTGCCGCTGCGCCCGTCGGCGGCGAGCGCCGGGTTGGCGGGGCGGTAGGGACCGGGCAGCGGCTGCGCGGTGGCCGGCGCCCCGGTGAAGCGCGGGAGCGGCCCGTCCAGCGGACCCGGGATCGGGACGGCGGGCTGGGGCGCCGCCCCGGCCCCGGCGGCAGCCGGCCCGCCGGCCATCAGGGCGAGCAGGGCGGCGAGCACCGCGGTCAGGTGGGCGGGACGGGGGCGTCGCGGCATGTCGGGTCCTGACGGGGTCATCGGGGGGTCAGCTCGCAGAAGTAGGCCGCGGTCGCCGACCCGCCCGGCGTGCCCGCGGGCCCGCCCTTGGACGTGGGCAGGCTGCCCTCGTAGAGGTAGCGCGCCGGCGTCGGCTGGGCGACGGGGACGACGAGGTAGGCGCCGGGCTGCGCGCCGACCCACGGATTCGGGATGCCGTTGGACTGCACCTGCGCGCTGGGCACCTCCGGCAGCGCGGTGACCGGCGGCCGCGGCCCGTACGCCGGCACGACGACGGGGCGGTACTTGACCGCCTCACGCTCGAGCAGGAAGGCGTGCAGATCGCTGGCCAGCGCCTGGTAGCCCGGGTCGTTGGCGAGGTTGCGGATCTCGTACGGGTCCTCCCACGTGTCGTAGAGCTCGTACTCCTCCGTCTCGGTGAGCTCGCGCCCGGCGAAGTGCTGGTCCTGGACGGCGACGTAGCGGGCGAACGTGTAGCGGCCGTCGTAGACCGCGCGCACGTGCGACGGCGTCGGGACGGCCAGGCCGGTGTTGTAGATCGGGAACTCGTCCGTCCGGTACAGGACGCTCTCGCGCGGGCCGCGGGCGTCCGGGTCGTGGAGCACCGGCGCCAGGGACTCGCCCCGCAGCCACGGCCAGCGGGCGACCGGGTCGGCCTGCCCGGCGAGCTCGAGCAGCGTCGGGACGAGGTCCACCGCCTCCCCCAGCGCGACCGACCGCCGGCCGCGCGGGACCCGCTTGGGGTAGACGACGGTGAACGGCACGCGGTTCTGCTCGTCGTACATCGTGATGCCCTTGTTCTGCAGCCGGTGGGCGCTGCCGAGCTCGCCGTGGTCGGAGGTGCGCACGACGACGGTGTCCTCCAGGACCCCTTGGGCGGCGACCTCGTGGACGACGGCGGCGAGCATCTCGTCCGTGCCGACGATGAGGTCGTAGTACGTGTTCAGCTGCCCGCGCCAGTACTCGGCCGAGTCGAAGAGCGACTTCGGCGTGCCGGCGATCGTCGCGGCGACGTCGCGGAAGCGCGACTGCGCGCTCGGCTTGTCGGCGAGCGTCGGCTCGGCGGCGAACGACGGCTCCGGCCGCGCGTCGTAGTCCGGGCGCTTGAAGTCCGCCCGGAAGCCGCGCGGGTAGAACTGGATGTCGTGCGGGTTCAGGAGGCTGACGACGCACAGCCACGGCTGCGCGTCCTTGGCGTGCTGCCTGAGCCACGCCGTCGCCTGTCCCGTCCAGATCGGGTCGTTCGTGTAGCCGTCGTTGTAGCCGCCGACGTCGGCGGGCGGCGAGATCGCCGAGTGGTCGAAGCCGTAGCCGCCGAGCGGGTTGCCCTGCGCGACGTCGAGGGCGGCCTCGGCGTTCGTCGGCGGCTCGCCCGGGAACGACAGGTGCCACTTGCCGAAGAACGCCGTCTGGTAGCCGAGCTCCTGGAAGAGGTCGCCGATCGTCGGGATCGACGGGTCGAGCGTGAACTGCGTCCCCAGGACGAAGGTCCCGTAGATGCCCTGCTGGGGGGCGTGCATCCCGGTCCAGAACGCCGCACGCGAGGGCGAGCAGGCCATGGACGAGGCGTGGAAGCGGTCGATGCGGGTGCCGTTGGCGTCCATCCAGCAACGCAGCGGGGTGGGCAGGTCGTCCGGGAGGCGGTCCTGGTGGCGCTCCTGGTCGGTCATGAGGATGAGGACGTTCGGGCGGCGTGCCGGTGGTGCGCCGGCGCCGTCGGCCCCGGCGGCGCGCAGCGCGGCCAGCGCCCCGGCGCCCGCCAGCGTGCCCGCGCCGGCGAGGAAGGTGCGGCGGTCGGTGGGGGTCATCGGGGGCTCCTGACGCGGTCGATGTCGCCGGTGAGGCCGTCGACGGTCCAGGCGCGGCGCCCGGCGACGGCCAGGCCGCGCGGGGCGCCGCC
>CAZRLR010000466.1:0-3598 GCA_964600395.1 uncultured Conexibacter sp.
CTGGACCTCGCCGCGACGCTCGTGGCCACGCCCGAGGTGCTCTTCCTCGACGAGCCGACGACCGGCCTTGACCCGCGCGCCCGCAACGAGCTGTGGGAGGTGCTCGACACGCTCGTCTCCAGCGGCGTGACGATCCTCCTCACGACGCAGTACCTCGAGGAGGCCGAGCGCCTGGCCGACCACATTCTCGTCGTCGACCACGGGCGCATCATCGCCGCCGGCAGCGCGCGCGAGCTCAAGCGGCGCATCGGCGGCGAGCAGATCCGCGCGGTGCTGCGCGACCCGGCGCGGACCGCCGAGGCCGTCGCGCTCATCGGCGACGTCGTCGGCGGCGAGGCGGTCCAGGACGCCGAAGGGGACGCGATCGTCATCGGGACCTCCGGGGGCGCCGGGACGCTCGGCGCCGTCGGCTCGGCCCTGGCGGACGCCGGGATCGAGGTCGACGAGCTCGCGCTGCGCCCGCCGACGCTGGACGAGGTCTTCCTCGAGCTCACGGGCCGGCCCGCGAGCGAGGCCGAGGCCGAAGGACAAGCCGAGCTGACCACGGAGGACGTCGCATGAGCCAGACCACCGCCACCCGCCGGGGCAACCCGCTCAGCGACGCCTGGGTCATCGCCCGGCGCAGCTTCAAGCACATCCGCCGCCAGCCGGAGATGCTGACGGACGCCACGATCCAGCCGATCATGTTCGTCCTGCTCTTCGCGTACGTCTTCGGCGGCGCGATCTCCGTCCCGCAGGGCGGCAGCTACCGCGAGTTCCTCCTCGGCGGCATCTTCGCCCAGACGATCGTCTTCGGCTGCTTCGGCATCGCCGTCGGCCTGACGACGGACCGCTCGACCGGCGCGATCGACCGCTTCCGCACGCTGCCGATCTGGCGCGGGTCGGTCCTCAGCGGTCGCGCGCTGGCCGCGGTCGCCATCGGCCTGCTGCCGATCGGCCTCATGTCGCTCGCCGGCCTCGTCGTCGGGTGGCGCACCCACACCGGCGTCCTGGACGTGCTCGGCGGCTACGCGCTGATGATCTTCTTCCAGTTCGCGATGACGTGGGTCGGGATCCTGATGGGCAGCCTGCTCTCCTCGCCCCAGGCCGTGCAGGGCGTGGCGTTCACCGGCCTCTTCCCGATCACGTTCCTCGCGAGCACCTTCGTCCCGGTCGACACGCTGCCCGGCGTCCTGCGGACGTTCGCGGAGTGGAACCCGGTGACCTCCCTGTCGGGCGCGCTGCGCAAGCAGTTCGGCAACCCCGACGTCGTGGCGGGCTCCAGCGACGCCTGGCCGCTGCAGCACCCGGTGCTCTACACCGTCATCTGGGGGTGCCTGATCATCGCGGTCTGCGCGCCCCTGGCGGTCCGGGCCTTCAACAACGCGACGGGGGACTGACGTGCAGACCGCTGACGACCGCGGGCGCTGGACCGCCCTCTACGTCCTGTGCGCGGGCGTCCTGATGATCGTGCTCGACGCGACGATCGTGAACGTCGCGCTGCCGTCGATCCAGGACGACCTGGGCTTCTCGCAGTCCAACCTCGCCTGGGTGGTCAACGCCTACCTCATCGCCTTCGGTGGCCTGCTGCTGCTCGCCGGGCGCCTCGGTGACCTGCTCGGCCGGCGCCGCGTCTTCATGGCCGGCCTGGTGCTCTTCACCGCCGCCTCGCTCTGCTGCGCGGTCGCGCCGAGCCAGGGCGTCCTCATCGGCGCGCGCTTCCTGCAGGGCATCGGCGGCGCGCTGACCTCGGCCGTCGTCCTCGGGATGGTCGTGACGATGTTCCCCGAGCCGCGCGAGCAGGCCAAGGCCATCGGGGTCTACGGCTTCGTCGCCTCGGCCGGCGGGTCGATCGGCCTGCTGGCCGGCGGCGTCATCACCGACCTCATCAGCTGGCACTGGATCTTCTTCGTCAACCTGCCGATCGGCATCGGCGCGATCGTCATGACCCGCCGCCATGTCGCCGACGATCCCGGCATCGGCCTGGGCGCCGGCGCCGACGTCCCGGGCACCGTGCTCATCACGAGCGGCCTGATGCTCGGGACGTACACGATCCTCCAGGTCGAGGAGCAGGGCTGGACCTCGGCGCGCACCCTCGTCGGCAACGCGATCTCGGGCCTGCTGCTGGCGGCGTTCGTCGCGCGCCAGTCCCGGGCGGCGACCCCGCTCATGCCGTTGCGGCTCTTCCGCTCGCGCAACGTCACCGGGTCCAACCTCGTCATGGCGTTCCTCGTCGCGGGGATGTTCACGCAGTTCTTCCTCGGCGCCCTGTACATGCAGCGGGTCCTGGACTACACGCCGCTGCAGGTCGGGCTGGCGTTCTTCCCGGGGACGCTCATCATGGGCATCCTGTCGCTGCGCTACAGCGAGCGGGCGATGATGCGCTTCGGCGCGCGGACGATGCTCTTCCCGGCCCTCGTGTGCATCGGGACGGGCCTGCTGCTGCTGGCGCGCACGCCGGTCGACGGGACGTTCGTCGCCGACCTGCTGGCGCCGACGGTGCTCATCGCGATCGGGGCCGGCCTGGCCTTCCCGCCGCTCATGTCGCTCGCGATGTCCGGCGCCTCACCGCAGGACGCCGGGCTCGCCTCGGGGCTCATCAACACGACCGTCCAGGTCGGCGGTGCCATCGGGCTCGCCGTCCTGGCGACGCTCGCCGCGGAGCGGACCCAGAACCTCAAGGACGACGGCGTCGGTGAGCTGGCGGCGCTCAACTCGGGCTACCACCTGGGCTACGTCGTCGGCGCGGCGATGGTCGTGCTGGCGCTCGCGGTCGCGGCCTTCGTCCTCAAGGCGGCGCCCGTGCCGTCGCCGGGCGAGCCGGAGCCCGATGCCGTGGCGCAGGACACCGAGCGCGCGCGCTCGATCGCCTGACGGACGCGGTCGGCGCCCGCCTGACGCGGAGCCCGTCGGCCCCGCGCCCTCACTTGCCCTTGCGCGCCGCCGTGACGACGTCGTCCAGGCCGAGAGCGGCCGAGGCGCTCGTGTCCAGCGCGTCCGCGTCGGCCTCGTCGGGGGTCAGGACCCGCGCGGCCGCGGCCCGGGCGGCAGCCGGCACGAGGTCCGCGCCGCTGCGCTGCACGCGCGCGGTGCCGTCGACGATGCGGACGGCCGTCAGCCGCAGCTGCCGGACCGTGACGCCCGCCTTGCTGTTGTCGACGATCCGGAAGAGGCGCCGCGCCCGCTCGATCCTCCGAGCGGCTCGCGCGCGGGTCAGTGCGACGCGCCGCGCGGCGGACGACGCCGAGGCCTTGGCCCCGGCCGCCGGCAGCGGCGCGTCGGCCCCGCAGCCGAAGACGATCGTGGTGGCCGCCGGGACGACGATCGTCGCGTCGTCGGCGATCGTGAAGGAGCCGGCGCCGTCGGGGGAGCTGCCCACCGCGAGCGACTCGCGCCCGGGTGAGTTGACGAAGCACGTCGCGCCCTGCGGGGCGGTGGCGAGCGTTCGCGACCGCAGCTCGCGGCCGCGGTAGACCGAGCGGTCGGTCGTGTTGAAGCCGTAGAGCAGCGCGGTGGCCTGCAGCTCGTAGGTGCCCGGCCCCAGGTCGAGCGTCACCGTCAGCTTGCGCGGCGTGTCTGGGAGGGCGGCGACGGTCGTGGTGCCGGGCTCGAGCACCTG
>CAZRLR010000467.1:0-3589 GCA_964600395.1 uncultured Conexibacter sp.
GTCATCCTCTGCGAGGTCGCGCGGATCGCCGGCGCGCACGGCTTCGTCGGCCGCCTGGACGACGACGAGCTGGCCATCTGGGTCGCGAGCGAGCCGAGCCGGACCGCGTCCGTCGCCGAGCAGGTCGTCCGCACGGTGCGGGCCGCCACCCCCGCGGACCCTGGGCGCGGCGACCGTGCCGCCGCCACGGGGCTCTTCACGGCCCCGCTCCGGGTGACCGTCTCGGCGGGCTCGGCGGCGACGTCCGGCGGCACGACCGTCGAGGCGCTGCTGCAGTCCGCCCGCGAGGCCCTGGCCCGCGCGAAATCCGAAGGGCGCGACCGCGCCGTCGAGAGCGATGCCCAGGTCGCCGCAGCCTGAGCGCCACACCGGCCGCGACGGGTGGCTGCCCGTCGTCCGCGAGGCCGTGCTCGTCCTGGGCACGGCCGGCTCCGTCGTGCTCGCCCTGCACGAGCCGCGCGGCGGCGTGCTGGTGGCGGCGTTCACGCTCGCCGTCGCCGCCGTGCTCGCCCGCTCGCTGCGCGAGACCCGGCAGGCGCACCTGCACGACCCCGAGCTCGGCATCGCCAGCCGCGCCGGCGTCCTCGACGCGCTCGGGCGCCTGACGCAGCACGGCCCGGCGACCGCGGTGGTCATCCTCCCCGACCGCTTCGACGAGCTGCTGGCCGCCGTCGGGCGCGCCCGCTCGGACGCGCTGCTGCAGGCGCTGGCCTCGCGCCTGGCGGACGCCGCCGGCGCGGGGGCGATCGTCGGCCGCATCGCCCCGTCGCGCCTGGCCGTCGCGCTGCCGGGCGCCGAGGGCGCCGACGGCACGCGCGTGCGCCGCCTGCTCACCGCCCTGGACGAGCCGCTCGTCGTCGACGGCGTCCCCTACCCCGTGCGCGCCGACGTCGGCTTCGCGTGCGCCCCGGAGGACGCAGGCGGCTCGGTGCAGCTGCTCGAGCGCGCGGAGATCGCGATGCACGCCTGCCAGCAGTCGACCGACCCCCAGCAGCGCTACCACCGCGGGATCGAGCAGACCGCCCGCCAGCGCCTCGCGGTGCTGTCGGACCTCGAGCGCGGCCTGTCGACGGGCCAGCTGCACCTGCACTTCCAGCCGATCGTCGACATCGCCACCGGCGCGGTGGACACGGTCGAGGCCCTCGTGCGGTGGGACCACCCCGAGCACGGCGCGATGGCGCCCTACCTCTTCATCCCGCTGGCCGAGGAGACCGACCTCATCGGGCCGCTGACCGAGCACGTCCTGGCGCTCGCGCTGGACCACTGCGCGGGTTGGCGGGCCGACGGGCTGGCGCTCACGGTCGCGGTCAACCTCTCCGGTCGCAACGTCGCCGACCCCGCGCTCCCCGGACGCGTGGCGACGCTGCTGCGCGAGCGCGGCCTGGACGGCAGCGCGCTGAAGCTCGAGATCACCGAGACGGTCCTCATGCGCGAGCCCGAGGTCGCGTTGCGGACGCTCGAGGCCCTGCAGGCGCTCGGGGTCCGGCTCGCGCTGGACGACTTCGGCACGGGCTACTCGTCGCTGGCGTACCTGAAGGACCTGCCGCTGGACGAGGTGAAGATCGACCGCTCGTTCGTCAAGGTCCTCGACGCGAGCCCGCGCTCGGCCGCCGTCGTCCGGACGATCGTCGCGCTGGCCGACGAGCTCGGCCTGCGGACGGTCGCCGAGGGTGTGGAGGACCTCCCGACGCTGCAGCTCGTCGCCGGCCTGGGCTGCACGATGGCGCAGGGCTACCTCTTCGCCCGGCCGCTGTCGGCGTCGGGGCTGCGCCTCTGGCTCGACCGCCGCTACGCCGTCCCGCAGGCGCTCGTCGGCGAGCAGCGCCCCGGGCTGCGCTAGGACAGGTGGCTCGTCCTAGGGCCGGTTCGTCGCCGGCGGGCAGCCGGCCGGCACGGCGTGCGAGCGCAGCGTCTGCTCGAAGCGGACGGGCTGGGCGGTCATGACGCCGTCGACGCACATGTCGATGAGCGAGGACCACGAGGCCGGGTTCTCCTCGTCGTCGTCGAGCCACGTCTGCCAGGCGTATCCGCCGGCGTGCGCGCGGGCGACGTTGTCCGCGGTGGTGACGTTCAGCAGCGAGCCGCCGAAGAGGTAGGTCACCGGCAGCTGGAAGGCGACGATGCCCTCGCCCGGGGAGCCGCCGCCCAGGAGGAAGGACGCGGCGCCCTCGACCCCCGGGGCCGTCGCCACGGCAGGCGCGAGCTCGTGGAAGCGGTCGACCGCCGGCTGCTTGAAGGAGACGACGATGAGGTCCCGCCGCTTCGTGTTCTTCAGGAGCTTGGCCAGGACCTCGGCGCTGGCGACGTACTCCTCCACCTTCTCCGCCTTCGTGCGGCCCTTGATCTCGATGTTGATCGGCGTCCGCGGGAAGGCGGTCAGCACCTCGGTGAGCGTCGCGACGCGGAAGTCGGACGCCTTGAAGCCGGCCGGCGGCCGGCGCTTGCCCGTCGCCACGCCGCGGAAGCGGTAGGACGCGGCCTTGCGGTCGTGGCGGTAGGCGTCGTCCTTGGACGCCGAGAACCAGTAGGCGCCGTCGAGCTGCTTGATCTGCCGGAGCGTCTTGCTGTTGACCGTCCCCGTGCCGTTCGTGATGCGGTCGACGGTCGTGTCGTGCATGACGATGACCTGGTTGTCGCGGGTGACGCCGACGTCGAGCTCGAGCATGTCCGCGCCGGCCTTCAGCGACTGCTTGAAGGCGTAGAGCGTGTTGGAGGGGAACTCGTCCTCCCCGCCCTGGTGGGCGATGTTCAGCACCCGTTTGGCCAGCCACGGGTTCGTGGCCGCCTGGGCAGGCGTGGCGAGGGGGGGCAGCGCGAGGGTCGCGCAGGCGCAGGCGCCGGTCAGCAGCTTCCGTGCTCGGGACATGCGGCGAGCCTATCCGGCGGCCGGGACCGCAAGGCGCTCGACGAGCGTCTGCGCGATCGCCAGCGCCGACGTCGCCGCCGGCGACGGCGCGTTGCGGACCCAGACGGCGTGCGGCGTCTGCTGGATGCGGAAGTCGTCCACGAGCGTGCCGTCGTCGTCGACGGCCTGGGCGCGGACCCCCGCCGGGGCCCGGACGACGTCGTCGTCGCGCAGCTCCGGGACGAAGCGTCGGGCGGCGTCGACGAAGCGCCGGCGGCTGAGCGAGCGCGCGATCTCCGCCACACCGGTGCGCCAGTGGACGGCGGCCAGACGGCGCGCACCACGGGTGCGGGCGAGGTGCACGAGCTCGCCGGGCGCGATCGTCCCCCAGCCGTAGCCCTCCCGGGCGAGCGCCGGGACGGCGTTGGGCCCGAGCAGGACCGCGCCGTCGACCCGCCGCGTCAGGTGCACGCCGAGGAACGGCAGCGCCGGGTCGGGCACCGGGTAGATCAGCCCGCGCACGAGGTGCTCGCGGCCTTCGCGCAGCTGCCAGTACTCGCCGCGGAACGGGACGATGCGCGGGGACGACGGCTGCCCCGAGGCGCCGGCGAGCGCGTCGGCGTGCAGGCCGGCGCAGACGAGCACCCGATCGGCGGCCAGCCGCTCGCCGGCGGTGGTGAGGACGGTGGCGCCGTCGGCGGCCTCGAGCACCCGCGCGGCCGTGACGCCGAGGCGCACCGTCCC
>CAZRLR010000468.1:0-1482 GCA_964600395.1 uncultured Conexibacter sp.
GGCGTGGCCTCCCTGTAGAAGGGCAGGGGATCGGTGATCCCCTGCCCGAACCTGGCCGCCGTCTAGTCGGCAGGGTGGAGCGCGGCCAACTTGTCGGCCATCCGCGCTCGACGGCGGTCGGTTGCAGCGTTTACCCGCCGCTGGTCGGCGGTCGGGACCGGAGCGGTCGGGACCGGAGCGGTCGGGACCGGAGCGGTCGGGACCGGATTAGTCCGCCGCTGGTCTGTACCGATGGATCGGACGCGACCGCCGACCGACCGGGTGCCTCCGCGGCTCCCCGCTGTGACGACAGCAGTAGTGCCGACAACAGCGCCGACGACAGACGGCGGGAGCGGGAGCGGGAGCGGTCCCGCCACGGTCGGGACCGTGACGATTACGTGGCCGTCCACCAGCGGGAGCGGGTGAAGACCGACGATGAGGGCATGGGCTGGACCAGACCAGTAGACCGGCCGGACCCGCGGCGCGTCGGTCCGGCGCGGGATCCGGCGCGCGGTCGCGGTCGTCGGCGCGCCCGCAGCCTCCCGCGCTCGGCGCGCTCCAGCCGGGCCGACAGGGATTAGGACCCGGACCGGCGCGCCGGTCGGGACCCGCGGCCGTGTCCCGTCCGGCGACCGACGCCGCGAGGTTCGCTGAATCTCCCACCATTCGGCCATGTCACGGTTGAGCATGATCGTAGGGGAGGCGTGCGGGTGAACCGTGATGCCGCGCGTACCGCGCTGTGGACCGTCCACTGCGGGACCGTGCACCCGACCATCGGATCCGACCCACGCTGCCCCGTGCCGATGTCGCGACCCGTCGATGACGTCCACGGTCGGCGGGAGCGCGTGTCGGGACGGGACCGCTGGCATCGGCCAAAGCGGGACGCCAATGCCATCGGTCCCGACCCGCGCGTAGATCGGCGCACCGCGACCACCAGTGTCGAGACCGGCGTCGTCGGGAATCCACGCGGCTAGCGGCCATGTCACGGCATCCAGGTCGGTCGGTCCGGTCGGGTCGGGAATGGTCCGGTCATGCCGGTGCTGGTGTTCAAACACCCGGAACAGCGTCCCGACGCTGGTCCCGGTCCCGGTCCCGGTCCCGGTCGGGTGAAACACGGGACCGTCGGCCCGCTCCCACGTCTCGGCGACGCGGGTCGCCGTCACCCGTTCCGCGCCGACGGTCCGGTCGGTCAACTGGTGGACAGCCTCGGCATGACTGAACGCCGCGACGGTCCACCGGTGGACGGTCCCGGTCGTCGGGAAGGTGGCGCGGACGAGGTAGCGGGCGCTGATGCGCCGCAGCACTGTTCCGCTGGAGGCGGACCGAGTGGCGCGGATGCGCCGGTGTGCAATCTGTCGGTCACACTGGACACCAACTCGCATGAGCGCGCCACAGGTGACACACCAGCGATCGGGATCTAGACGGACCGGTCGAGCGGTCGTCGGACCGTCAACGTCGAGGTAGAGGGTCGGGTACATGGGGAAACCTCCAGGGTTGAAGTTG
>CAZRLR010000468.1:1582-3580 GCA_964600395.1 uncultured Conexibacter sp.
GGCCGGTCCATCGCCCCGGCCGTATAGGTGAAACCTACGGGTTACCCGGAAGTGTTCAAGTTCTCCACCAGGAGAGGACTCTTCCAGGTGCTCCGTAAGGACCACCAGGGGAAGGGTTACCCTAGCCCTACCCGTTCCCAGCAACCCTTAGGGGAAACAAGGGAAGCTCTGAGAAAGATCTTCGGATCCCGATCAGGAGAAATAGGGGGACTCCAGAAGGGCGAATCGGTCCTGAAAGATTCGCTTAGGGGGACCAGAAGAGGAGACGCAGAGAGCCTCACTGGTCCATCGCTAGGTAACTCCTCAGGTGTAGTCAAAATTCAGACGCACCAATCATGGAGCCTGCACGTCAGAAAGGGAGCAGGTTAGCAAACATAAAACAGGAAAACTCCAGCCCCAGTAACCTTGGGACTAGGACAGGATTCCTCCGCCCTTGGTCAGGTGAATCATCGCCCGGCGTCAGTAGGAACCTGCTCTGAATAACTAGGTGAATCAAGCTGAGAGTATAACTGGCTCTAGGGGTGGGGAGGTCAACTGTCCACGAGACACAGGGAAACCTGATTTCTCAGAACAGGACAGGTCTGGCAGAACCACACAGTTCAGGGAACTGAGAGCAACTAGAAGGTCCGAAACTTTCCCCTTGGGGATTGCCAGGACAACCTTCCCGGCTTCCGAACCTGAGATCTTGTCTTAGGTCCGATGTAGGAACCACATGGGATAATCGTTCTGGATAAGGCGTAGCCCAAACAAGCAGCCCTAGGATTCCGATAGTTGCAGGATGTTCTCTAGTCCAGACTGGCTCTCTCCACCCCTTAGGGTACCTATCCAGTAGTCCTTACCCTCTGAATGCTTGGAGCAGTCATCTGGTGATTCTTTCCTTGCGGCCACATGCTGGTTGCACTGGAAGTGTTCAGGTTCGATTCCTGTTGCCTGCGCCATGCGTTGGAGGTACCAGCGCAGTAGTGGTGAGAGGATCTGTAATGGATGCCATCATCGAAGCGTTGCTGAACATCAAGGATCCGTTCCAGCGGGAGCGGGAGCGCCGTCGGGTGCAGCGGGAGCTGTCCACCCGTACGCGGAAGGTTCGGGTGGCACCCCAGGACGTGGGCACCTTCGAGGTGGTCACGGTGGGGGACCGTCACGTCGTGCCGTTCTCGTTGTCGTCGGCGGATCTGGCGACCGAGGCCAAGGGTCACGGTCGGTCGAAGGTGAAGCAGTCGGTGATCGACACCTACCGGGAGTCGATCCCCGAACCGGCCAAGGCCACCAAGGCCAAGGCCAAGCAGCCCACCAAGCGGGTGGGGGGTGAGGACGTGAAGGTGTACCGGACCAAGCCCCAGTGGGACAAGGCGTACAAGGACGCGTTCTCCACGTCGCCCGAGGGTCTCCGTCGCCGGACGGCCAAGCGGGCCTACGGGCTGGTGAAGTTCCACAACCTCGCCCCGGCCGAGGCGGTCGCCAAGGCCAAGGCGGACATCCTCGCCTGAGAGGGGCCGTTCCCGTGGGTCGAGCACGTAGGTGTGGTGCAGCAGGGTTAGTGGCAAGGGTTAGTCGTAGTGCAGAGCTAGTGCAGCGTTAGTGGGATTCGTCCGGAAGAAGTTGAGAAATCCCAAATCTTGACTTTGGAAGGCATTTCCCTAAGGTTCCTTCTGAGAGGGGAAACCATGAAGTTCTACCGAGTTGTGTTCTGTGATCCCACGACCAGAGATGTGTTGTTCACGATCTCTGGTCAGATGGGTAGGGACAAGATGAGCGCCATCCGTTCAGCGAGGAAGAAGATCGACGTTCCGCCTCAGGTGATGCTGCTCGGTTTCGCAACCGAGTTGCGTTACCGTGTGGGGGACTCCTTCCCGCCTGAGATGTTCCATGCCAGAGAGGCGGTGTGAGTTAGTCCTCCAGTCCCGAACATTGACTCTAAACTGTTCTAGGTAATTGTTGGATGGTTACCTAGGAAATATCCGGTTCTAGGATCGGGTGTTTCCGAATAACCACCTAGCA
>CAZRLR010000469.1:0-2103 GCA_964600395.1 uncultured Conexibacter sp.
TGCGCGCGCTGGGCGACGAGCTGGCCGATGCGGCCGAAGCCGAGGATGCCGAGCGTCTTGTCCATGACCTCGACGCCGGAGTACTTGCTGCGGTCCCAGCGGCCGGCGATGAGGCTGGCGTGCGCCTGCGGGATGTTGCGCGCGAGGGCCAGCAGCAGGGCGACGGTGTGCTCGGCGGCGGTCACGACGTTCGACTGCGGCGCGTTGGCGACGATGATGCCGCGCTTCGTCGCGGCCGGCACGTCGACGTTGTCGACGCCGACGCCGGCGCGGCCGATCGCCTTCAGGTTCGTGGCGTGCTGCAGCAGGTCGGCGGTGAGCTTCGACGCGCTGCGGATGAGGATGCCGTCGTAGGCACCGATCGCGCTCGCGAGCTCGCCGTCGGCCCACTCCGTCTTGACGTCGACGTCGAAGTGCTGCTTGAGCAGGTCGATGCCGGAGGCGCCGATGTTCTCGGCGACGAGGACGCGGGTCATGCGGACACCTCGGTGGTCTTGGGGAGGTTCTCGACGACGTGGTCGATGCAGGCCGTCAGGGCCTGCACGTCGGACGGCTCGATCGCGGGGAACATCGCGACGCGCAGCTGGTTGCGGCCGAGCTTGCGGTAGGGCTCGACGTCCACGACGCCGTTGGCGCGCAGCGTCTTGGCGACGAGCGCGGCGTCGACGTCGTCGGCGAAGTCGATCGTGCCGACGACGAGCGAGCGGTGCTCGGGCTTCTGGACGAAGGGCGTGGCGAAGCTGCTCGCGTCCGCCCAGCCGTAGAGGTGGTCGCTGGAGGCGGTCGTGCGCCCGACGCAGAAGTCCAGGCCGCCGTTCTCGTTCATCCACTTGACCTGCTCGTTGAGGAGGAAGAGCGTGGCGAGCGCCGGCGTGTTGTAGGTCTGGTTCTTCTTCGAGTTGTCCAGTGCGACGGCGAGGGACAAGAACTCGGGGATCCAGCGGTCGGTCTGGGCGACGCGCTCGATGCGCTCCTGGGCCTTCGGGCTCAGGAGGGCGAGCCAGAGGCCGCCGTCGGAGGCGAAGCACTTCTGCGGCGCGAAGTAGTAGACGTCGGCCTGCGCGGCGTCGAGCGGCAGGCCGCCGGCGCCGGAGGTCGCGTCGATGACGACGAGCTGCTCCTCGGTCGCGTCGGCGGGGCGCGTGACCGGGACCATGACGCCGGTCGAGGTCTCGTTGTGGGCCCAGGCGATGATGTCGACGCTCGGTTCGCTCGTCGGCGCGGGCGCGTCGCCGGGGTCGGCGGAGACGACGATCGGATCCTCGAGGAAGGGCGCGCCCTTCGTCGAGGCGGAGAACTTCTTGGAGAACTCGCCGAACGCCAGGTGCAGGGCGCGGCGCTCGACGAGGCCGAAGGCGGCGGCGTCCCAGAAGGCGGTGCTGCCCCCGTTGCCCAGGGCGACGGTGTAGCCGTCGGGAACCTGGAAGAGGTTCCCGAGACCGTCGCGGACCTCGCCGACGAGGTTCTTGACGGGCGCCTGCCGGTGGGACGTGCCCATGAGGGCGGCGCCGCGCTCGGCGAGGGCGGTGAGCTGGTCGGGACGGACCTTGGACGGCCCGCAGCCGAAGCGGCCGTCCAGCGGCAGCAGGTCGGCGGGGATCTTCAGGGTCTCGGTGTCCGGTTGAGGCGCCACGGATGGCCTCCTGGGGAGGTCGGGATCAGGGTGGTGCCCAGGCGCGCGGCGGAGGTGGTCACTACGCCCTCGCTCCCCGGTGGTGACCCACCTGACAACGCCAGTCGCGACGGCGCGGCCGAGGATAGCGGAGCGGGTGCCCCGAACCTGTTGCGGGGGTGTGTCACCGGGCCGGCCCGGGCCGGTCGGTGTCGCACCCTGCGGCCATGCCGCCCGACGCCGAGACCCGAATCCTCCTCCCCGGTCTGGGGCCGATCGGGTTTCGACGCCGGCGACTGCTCAGCCTTCTGGCCGAGCGCCAGTTCGGGGTCGTCTCGCGGCAGGAGCTGGTGGGTCTCGGGTTCAGCAGCTCGGCGATTGACGCCCTGGTGACCGACGGGACGCTGCACCGCGTGGCCCACGGCGTGTACGCGGTCGGCCATCGCCACCTGACCCGGGAGGGCTGGTGGAGCATGGCCGTCCGCGCGGGG
>CAZRLR010000469.1:2113-3575 GCA_964600395.1 uncultured Conexibacter sp.
CAACCGCACTGGAGCGCCGACCAGCTGGCCGGCGCCGTGCCGCCACGCCTGCATGAGCTGTTCGCCTTCGACGCCACCACGCGCAGCGACACGCACGACGCGGGCGCCCACGCATCGCGGCGCGACCGTCCGCGCGGGGCAGGACGGCACCTTGCTGTCGCATCTCGCCGCGACCGCGGTGCGTGGATTGCTGCGGCCCGTCGACGTCACCGACGTCATCGTCCCGAAGAGCGGCGGGGTGACCCTCCCCTTCATCCGAGCCCATCAGGCCACGGTCTTCGATGAGGACCGGGACGAGGTGCACGGGCTGCCGGTGACCGCGCTGGGCCGGACGCTCATCGACCTCGCGGCCGAACATCCCCACCGTCTCGTCGAGGCGCTGGAGCAGGCGATCATCCTCGAGGTCTACGACCACGCCGAGCTGCTGGACGCGATCGATCGCCATCGCGGACGACGAGGCGTCGCGCGACTCCGCGCGGCGATCGCCGAACTCCCGGACGACGTCCCGCAGTTCCGGTCGCGGTCAGAGCGCCGGGCACGCGACCTGATCGTCGGCGCCGGGCTGCCCGCCCCGGCCGTGAACGCCTGGCACACCCTCGGAGCGAGCGGCGGCTTCGAGCTGGACCTGTGGTGGCCGGGCCTGGGCCGGAACGTCGAGATCGACGGGCCTCGGCATGACCTGCCCTGGCAGCGGGCCAAGGACGAGCGACGGGACGCGGCGCTGCGCCGCGGCCGTGTCCTCGTCCAGCGCCACCGCGTCGAGGTGCTCGACGACGCGCCCGAGCGGTTCGTCGCCGACGTCCGCGCGTTCCTGCAGCCGCGCCCTGGCGCCGAGACACGATAGACCCCAGACCGGGTGGGGAGATTCGGGTCTCGGCGCGTTCGGCGGCCGAGACCCGATCAGCCCCAGACTGGGTGGGAGAATTCGGGTCTCGGCGCGCTGCTCGGCGCCTGCGGGGCTCTAGCCCTGGGCGAAGCCCGAGTCGTCGATCCAGTCCATCATCCCGCGCAGCTCCTTGCCGGTCGCCTCGATCGGCTTGGCCGCCTGCTCGGCGCGCATGCGCTTGAAGTTCTCCTGGCCGGCGCGGTTCTCCGCGATCCACTCGCGGGCGAAGTCGCCGTCCTGGATCTCCTTGAGGATCTTCTTCATCTCGTCGCGCGTGGCCTGCGTGATGACGCGCGGCCCGCGGGAGTAGTCGCCGTACTCGGCCGTGTTGGAGATCGAGTACCGCATCCCCGCCAGGCCCTTCTCGTACATGAGGTCGACGATGAGCTTGAGCTCGTGGAGGCACTCGAAGTACGCCATCTCCGGCGGGTAGCCCGCCTCGGTCAGTGTCTCGAAGCCGGCCTGCACGAGCTCGGAGGCGCCGCCGCAGAGCACGGCCTGCTCGCCGAAGAGGTCGGTCTCGGTCTCGTCCTTGAAGGTCGTCTCGAAGACGCCGCCGCGCGTGCAGCCGATGCC
>CAZRLR010000470.1:0-3575 GCA_964600395.1 uncultured Conexibacter sp.
GCGTCGACCGGCCGGCGGTCGGCGGCGCTGCTGGCGGCGGTGAGCGCCCCGGGTCCGGACGCGGGGCCGTCGGGCGCCGTCAGGCCGCCCTCGGGCGGGCGGTGCTCAGCCATCGGTCCCCCTGGGCGAGGCGGTCGGTGCACAGCCGGTGCGTCGCGGAGCGCTGCAGGTCCACCCGGCCGTCGACGGCGTTGAGCGCGACGTGGAGCGTGACCGGGTCGACGGTCGCCAGGCCGGCCTCGTGCAGGACACGCAGCAGGCGGCCGGCCAGCAGCGGGTGCCGCGGACGCGTGCCGTCGCCGCGCAGCGCGGTGACGGGGTCCACGCCGGAGCGCAAGGCCCGGTAGACCTGTGCGAGCGGCTCGCGGAGGGTGTGCAGGACGACGTGGACATGCTGAGTGAAGCCTAGCTCGTCCACACCCCACGCAAGATGGGCCAGCGTGTCCGGACAGGCCGCGGTCAGGGCGGCCAACAGGGCCGGGTCGGCCGGCGGGTCCAGCACGACGACGTGGTCGAAGCCGGCGGCCAGCTGCAGGTCGCGTTCCAGCGCCGGCCAGCCGACGAGCGCGACCCCGTCGGCGACGGCCGCCAGCTGCGGGGCGCGCACGCCCGCGTCACAGGCGACGACGAGGACACGGCCGTCCGAGGCGCACAGCGCGCCCAGGACGCCGGCGATGCCGGAGCCCCGCCGGTCCCGCGCCTTGGGTCCGGCGGCCACCCGCCAGGCGTCGGCGCTGCCCTGCGGGGCGATCGACCCGGCGACGAACGGGACGTCGGGCGCCCGGTAGGCGGCCAGCACGGCCTCCTCCCAACTGCCGGCCTCGCCGAGCACCTCGATCGTCCCCGGGGCCCGGCCCGTCACCGCCTGACGCAGGACCAGGCGTGGCTCGACCGAGCCCTGCCACTCGTTGCGCTCCAAGCGGAAGGTCACGGGCAGCCCGTCCTCTGCCCCCTCGGGCAGGGCCGAGCAGCCGAAGGCCACCGCGCGCGCCTGCACGCCGCCCGCGCGGACGGTGAAGCGCAGGTGCTTGCCCTCCCCCATCGGGCGCGGGTCCGTCAGCTGCGCGCCGGGGACGAGCAGGTTCGGGGCCGGGTTGCCGATCCCGAACGGCGACAGCGCCAAGAGCTCGTCGGCGAGCTCGAGGCCGAGCTCGTCGCCGCAGACGACGGCGTCCACGCGCTCGAGCGGCAGCAGGTCCTCCGGCGTCAGCGTCGCCGCGGCGTGGGCGACGAACGCGGCCCGGAACGCGTCGACCTGCTCGCGGGCGACCGTGCACCCCGCGGCGGCCGCGTGCCCGCCGTGCCGCGTGAGGTGCGAGGCGGCGGCGTCCAGCCCGCCGAGCAGGTCGAAGCCGGGGATCGAGCGGCCCGAGCCGGTGCCGCGGTCCCCGTCCATCGCGACCATGACGACGGGCCGGTGGTGACGCTCGGCCAGGCGGCTGGCGACGATCCCGATGACCCCGGGGTGCCAGTCCTCGCCGACGAGGACGAGCGCGGCGGGCATCCCGTCGGCGCTGTGCTGGGCGACCTGCGCCTCGGCGGAGAAGAGGATCCGCGTCTCGGTGTGGCGGCGCTCGCCGTTGAGGCGGTCCAGCTCCTCGGCCACGACCCCGGCCCGGTCGTCGTCCTCGGTGAGCAGGAGCTCGAGCGCGGCGTCGGCGCGGAGCATGCGCCCGGCGGCGTTCATGCGCGGCGCCAGGCGGAAGCCGATCGCGGTCGCGTCCAGCGCCCCGGGGTCGGCCTTGGCGACGCGCATGAGCGCTCGCAGGCCGGGCTTGGCCGTCCGCTTGAGGACGGTCAGCCCCTCGCGGACGAGGCGGCGGTTCTCCCCGACGAGCGGGACGCAGTCCGCGACGGTGGCCAGCGCGACGAGGTCCAGGTCGGCGTCGGCGCCGGCGGGGTCCTGGCCGGCGCCGGCCAGCAGTGCGCCGGCGAGCTTGTAGGCGACCGCGCCCGCGCAGAGCTCCGGGCACGGGTAGCCGCAGACCCCCGGGTGCACGATCGGCGCGTCCGGCAGGCGGCCGTCCGCGCGGGGCGTGTGGTGGTCGGTGACGACGACCTCGATGCCGGCCGCCTGCGCCAGGGCGACCTCCTCGACCGCGGTGATGCCGCAGTCGACGGTGATGAGGAGCCGGGTGCCGCGCTCGCGCAGCCGGTCGACCGTCGCCGGCTGCAGGCCGTACCCGTCCTCCCGGCGGCCGGGCAGGTACCAGTCGACGGTCGCGCCGAGGTGGCGCAGCGTCCGGACGAGGATCGCGGTCGAGCACACGCCGTCCACGTCGTAGTCGCCGTGGATCGTGATCCGCGACCCGGCGCGCGCGTGGCGCAGGACGGTCGCGACGGCGACGTCCAGCCCGGCGAAGCGGTTGACGTCGTGGCGGTCGGCGGCGGCGAGCCAGGCCTTCGCGGCGGCCGGGTCCGACAGCCCGCGCCGCGTGAGGATCTGCGCGACCGGGAACGAGACGCCGAGCTCGTCCTGCAGCCGGCAGGCCGCCGGCACGTCCAGCGGCTTGATGTCCAGGCGCACGTCCACGCCCGGCAACCTAGTCGGCGGTCCGGACAAATCCGGGCCGCGGCCCCGCTCTCAGCGGGCGATTCCTGGGGCCGCGGACCCTCCGCGGAAGCCTGAGCCGGTCAGACCGGCTCAGGGTGTCACCCCGTCCCGCGGTCAGGCCGTGGCGGGCGCGCCCGCGGCCTTCTCGCGGCGCACGCCCTCGGCGTACATGAGCCCGATGCCGATCAGGGCGCCCGGGATGCCCTCCAGCGCGGTGAGCAGCTCGGTGTCGTTGCGCCCCGGGACCGTCGCCCCGTTGATGAGGAACGCAACAAGGAACGAGCCGAGCAGCGCCCCGCAGAACGCCCCGACGATGCCGCCCCAGGAGCGGTCCGGCAGGAAGATCGTGAAGTGCCAGATGGCCAGTCCCATCATGACCCAGCAGAACGCACCCATCAGCGCGGCCTCCCGTGGTTGCGGTTTCGCGGTTTGCCCGGCTTCTTGGGCTTCTTGTCGTCCTTGAGCACGAGGTCCTCCGGCAGCGCGTCGGCGGTCGGGTCGGGCTTCGTGACCACCGGCGCGTCGACGTGGAGCTCCTCCACCAGCTGCTTGAACTCGCTGGCCGAGACGCCCTGGCTGGGATCGTCCGGCGTCGTGAGACGACGGCGCGTGCCGGCCTTGGGCTTGATCTCGATCTGCTGCGCCGCGGCGCCCGTGGCGTACGCGGGGACGACGCCGCCGTTCTCCTCGCGGATGCGGGCCGCGCGCCGCTGGTAGATCGGCTCGCGCTCCTTCCAGTGCTGGAACACCGGCGCGGCGATGAAGATCGACGAGTAGGCGCCTGACAAGGTGCCGATGAGCAGCGCGAAGGCGAAGTCGCGCAGCGTCTCGCCGCCGAAGATCATCAGGCCGAAGATCGGCAGCGCCGTGGAGAACGACGTCGCCAGCGACCGCGTGAGGACCTCGCCCATCGAGCGGTTGACGATCTGCGAGAACGCCGCGCGCGGCATGCGCGGCACGTTCTCGCGGATGCGGTCGAACACGATGATCGTGTCGTACAGCGAATAGCCCAGGATGGTCA
>CAZRLR010000471.1:0-3553 GCA_964600395.1 uncultured Conexibacter sp.
AGGTCGCGGACCGCCGGGCGCAGGTCCTGGACGAGGGGGTCGGTCTGCCGCGCGAAGGTCTGCAGGCGCGCGAGCGTGCGCTTGGACTCGTCGAGGAAGGTCGGGAAGACGTGGAAGGTCTCGGCGAGCTTGTCCTGCTGGGAGCTCGTCGCGTCGAAGGTGTCGCCCGCGTTGACGATGAGGTTGCGCAGCTGCGCCTCGTTCTGGGTCAGCGCGCCGAAGACGACGCCCGTGTTGCGCACGAGGCGCCGCACCGCGCCGGACTGCGCGTCCAGGACGGCGAGCAGCGCGTCCCCGTCGGTCGCGAGCGACGGGAGGTTGCCGAAGGCGTCGTTGAGGTCCTGCCCGCGGCCGCGCACGGCGCCGGCCAGGCTCTGCTGCCAGGTGCGGAAGGACCGGCGGGTCTGCGGGTCCAGCGCCTGGAAGACCTCGTCGAGCTCGACGGTCTGCTTCACGCGGCCCTGGGCGAGCCAGCCGCCCTCCTTGATCTTCGGGGCACCCGCCGTGCCGCCGGTCAGCTCGACGTACGTCTCCCCCAGCAGCGTCTTCAGGCGCAGGATCGCCTTGACGTCGCTCGGCAGCGGCGCGTACTTCGGCTCGATCTCGATCGTCGCCACCGTCAGGTTGGGGTGGGCGCGGTCGAGCTCCTTCTTGCGGACCTTGCCGATCGACACGCCGGCCATGCGGACGTCGGCCTCCAGGCCGAGCTGCGTCGCCTCCGGGAAGGCGGCCTTGATCCGGTAGCCCTTGGGCTGCAGCGGGACGTTGCCGCCGAAGCTGATCCACAGGAAGAGCAGCAGGCCGAAGCACGAGAGCGCGAAGAGCACCATCGTGAGGATGCGGCCGAAGGTGGGCGCCGTCTTCTGCATCTAGAAGTCACACACCTTCGGATCCAGCAGCGCCGGGGCGAAGAGCAGGGCGAGCGCGGGGTTCGTGTTGGCCGTCTGCTGCAGCGTCCCGCAGGTGCCCGCGACGGTGACGGGGCGGAAGGTGCCGTTCGCGTCCGACGAGCTGAAGACGGACGCGCCGTTGTGCTGCAGCCAGGCGATCCAGTACAGGTAGCCCTCGTCCCGGCCGGCCTTGCCGGGCGCCTCGCGCCCGTCGCGGTTGTAGCCCAGGAGGTTGAAGAGGTGGTTGAGGACGACGAAGGACTGCGTGAGCTTCGGGGTGGCCTGGCCCAGGTCGCGGGCGGCGGGGCGCAGGCTGCGCACGAGCGGCCGGGCGCTGCGCACGAACGGGCGGATGTCCTGCGTCAGCTGCGGCGTGACCTGCCGGGCCAGCGGCGTCAGCGCGCGGTTGGCGTCGTCCAGCTTGCGGACCGCCGGGCGCAGGCGCGTGACGGCGGGCCCGAGGACGTCGGCGAGCGTCTGCACCTTGCCGAGCGTCTGCGTCGTCTGCCGCAGCGCGGCGGGCAGGTCGCCGACGGCGCGGCTGACGTTCGCCTGCTCGCCGGCGAAGGCGTCGAAGACCTCGCTGGAGGCCGAGACGACCTGCGAGAGCTCCTTCCCCTTGCCCGCCAGCTCGCCGTTGAGCGCGTTGAGCGAATGGATCAGGCGGCGCAGGTTGGCCCGGCGCTCGGCGACCTTCGCGGTGACGCGGGCCAGGTCCCGGTGGGTGGGCTCGAAGCGGCGCAGCACCTCGTTGAGGTCACCGCCGCGCTTGGCCAGCCCCTCGCCGGCCCCGCTCACGAGCAGGCTGAGGTAGTCGCGCGTGTCGCCGTCCAGCGACGAGAGGATCTCGTCGGGGTTGACGTCGGGCAGCGTGTTCTGGATCGGGATCGTGAAGCCCGGCCCGGCCTCCGGCGCGCGCTTGGACCCCGGCGTCAGCTCGATGAAGATGTCCTTCAGCCCGGTCTTGGGGCGCATGAGCGCCGTGGCGTCCGTGTGGACGAGGTGCCGGTACTCGGGGTCGACCTGCATCGTGATGACCGCGCGCCCCTCCTTCAGGTCGACCTTGGAGATGTCGCCGATCCTGACCCCCGAGACGCGGACGGTCTGCCCCTGGCCGGGCGTGACGGCCTGGGCGGTCGAGAACTCGGCCTTCAGCTCGAACGGCTTGCCCTCCCAGGGGAAGCGCAGTCGCTGGTTGTGCAGGATGTAGCCCCCGACGAGCGCGGCGATCAGGCCGAGCACGACGATCGCCGAGAACGGGCGGGCGCCCTCGCGGATCGCGCGCCTCATCGACCCGCCCTCCGGGCCGCCGCGCGCGCGTCCGCCTGCCGGCGCAGCGCCTTGAGCTGCGCGACGTCCTTCAGCGTCGCCGCGGTCGTGCTGACGGTGAAGTCCTTGTCGTCGCCGGCGGCCTTCAGCTGCCGGCGCAGCCAGCGCACCGCGTCGTCGCGCAGCTCCAGCTGCTTCGGGAGCTTCGCCGCGGGGATCTGCGCCCTGCGGCTGCTGATCGTCGTCGGCTTGGAGCGCAGGTCCGGCTGCTCCTGCGTCTCGCACGGCACGTCCGAGCGCAGCGGGCTGCGCGGGGCCGCCGGCGGGTTGGCGCCCATGATCGGCTCGCTGGAGAGCATGTAGCGGCCGTTGGCCAGCGGGGTGGCGTAGGCGCCCCCGTTGACCAGGACGCGGAACCACTGGCCGTTGGCGTCGCCCGAGCGGCTCTCGCCCGCCAGGCCCGGCAGCACCTTGATCGAGTCCTGGTAGACCGGGCCGGTGGCGGGGAACTGCGGGTCCTCCAGCGTGTCCTTGGACCACGGCAGGATGACCTGATTCTGGCAGCTGGAGGCGGCACGCAGCTGCGCGTAGAGCGGGGTCGAGCGCTGGGTCAGCGCCGCGAGCGCGGGGACGGTCGGGCGCAGGTCGGCGACGAGGCCCCGCAGCTCGGGCGCCCGGACGAGGGCCCGCAGCTGGCGCACGAACGGCAGGCCGGCCGCCAGCGCGGGGCCGCTGGAGCGCACCCCGGGCCGCAGGTCCTTCACGAAGGCCCGCAGCGGCGGGAAGGCCCGGTTGAGCGCGGTGAACGCGGGCCGGGCGGCGCGCAGCGTGCGCGGCAGCTCCGCCAGCGCGGCCGAGAGCTCGTCGTCGCGGACGGCGAACGCGTGCGCGGTCGTGTTGAAGTCGGTGACGAGCGACTGCAGGCGGGCGGGGTCGGCGTCCAGCGCGGCGGCGGTCGCACCCGCGCTCGCGATGTAGCCCGAAAGGTCGTGCGCGGCCGTGCCGAGCGTCGCGTCGTTGACGATCGCCGAGTCGCGGTAGGCGTCCTTCCAGTACCTCGTCGAGCGGTTGTAGCCGGCGGCCCCCTCGCCGGCCAGCCCGGTCGACAGGGAGCCGAGCAGGCGCTGCAGGTCGCGACGGGTCGGGGCCTGCAGCGTCGTGAGCACCTGGTCGAGCTGCACCGGCGTGCGCGTCTGGTTGATCGGGATCGTGTCGCCCTCGTGGATCGTCGGGCTGCTGGGCGAGCCGGGCTGCACGTCGACGAAGAAGTTGCCCTCCAGGAAGATCCGCGGGCGGATCGCGAGCGTCGCGTCCTCGTGCAGCGGCATGCCCTTCTTGTCCAGGCGCATCGTGATCCGCGCCGCGGACTCCCCCGGGCCGGCGCGGCGGATGCC
>CAZRLR010000472.1:0-3523 GCA_964600395.1 uncultured Conexibacter sp.
CCGGCCCGGGAGAGGGCCAGGGCGGTGGCGAGGCCGATGCCGCGCCCCGCTCCGGTGATCGCGATGACGTGTCCCATGCGGGCGACCGTAACGCCTCGCCACCCATCTGGCAAGAGAGCTTTCGAGATGTCGTCCCGCAGCCGGTACGCTTGCGCCATGGACGAGGTCGCCAAGCCCGCACGCGTGTACGGCGGCGCGACCGCCCAGGAGCGGGCCGAGGAGCGTCGGCGACGGCTGCTGGACACCGCGCTCGAGCTCTACGGCGGCGACGGGCCGGCCGCGTCGATCGAGCGGCTCTGCGCGAGCGCCAAGGTCTCGACGAGCCACTTCTACAAGCTGTACCGCTCGCGCGACGAGCTGCTGGCCGACCTCTACGACCGCCTCACGGACGAGCTCTTCGCCCGGATGGCCACCGCCGTCGCCGCGGTCCCGTTCCGCCACGCCGACGTCGTGCGGGCCGGGGTGGGGGCCTACGCCGACTTCGTCAGCCGGGACGACGCGACCGCCCGCATGCTGCTCATCGTCCCGCACGCCGGGGCCGACGCGATGCTGCCGCACCGGCGCGCGGCGGTGGACCGGACGGTCGACCTGCTCGACGGGCTGGCGCGTGGGCTCGTCGCCGCCGGCGAGCTGCCCGACCGCGACTACCGGCTGACGGCGATCGCCCTGGCCGGCGCCGGCATCGAGCTCTTCTCCTCGTGGTTCCTCGCCGACCCGCGGCCGCCGCTGGACGCCGTGCGCGAGGAGCTCGTCCGCGTCCACCTGGCCACGGTCGGCTGACCGGGCGGCGCCCTCAGGCGGGCGCGACCGGCAGGTGTGGCTTGAGCCGCTTGCGCGCGGCGTCGCGGCCCAGGCGCTTGAGCACCTCGTCGCCGAGCAGGAGGTAGTCCCCGGCGAGGTCCGGGCGGTACTCGAGGATCGAGATCGCCCGCTCGGCCGAGCCGGCGTAGGCGATCGACGAGCGGATCGTCGTGTCGAAGAGCTTGTCGCCGACGTGCTCGCGCAGCGAGGCGAAGGCCTCGCGGGAGTGCACCGTCCGCATGTCGGCGATGTTGAAGAAGACGCCGAGCCACGTCAGGTCCGGGTTCAGGCCGTCCCGGGCCAGGTCGATGACCTCCAGCGCCTGCTCGACGCCCTGCATCGCGAAGTACTGCGCCTCGGAGCTCACGAGCGCGTAGTCGGCGGCCACGAGCGCGTTGACGGTGAGCAGGCCGAGGGCCGGCGGGCAGTCGATGAGGACGACGTCGTAGGGCTCCTCGACCTCGCGGATCGCCTTGCGCAGCGTCAGCTCCCGGCCCATCTTGCCCGCGAGGGCCAGCTCGGCCTCGGCCAGGCTGAGGTTCGCGGGGATGATGTCGCCGTGGACGGCCGCCGAGGCGCTCGCACGGCCGGTGAGGACGTCGGCGATCGTCGGCTCGGCGTCCGGCGGCACGTCGAAGTAGTCCGACAGGTTGCCCTGGGGGTCCAGGTCGATCGCCAGCACCTTCAGCCCGCTGAGGCGCAGGACGTCGGTGAGGGTGCGCACCGTCGTCGTCTTCCCGGTGCCCCCCTTCTGGGAGAGGATCGCGATCTTGTCGGCCACGGGCCGCAGTATCGCGGGTCCTGCAGACAAACCTGGTGTCCGGACCGCCCGGCCGACCCGGACGGTCCGAAGACGGGTGCGTCAGGCCCTCGCCACACCGCTGCCGTCGGCGACGGCGGCGGCAGCGGCACCGTCCCCGACGAGCACGAGCAGCCGGTGGCGCCCGATGACGATCTCGTCGCCGTCCTGCAGGCGGCGCGAGGTGATCCGCTCGCCATCCACGAAGACGCCGTTCAGCGACCGGTCGTCGAGGACGTGGACGCCGTCCTCGCGGACGACGAAGAGCGCGTGCCGGCGGGAGACCGTCGGGTCGTCGAAGCGGATCTCGGTCGACAGCGCGCGGCCCACGCGCGTCGACTCCTGGCTGAGCGGGACGACCTGCAGCTCGTCCCCGTCGTAGAACGCGACGTGGGCCGGGGCGCCCGGGACGGTCGCGGCGCGCGCCCGGCGCATGAGCCGCGTGCGCTCGTCGGACCCGTCCTCCTGCGCGCGCTGGAAGCGGCCGGCGGCGAACAGGGACGCACGGGCGAAGTCGCTCTCGCCGCAGCTGGGACAGACGCCGAGCTTCTCCGTGGCCGCCAGCGTGACGATGTGCCCGCAGGATTCGCACCGGAAGGACCCTGTGCCCGCCATCGTGCCCGACGTGAGTGACTCCATCTCCGTCCTCTCTCGCGGTGTCCTGACCAGGACCCGCAGCCGACGCCAAGTGAGCCGAGGATCCCGCTGGCCGGTAAGCAGACGGTAAACCGCTCGCAAGCCGACCCGAAGTTCTCCCGGACGAGCCCGTGAGCTACCCCGACCCCTGTTCGCGCAAACGCTATTGCGTGTGGCCTGGCGGGCAGGAGGTCGCGGTGCGTCGGCGAACCCGACACCATGCTCCGCCCGCTTCTCGGCATCAGCGAACGCGACCTCGAGCGCCAGCTCCTGCGCCAGAGCGTGGGCGAGCTGACGGCCTGCCGCCACGCCTGCGCGGACTGCGGGCGCACCCCGCTCATCGGCGAGCGCGTGCACCGCTACCCGCGCGGCGAGACCGTCTGCGCGCTGTGCCGGCCGGCCCGTGCCGCCGAGCCCGTCAGCACCGACCTCGTCCGTCACAGCGAGCGCGGCCAGAGCGTGCGCCTGCGCCCGCGCGTGGCCGCCTGAGCGCCCTCGCGCACGACGCCCCCGGGCGGCGCCGTCGCCACCGCCGACGGCGGGTAGACTCCGCCCGCGCATGGATCCCGTCACGCAGTCCGTCCTGGTCAGCAAGCCCGCCGTCGAGGTCTTCGACTACCTCGCCGACGTCGCCAACCACCCCGAGTTCATGGACCACTTCACCTCGGAGTGGCACCTGACGCGGGAGGACACCTACGGCCGCGGCGCGGGCATCCGCTACAAGGTCCACCAGCGCGGCAACCGCTTCCCGTGGGTGGACCAGACGATCATGGAGAGCGAGGCGCCGCGGCGCATCGTCATGGCGGGCCGCGGTGGCAAGTACAACCGCGTCCGCACGATCACCGTCTTCGAGCTCGAGCCGGCCGCCGGCGGCGGGACCGACGTGACCGTGACGTTCGAGACCGAGCCGAAGTACCCCTCCGACCGCCTGCACGACCGCCGCGGCTTCTACAAGCGCCGGCTCGGCAAGGCCATGCGGCGCCTGCGCAGCATCCTCGAAGAGGACTACGACCGCGGTCAGCGTGCCAGCATCGCCGGCGGCGCGCGGAAGCCGGCCACCGGCACACCGCTCCGCTGAGAGCAGTCGATAAGCTCCCGCCCGACCATGAAGCTCCGTCGCCTGCTCCTGCCCATCCTTGCCGTGGCCGCCATCACCGGCCTGTCCGCCTGCGGCGACGACGGGGTCCAGAAGACCTCCGAGTCCGAAGGCACCTACGTCACGATCGGCAGCGTCCAGTACCAGGTGCAGATCAGCCGCCAGCTGAACCCGACGGAAATCCGCCAGCT
>CAZRLR010000473.1:0-3505 GCA_964600395.1 uncultured Conexibacter sp.
CCGTTGGTCGCTCGGCAAGCGGCGGGAGGAGCCTGCCGATGACCGGCCGGCTTCCGACGCCGTTGGTCGCTCGGCAAGCGGCGGGAGGAGCCTGCCGATGACCGGCCGGCTTCCGACGCCGTTGGTCGCTCGGCAAGCGGCGGGAGGAGCCTGCCGATGACCGGCCGGCTTCCAACGCCGCTTGTCACGGTGACCGACCATGCCGCCGAGCGCTTCCGCCAGCGCGTGGGGTCCCGGACCGGGGCGATCGACGTCAAGGTCGAGGTCGCGACCCGGGTGGCGAAGGCCTGGACCGCCGGCCGGGTCGACGAGACCCCGCCACCCGGCGCGACGGGCGCCCGCGGCTCGGTCTACGTCCGCGACCTCGTCGACCGCGCGGTCGTGTTCGTCTGCCGCTACGACCGCGCCGCGCGCGAGGCGCTCGTCATCACGCTGTGGGAGTCCGAGGACGGCGTGGCCCCCGCCCGCGTGGGGCGCCGCTTCACGAACGCGCTGAAGGACTCAGACCAGGCTGTCAGCGACCGGCGCCGCGAGGACTGAGGTCCGGGGGCTGGTCGCGCTGACGCGGGGGAGCTGATGCAAGGCCGTGGACGAGGAACAGCGCGCATTGACGGCGTGCCGGACGCCGGCGCCGCCGTTCGACTCGGCCTCCCCGACCGATCGGAGCCTCGAGCCGCTCAGACCGGCCTGATCCTCCACCGAGCCGACAGCCGCTGGCTCCGCGGAGTCTCAGGCCGGTCAGAACAGCACGATCCTCCACCCACCGCCGGGCACACGCCCAGGCACGGCACCCCCCGCGTGGATGCCCACTGTTCCAGCGCCACATCCCGGACCCCCACACTCGCGCCGGCGCCACGGGCGCCCCGAGCCGGACCCTGAGACGCAGAGCCCTCGGATCAGGCCTCGACCAGCGCCGCCAGCCGCGTGTACCGCGTCCCCGCGTCCCGCCGCCCGAGCGCCCACGACAGCGCGCTCAGGTCCCCGACGAAGACGGCCGCCCGCTCGGCGCGCGTCAGCGCCGTGTAGACGAGGTTGCGCGTGAGCATCATCTGGTGCCCGCGGAAGAGCGGGACGACGACGACCGGCATCTGCGAGCCCTGCGACTTGTGCACGGAGATCGCGTGCCCGAGGCGGAGCGTGACCATGTCCTTCACCGGGATGCGCAGGGTCCGCCCGTCGTCACAGGCGAGGATCGCCGCGTCACGGTCGTCGTCGTAGCTCACGATGACCCCGAGCTCGCCGTTCATGAGCTCGTGCTCGTAGTCGTTGCGCGTCTGGATGACCCGGTCGCCGACCCGGAAGGGCGTCCCCGTCACCGCCACGCCGTCGGGGTTCAGGCGCTCGCGCAGGGCGGTGTTGAACGCGTCGATCCCGACCGGGCCCTTGTGCATCGGCGCGAGCACCTGCACGTCGGCGTGACGCTCCAGGCCGTAGTGCGCCGGCAGGCGCGCGGCGGCGAGCTCGACGACCTCCCGGAAGATCGCGTCCGGCCCGTCCCGCCGGATGAGGAAGAAGTCGTGGATGTCGCCCTCGCCCGGCGTCGTCGGCGGCGCCTGCCCGTCGTTGATCGCGTGCGCGGCGCGGACGATCATCGAGCGTGCGGCCTGGCGGAAGATCTCCGTCAGCCGGGTCGTCGGCACCGCGCCGGAGTCGATGAGGTCCTCCAGGACCCGGCCGGGTCCGACCGGCGCGAGCTGGTCCACGTCCCCGACGAGCAGCACGTGCGTCCGTGGGCCGACGGCGTCCAGCAGCGCCTGCGCGAGGCGCACCGAGAGCATCGAGGCCTCGTCGACGATCAGGACGTCCGCGCCCTCGATCGGGTGCTCGCGGTCACGCGTGAAGCCTTCGCCCGGCACCCACTCGAGCAGGCGGTGGATCGTCGTGGCGTCCGCCCCCGTCGTCTCCGACAGCCGCCGCGCGGCCTTGCCGGTCGGCGCGCAGAGCCGCACCGTCTTGCCCTTGGCCCGCAGGACGTCGACGACCGTCCCCATCGAGGCCGTCTTGCCGGTGCCCGGCCCGCCGGTGAGGATCGACAGCCGCCCGCCCACGACGCGGTCGACGACCGCCCACTGGGCGTCGGTGGGGACGAACGCCCCGTCCGTCGGCCGCACGACGTCCTTGACCTTCAGCTCCGGCCCGTCGGCCAGCAGCTCGCGGACCCGCCGGGCCAGCGCCCGCTCGATCGCGTGCATCGACGCCTCGGCCACGCGCTCGTCCTCGAGCACGACACGGCCCGACGCCGCCAGATAGGCCAGGCGCTCGGACACGTCGGCGTCCAGCAGCCGCCACGCGCGCGAGAGCAGCTCCTCGCGCGGCAGGTAGCAGTGCCCGTCCGTCTCGGCGAGCTCGAGGACGTGCACCACGCCCGCGTCCAGCCGCCCGGGGGAGTCCGCCCCGACGCCGAGCGCCCGCGCCAGCGCGTCGGCGGTGGCGAAGCCGATCCCGTCGACCTGCGTCAGCGCGTAGGGGTCGGCCTGCAGGAGCCCGATCGCCTCGTTGCCGAGCGTCCGGTAGATCCGCGCCGCGACCGCCGCCGGGACGCCGTGCTGCTCGAGGAACAGCCGCACGGCCCGCAGGGCGCCCTGCCCTTCCCACGACCGCACCGCGGCGCCGAGCTTCTGACGCCCGATGCCCGGCACCTCCCGCAGCCGGCGCTCCGGGTCGCCGTCGATGACCGACAGGACCTCGTCGCCATGCTGGTCCAGCAGCCACGCCGCGCCCTTGATGCCGACGTGCTTGATCGACGAGAGGTAGGCCAGCAGGGCCGCGTCCCCGACCGGCTCGGCGATGACGACGCGGTCGGCGTGGAACTGCCAGCCGTGCTTGGCGTGCTGCTTCCACTCCCCGCCGACGGTGACGCTCTCGCCGACCTGCACGTGCCCGAGCGCGCCCTTGATCGTGACGTCGTCCCCGTCGTCGGTCTGGGCGCCGAGGATGGCGAAGTCGCCGTCGGCCGCGCGCCAGCGGGAGCTGACGATCTCCGCCTGCAGCTCGCGCTGCGTCGTGTCGGGCGAGGGGGCCACGCCGGGCAGGGTACGCGCGCGGGCAGCGGACCGGCAGGACCCGCGCCCCGCCGACGCAGGACCGCGTCAGAGACGGGGGAGAGCGGGGGTGTCCCGCAACCCTGGGATACTGGAGGACGTATGACGCAGCTTGGGGCCATCATCACCGCGATCGTCACGCCGTTCGACGCCGACGGCGCCGTCGACGAGGCGGCCTTCGTCGACCTCATGCACCACCTGGCGGCCCACGGCAGCGACGGCCTCGTCGTCTGCGGGACGACGGGCGAGGCGACGACCCTCGACGACGACGAGCACCTCGGGGTCATCGAGCTCGCGGTCCGCGAACGGCCCACGGGCTTGACGATCATCGGCGGCGTCGGCTCGAACGACACCCGCCACGCCGTGAAGCTCACCGCGAAGGCGTGCGAGCTCGGCGTGGACGGCCTGCTGTCGGTCAACCCGTACTACAACCGGCCCAACCGCCGCGGGATCCTCGCGCACTA
>CAZRLR010000474.1:0-3503 GCA_964600395.1 uncultured Conexibacter sp.
GTTGTTGAATCTTTTTGCACAGGCTGTTGAAGGTTGTGAACCGCGTGCTACCCCGGGCCTCCGCGGCTCAATCCTGGCTGTCAGTGCTGCGGCAGCGGCCGGACGGCGATCGTCATCCGGACGATCGCGCAGAGCCGGCCGTCGTCGTCGGTGATGTCGACCTCCCACACCCACGTCGTCCGCACGCGATGGCGGCGCGTGGCGGTGGCGTGGATGGTGCCCGCGAAGATCGGCCGCAGGAACGACGTCTGGTTGCTCAGCCCCTGGGCCATGTTGCCGTCGGCCATGACGCCCTGGGCGGTCGCCATCGACGTGATGGACTCGGCGATCGACGCGTAGACCCCGCCGTGCACGAGGCCCATCGGCTGCTTGACGGCGTCGCGGACCGGCACCCGGGCGACGACCCGCTCGTCGGACGCCTCGACGACCTCCAGGCCGTAGAGGGCGTCGAAGGTCTGATCGAACGGGATGACGGGCTCGAAGTCCATGCCCGCCAATCTAAAGCGTGGACGTCCACGGACGGCCGCCGCCGCGCCGTCCTGGCACTGCGTCACCGGCGCGCGCCGCGGACTAGGCTTCCGGGCAGATGAGCCGTTTCGACGACCTGCCTGCCGACCAGAAGGCGACCCTCCAGCTCCTGCTCAAGCAGGGCAAGAGCTACGACGAGCTCGCCGCCCTCCTGCGGCTGGACGGCACCGCGGTGCGCGAGCGCGCGCTCAACGCCCTCGACGCGCTCGGGCCCGAGTCGACCGCCGGGCTTTCCCCCGAGGACCAGGACGACATCAGCGACTACCTGCTCAGCCAGCAGAGCGCCTCCCGACGCGCGGCGACCCGCACGCTGCTGGAGGGCTCGGCGGCCGGCCGTGCCTGGGCGCGCGCGGTGGTCACCCAGCTGCGCCCCCTCGCCGGCGACGGCCTCCCGGAGATCCCAGCCGAGACGGCGGAGACCGAGCAGGCGTTCGAGGCGCTGACCGCCCGGACGGCCGCCCGCGAGCGCCAGGAGCAGTCCTCCAAGGTCGGCGGCGTCGTGCTCCTGCTCGGCGCGGCCGTCATCGTCGCGCTGCTCGTGGTCCTCGTCGTCTCCCGCCTCGGCGGGGACGACAAGACCGACACGCAGGCCGACGACACGCCGACCGCGACGCAGGCCGACACGACCGCGAGCACCGCGACCGGCGCCTCCCCGGCGACCTGCACCGGCTCGACCGACCCCAACGGCTGCATCGAGACGCAGATCCCCCTGACGGCGACCGGGAGCAACGCGCTGGCCTCGGCCTTCATCCTCCAGCAGAACGGTGAGCGCGTCCTGGGCATCAACGGCCAGGACTTCCCGGCCAACGACCCGCGGAAGTTCAACTACGCGGTCTGGCTGCGCGGTCCGGGGAGCCGGGCCTTCCGCCTCGGCTTCGTCGGCGGTGGCGTCGCCGCCTCCGGGGCCGACAAGGGGCGCCTCATCACGGGCGCGGATCCGGCCGCGATCGCGAAGGCCGGCAACACGGCGGCCGAGAAGGCGGCGAACAAGGCCACCGCGAAGTCGATCCGGGCGGCGCTGAAGGACTTCTACTCCTACAAGGAGCTGATCGTCACCCGCGAGCCGGCGGGCAAGGACTCCAAGACGCCGGGGACGGTCGTCGTCTCCGGGCCGATCGTCAAGCCCAGCTGACCTCAGGCCGGCGGCGGGGCCACGAGCCCCGTCAACGCGTCCAGCGCGCCGTCGAGCACCTTGCGCGTGGCGCGGCGGATGAGGAAGCCGCCGCCGAAGCGCGCCATCCCGCGCATCGTCTGACGGCGCTCGAGCGTCACCTTCGTCGCCGTGCCGCCGTCGACGGCCTCGAGCGTCACGCTCGTCACGCCCTGGCTCATCACGCGCTCGAACGGCGTGCCCTCCAGCAGCTGCGTCCACTCGATCCGCTCGTCCTCGACGAGCTCCGAGAGCCGGTGGTCGGCGCGGATCGCGCGCCCGCGGTCGCTGCGCAGCACCTCGGTGAAGGCGCCGGCCGTCACCTGCTCGACGCGCTCGACGCGGGGCCACCAGCGCGGCAGGTGGTGCGGGTCCCCGACGACGGCCCAGACGGCGGCGGGCTCGGCGGCCAGCGTGCGGGTGCGACGGGTCCGGGGCATGGGCGGCGCGGCGCCGGCGACGGCCGGGCGCTACTCCCCGCCGTAGGTGAGCAGCGTGTGCACGGCGTGGCCACGACCCTCGAGCGCCTCGCGCCCGGGCAGGAAGGCGAGCTCGATGAGGAACGCGCAGCCGACGACGGTGCCCCCGAGCTGCTCGACGAGGCCGCAGACGGCGCCCGCGGTCCCGCCCGTGGCCAGCAGGTCGTCGTGCACGAGCACGCGCGAGCCCGGGGTGATCGCGTCCGTGTGCACCTCGAGGCGGTCGGTGCCGTACTCCAGCGCGTACTCCGCGCTCGTCGTCTCGTGCGGCAGCTTGCCGGGCTTGCGGGCCAGGACGAAGCCCGCGCCGAGCTCGCGGGCCAGCGCCGGCCCCAGGACGAAGCCCCGCGCCTCGGCGGCGATGACGACGTCGGGCGCCAGCGGGCGGGCGACCTGCGCGAGCTGGACGATCGCGCTGTCGAGCGCAGCGGCGTCGGCCAGCAGCGGCGTGATGTCCTTGAAGAGGATGCCCGGCTCGGGGAAGTCCGGGATGTCCCGGATGAACGAGCCCAGGTCGACAGGCGGCGTGCTCATCGGTCGCCGGCCCCCGGGCCGGTCGGCGGCCCGACGATCTTGCGCAGGTCGCGGATGAGCAGCAGGTGCTTGAGGTGCGTCGTGACCGCGGCGAGGTTCTCCAACGCCTCGAGCGCCTCCTTGCGGCGGTCCTGGTTGCGCGAGCGCAGGGCCGGGGCGAGGATCTGCTGCAGCAACGCGGCCTCGCGGTCGGCCGACGTGCGGAAGGCGCGCAGGTTGCGCCCGCCGACGCCGTAGCGCGCGAGCTCGGTGACCGCGCGGACGATCTCGCGCTCGGTCTCGTCGAAGTACTTCACCCCGGCCCGGACCTCGCCGCGGATGACGCCGTAGTCCTCGAGCTCGGCGACGAGCGAGGCTTCGGCGCGCGTCTCCTCCAGCACGTCCTCGAGTGAGTAGAGCGCGCCGCGGTCGCGGACGGACATCGACACGCGCCGGCGCGGGCGCTCCTCAGCGTGCGCGTCCGCCTCGTCGGCGTCGGCGTCGGCCGTGGCGACCGGCGCGTCGGCGGCGGTTCGCCCGGACGCGAGCTCCTGGCGGATGACGCGCAGGGGCAGGAACTCGTCGCGCTGCAGACGCAGGATCGTGCGCAGGCGCTGCACGTCGCTCTGGGCGTAGAGCCGGTAGCCACCGGGCGTGCGGCGCGGGGTCAGGAGCTTCTGGTCCTCGAGGTACCGGATCTTCGAGATCGAGATGTCCGGGAACTCCTGCTCGAGCGCCTTGCAGACGGCCCCGATCGTCATCGACTTCGTCCGCGGCGGATCCTCGCGCCGCAGCGCCGGCCGGGCGGGCTCGGCGGACACGGGCCGGTGGGG
>CAZRLR010000475.1:0-3475 GCA_964600395.1 uncultured Conexibacter sp.
TCTTCTTCTTGAGGATCTTCTCGTCGAGCATGTCCTGCACGCGGATGCCCAGGCGCGCGGCCTTGTCGGCGTAGCACGGGCCGATGCCGCGCTTCGTCGTCCCGATCTCGAGCTTGCCGAGCTTCGCCTCGCCCGAGTGGTCCAGGGCGATGTGGTACGGCATGATCAGGTGCGCGTTGGCGCTGATCTTCAGCCCGCTGACGTCGATGCCGGTGCGGCGCAGGCCGTCGAGCTCGGTCAGGAGGACCGACGGATCGACGACGACGCCGTTGCCGATGATGCAGGTCAGGCCGGGGTACAGGATGCCGCTGGGGACGAGGTGGAACTTGAACGTCTCCCCGTCGCGCACGATCGTGTGCCCGGCGTTGTTGCCGCCCTGGAAGCGGACGATGGCGTCCGCCTGCTCGGCGAGGAGGTCGACGACCTTGCCCTTGCCCTCGTCGCCCCACTGGGCGCCCACGATCACGATGCCTGGCATTTAGGTCGAAGTCTAGGTGCTGCTAGGCGATGTCGCGGTGCGGCTCGTCGTAGCGCTGCTGCCGGGCGTCCGCGCCGTAGAGCGGGAGCACCTCGCACATCTCCTCCAGGCGCGAGACCGTGCGCTCGTGGATCTGGTCGGCCAGGTCGTCGCGCTCGAGGTTCGTCGTGATGATCACCGAGCGCTCCTCCTCGTAGCGGGCGTTGATGATCGAGTACAGCTGCTCCAGCACCCAGTCGGAGGTCTTCTCCGCGCCGACGTCGTCGATGTGCAGCAGGTCGACCTCGGCCAGGCGGTCCAGGAGCGCGGTGTACGTCCGGTCGCTGTCGTCGTCGTACGTCGTGCGGATCTCGGCCAGCAGGCGCGGCAGCGAGTAGATCGCCACGCCGTGCCCGGCGTCCAGCGCCGCCTTGGAGACGAGCATCGCGAGCGTCGTCTTGCCCGTGCCGACCGTCCCGTAGAGCCACAGCCCGCGACCCCTGCGCAGGTTGGCGTCCAGGTCGCGGATGTACTGCCGGACCGCGCGGACCTGCGCCGGAGCGGCGGCGGCGATCGACGGCATGGGGGCGCGGTCGAAGCTCACCTCGCGGTACTTGCGGGGGATCGCCGTCTGCAGCGACTCGGTGCGCAGCTTGCGGTTGCGCGCCTCGCGGCAGCGGCAGCTCATCGCCACGGGGCGGACGGGGTCGACCTTGATCCCCGAGCCGTCGCACTCGCCGTAGGGGCACTCCCAGAACAACGCCATCAGGCGTACGCGTCCTCGTTGACCCACGACATGAACTTCGGGTACTCGCCCTGGAAGGAGAGCTTCACCGTGTCGAGCGAGCCGGCGCGGTTCTTGCCGATGATGAGCTCGGCCATCCCCTGGTCCTCGGAGTCCTCGTTGTAGTACTCGTCGCGGTAGATGAAGGTCACCATGTCGGCGTCCTGCTCGATCGAGCCGGACTCGCGCAGGTCGCTCAGCATCGGACGGCGGTCGGCGCGCTGCTCGACCCCGCGGTTGAGCTGCGAGAGCGCGATGACCGGGCACTGCAGCTCGCCGGCGAGGATCTTCATCCCGCGGGACATCTGACCGATCTGCTCGACGCGGCTCTCCGTGCGCCCGTCGGGCCGCAGCAGCTGCAGGTAGTCGATGATCACGAGGCCGAGCGAGCCGTGCTGGGAGTGCATCCGCCGCGCCTTGGCGCGGATCTCCAGCATCGAGATGTCGCTGGAGTCGTCGACGAACAACGGCGCCTTGGACAGCTTGCCGGCGGCGTCGAAGATCTTCTTCCACGCCGCGTCCTTGATGCGGCCCTTGCGCAGGTCGTCGCCGCGCACGCGCGCCTGGGACGCGAGAAAGCGCCCCGCGAGCTCGGACTCGCTCATCTCGAGCGAGAACAGCAGGACGGGCTTGCCGTGGTCGATCGCCGCGTTCTCGGCGATGTTCGTGACGAGGCACGACTTGCCCATGCCGGGGCGGGCGGCGACGATCGTCAGCGACCCGGGCTGGAAGCCGCCGGTGATCGCGTCCAGGTCGGCGAAGCCCGACGGCGTGCCCGTCATCGAGGTCCCCGAGCGTGAGAGCTCGTCGAGCTTCTGCACCTCGGTGATGAGGACGTCGCCGATCGCCCGGAAGTCCTTGGCGTGGTCGTCGTGGGCGACCTCGAGGATCGACCGCTCGGCCATCTCGACGAGGTCGCGCGGCGCGAGCTCGTGCGAGTGCACCGCGGCCTGGATCTCGTAGGTCGTCGTGAGGATGTTGCGCAGGAGCGCGTGCTCCTTGACGATCTGGGCGTAGCGCCGCAGGGCGCCGACGGCGGGGACCTGCCCGGTCAGCGCGTCGATCTCGGCCTCGCCGCCGGCCTCCTCGAGCTTGCCGCGCGAGCGCAGGTGCTCCTTGACCGTCAGCACGTCGATCGGCTCGCTGTGGGACCACAGCTCGATCATCGTCTCGAAGATCAGGCGATGGCGCTCGCGGTAGAAGTCGACCGGCTTGAGGTTGTCGGCGACGACGAACTGGTACATCGGCTTGTCCGACAGGAGGATCGCCCCGAGGACCGACTGCTCGGCCTCGATCGAATGCGGCGGGGCGACGCCCTGGATGACGTTGCCCTGGGCGGGCCGGCGGTCGTCGGAGGGATAGCTGCTCACGAGAGAGATGACGCTAGCGGGGAGCCTGTCCGTCCCGGGCACGTCGTCCGTGCAAAGAGCGCACCTTTTCTGTGCGCGGGGACGCACGACCCCGCCGGTCCGGGCTGTCTTGACCTGGAAGTCGTCATTGGGCGAGGGTCGGACGATGACGCCCGCCCCTGACAGCCCGACCTTCCAGACGCTCCTGTACGCCGTCGCCGACGAGGTCGCCACGATCACCCTCAACCGGCCGGAGCAGCTCAACACGATCGTCCCGCCGATGCCCGAGGAGGTGCAGGACGCGGTCGTCGCCGCCGTCCGGGACCCGGCCGTGAAGGTCATCGTCATCCGCGGTGCGGGGCGGGCGTTCTGCGCCGGCTACGACTTCGGCGGCGGCTTCGCGCACTGGGACGACCAGATCACGACGGACGGGGCCTGGGATCCGGGCAAGGACTTCGCCTTCGCCACCGCGCCGGCGCTGTCGCCCACGCAGCAGTTCATGAGCGTCTGGCGTTCGCCCAAGCCGGTCATCGCGCAGGTCCACGGCTGGTGCGTCGGTGGCGGCAGCGACTTCGCGCTCTGCGCCGACCTCGTCATCGCCAGCGAGGACGCCGTCATCGGGACGCCCTACAGCCGGATGTGGGGCAGCTACCTGTCGGGGATGTGGCTCTACCGCCTGGGGCTGACCAAGGCGAAGGAGGTCGCGCTCACCGGTCGGCCGTTCACCGGGGTCGAGGCCGTCGAGGCGGGCCTGATCAACGCGGCGGTGCCGTTCGCGCAGCTGGAGGCGACGGTCGCCGCGCAGGCCGCGGACCTGGCGTCGATCCCGGCCTCGCAGTTGGCGGCGATGAAGCTCGTCGTCAACCAGGCCTACGAGAACATGGG
>CAZRLR010000476.1:0-3458 GCA_964600395.1 uncultured Conexibacter sp.
CTTCCGAAACCGTCACCGCACCCGCGGCGGTCGGAGGCGTGGTGTCCGCCTCGGTCGCCGTCGTGATGAGTTCGACGTTGTCGAAGTGCGTCTGCTCGTTGGCACCGCCCGTGCGGCCGGCGGGAACAGTCGCGCCCGAATCGCGGCACCCCGGCAGTCCCCATGGTTCGCACTGGCGTGCGTAGGTCAGCCCGCCGACGGTCACCCGAACCTTGTTGTTGTCCGTCCCATCGTCGAAGGCCATCTTCCCCGCGAGCCTGATCTCCAGCGTCGACCCCGAGGTCAGGACGTTGGCTGGGATGGTCAGCGATGTTCCACTCTTGGCCGGGCCAAGGATGTTCGTCCATGCCCCCTGGGTGAATGACGCGCCGTTGAGCGAGATGTCGCTGGATGAGGCGTAGAGGATCTGCCCGCTGGTGAACGACGACTGGTCGACAGAAAGCGTGGTTCCGCTCATCAGCAGCCCGGCGCCCGGAGTGATCTCCTGTGGTGGACCGGTGGAGGCGCTGGTACGTCCGAGGAGCTTCCCTGCCGTTACGTTCTCGATCTTCGCCAACGTGACCGAGCTGTCGACCAGGCTGGTGCTAAACGTCACGTCCGCCTCGTCGTCCACCGCGTCGTCTGTGAGCGCAAGCGAGATTCCGCTTCCGGCAATGAGGTTCAGGCGGTGGCGCGAGCTCTCGGTGCCTCCACTGTTGATGCGCGTCACATGGACGGCCGGAGAGTCGATCGTTGTCGGGGTCAGGCCAGTTAGGTTGATGCTTCCAATTAGAGACGCCTCGTCTTCGGCCTCCATCAGATTTCTGAAATAGGTGGACACCCCTGTGATATACTGCATGTCAAGTCCGACCCATCCTCCATTCAGTCTCCCGTACATCACGTCATCGATCGGCACGTCCAGAATTCCGTTTGTGGCAGCTCCACTAGTGGGAGGGGTTGACCATGTGCCGTCTCCTCGAAGCCATACGCTGGAGTTTGGAGTCCCGCTTCCGATGAGTGGCATCAGCCCGGAGATTGATGAGTTGGTGACGATGCTCCGGCCGAGAGATCCGGAGTCGGAGATATCAGAGACGCGGATGTCCAGCAGACCCTTGAGGTAGCTGGCGGTCATCGGCCGAAGGTTCATCGTCGAAGCCTCTCGGACGATGATCCGGTGGGCTCCGGCGCTCGCCAGGTCCGATCCGATGTTCGTCGCGATGACCGTTCCGTTGAGAGTGGTCGTCCCGGTGGCCGTCAGGTTGGTGGAGAATCCGTTGGTCGACAGCACATACCGGCCGTCATGAGTGTGACCGTTGGTGGACGCTGCAGCCAGTGCCGCAGCGACGTTCGTCGATCCGATGTAGAGTCCGTAGTTGATTCCAAGGTATCCCGAGCTGTGCCTGTACAGGGTGGTATCAAGAGATCCTGATCCTCCTGGACCGAATTCGGTTGATCCGTTCCCGCGGACATACCACATCGGATTTGGGTCTCCGTCGATGTAGCTGGCGATGACGGACGATGAGGTGGATGGCCTTTGGATAAGCCACGATCCGCTGGACAGCCACGTCCTTGATGTCATTCGGTAGAACGAGGTGTCAGCCGGAGTGGATCCTCCGGGGCCGGTCGCGTACGTGGTGTCGGAGTTGAGTGAAACCCTTGGGTAGGCATCTCCGGATACATAGACGTTGTACACGCCGTCGTGCGCTCCGGATCTCATCAGCAGCACCGTGTTCGATGTCGCGAGCGACGACGCACTGAACCTCGTCCACCCGACGTTCGGGAATGACGTAGTGCCGTCGCCGAACAGGAGACTTCCAAGGCTGAGCCTCGCCGTCGGATACTGATTGGTTACGCTGACGAGATCGATCGTCCCTCCGTAAAACGCGACCGGATCCTGGAAGGTGTTGGTTCTCGAGGAAGCCGTGGCGTCGATGACATTGATAAGCGTCTGATTGTAGATCGGGCCGGTGGGAAGGACGCCAATACCAAGGATGACATTCTGGGCGACGTTGTGACCTCCGGAGACACCGAACTCGAGTCCTCCAAACGACGACTCGGAGATCAGGTTGTACGCCCCGTCGACATAGACGTTGCCCTCCCTGTTTTCCGAGTAGGCGTTGATGATCCTGTTATTGAGAGCCCCGGAGTCGATCTGGATGATTCTGTTGGTCAGCCAGTTCTGCTCCATCCACATCCCGTTGATGGTATTCTGGTTTGCCGAAGACCTGATCCTGAGGGCCCCACCGCTGTTTCCCTCGCTGCCAAGGCAGATGATGGTGTTGGCCTTCGATTTGTCGGAGATATCAACCCCGAACTCGGAGGCCCCGTTGACGACCATCCCGTTGAAGGTATTCAGGTTTGCCTGGTTGGTGATCGAGACGCCGATCTTGTTGGTGCCAAGGAATGGTATTTCGGCCGATGAGACGGTCAGGTTGTTGAAGTTGATGTACTGGCTGAGCTCGATCACGGCGACACGCTCGAAGCCGTTCCTGGCCCTCATCTGCTCGACGTTTCCTCGGGTGTTCCGCTTGATCATCACCGCCGTTCCGGCGTAGGTGTTGGCGTCGAAGGTGATGCCACGGATGTTCAGCCCGTACCTGATGCCCGTGGCTGGAGTGAAGTCGACGAAGACGTCCGTCAGCGGTCCGGTGTAGACGATCCTCGCCTCGGTCGCCGCGTCGGAGGGGTTCCACCCGGTGGCGTATCCGGATGCGGTGTCGAGATTGATCGGATAGTTGGACCTGAATGCCAGGTTGGTGCTGACGTTGTAGACTCCGGCGGGGAAGGTGAACATCGCGGCGTTGGTGGCCGCCAGGGAGATCATCTCCACGAACTGCGACTTGTTGTCGGTCTGACCGTCGCCGACCATTCCAAGCCAGCGCACGTCGATCACCGGGGACTCGCGGTCGCTGAAGACCCACCTTCCTCCGAACGGGCTTGCGAACACCGACCATCCGTTGGTGGGGATGGACGACTGAGGCTTCCACACGACGTGCCTGGGCGACGACCACAGGACGTTCGTCGATCGGTTGACCACCTCGTAGCTCAGGCGATCTCCGGTTCCCGTGGCGTTGGGGTTGATCCTCAGGAGCTCCGAGAGGGTGTCGACGCGCCTGACCGACCCCTGGCCAAAGGCGGCGACCTGGAACAGCATCGTCAGAATGATGGCGGTTATCCTCATACGAAGCGGATCCGGTCGTAGTGAACGCCAGCCTGGTTGAGTACCCCGTTCTCACCGTCGTCCAGGGCGTTGTCGTTGCCTCTTCTGAAGGCAATCGGGTTCGACGGGTCTCCGACGAAAACAAGGTCGGCGGTGTAGACGCTGTTCCGAAGATCTTCGACGGTCGGGGCCGCCAGCGGGACGGTCACCGTGTAGGGGGTCATCGCCGGCAGGGAGACCGTTCCGCTGTCACCCTCACGGACGTAGATGCGGACCACCGTCTGTCCAGGGTTGGTCGTGCCGTTGGTCTGCAGGATGT
>CAZRLR010000477.1:0-3422 GCA_964600395.1 uncultured Conexibacter sp.
GGACCGCCCCGTCGGCGTCAAGCGCGTGAGCGGCTCGGCGCTCGCCAGCGCCGCCGGCGCCGAGGGCCCGCCGCGCTTCGGCGCCCCGCCGCGCGGCAAGCCGCGCTCGCGTCGCGGCACCCGGCGCGTGGTCCCGGCGCTCCTCATCCTCGTCCTCGCGCTCGTCGCCTACGGCTACAACAAGGTCTGGCAGCCCTTCCACGGCGACGGCGGTGAGAAGGTCCGGGTCGTCGTCCCCAACGGCTCGGGGGCCGGCAAGATCGGCGACCTCCTGGCGAAGGAGGGCATCGTGGACTCCGGCGCGATCTTCTCCCTCCGCGCCCGCCTCTCGGGTGACCGCGACAAGCTGCGCGCCGGCACCTACGAGCTGCGCAAGGACTCAAGCTACGCCGACGTCCTGACCGCCCTGACCGCCAAGCCGCTGCCGACCGCGCCGACCGTCGACATCGCGATCCCCGAGGGGCTGACGATCAAGCAGATCGCCTCGCTCGCGCACCAGGCCGACCTGAAGGGCAGCTACACCAAGGCCACGCGCAGCGCGGCCGCGCGCGCAAAGGCCCGGGCCCTGGGCGCGCCGAAGGGGACGAAGCTCCTGGAGGGCTACCTGTGGCCCGCGACCTACCGCCTGCGTGAGGGCTCGACCGCCGCCAAGCTCGTCAGCGATCAGCTCAAGACCTTCGCCCGGGCGACGAGGTCCGTCGACTACGCCTACGCCAAGTCCAAGCAGCTCACGCGCTACGACGTCCTCATCATCGCCTCGCTCGTGGAGAACGAGGCGCAGACGGCGAAGGACCGCCCGCTCATCGCGGCCGTCATCTACAACCGCCTCAAGCAGGGCATGCCGCTGCAGATCGACGCGACCACCCGCTACGAGACCGGCAACTACGGCGCCAACGGGCGGCCCATCCGCCAGTCCGAGCTTGACGCGAACACGCCGTACAACACCCGTAACCGCCGCGGACTGCCGCCGACGCCGATCTCGAGCCCCGGCCTGGCGTCGCTGAAGGCGGCCGCCCGGCCGGCCAAGGTCCCGTTCCTGTACTACGTCGTGAAGCCGTGCGGCAACGGGGCCCACACCTTCACCGTCAGCGACGCGCAGTTCCAGGCGGCGGTCGCCGCCTACGACCGCAAGCGCGCGCAGCTCGGCGGCAAGGACCCGTCCCGCTGTTGATGCGCCCGCCGTCCGGAGCGGCGGCCGCCACGCGGCTGGGCGTCCTGGGCTGGCCCGTCGCCCACAGCCGCTCGCCGGCGATGCACACCGCCGCCCTGGCGGTGCTCGGCCTGGACACGTGGACCTACCAGCGCCTGCCCGTCCCGCCCGAGCTCTTCGCCGAGACCGTCCGCGCCCTCCCAGGTGTCGGCTTCGCCGGGGCGAACGTCACGATCCCGCACAAGGAGGCCGCGCTCGCGCTGGCCGACACGGCCACGCCGGCCGCCCGCGCGATCGGTGCGGCGAACACGCTGAGCTTCGGGGCCGACGGGGCCATCCACGCCGACAACACCGACGCGCCCGGGCTGATCGCCGCGCTCCCGTGGCCGGCGCGGGGACGGACGGCCGTCGTGCTCGGCGCCGGGGGCAGCGCCCGCGCGGTCGCCTGGGCGCTGAAGGACGCGGGGGCGCAGGACGTCGCGGTCTGGAACCGCAGCCCCGAGCGGGCACAGCGCCTAGCCGACGAGCTCGGTGTCCGGGCCGTCAGCGAGGTGCCGGCCGCCGACCTGCTCGTGAACTGCACGAGCGTCGGCCTGACGGATGTGTCCACGACGTTCAAGGAACTGCCGCTGACCGCCGATGCCGTCGGAGACTTCTCGTGCTTGGTCGACCTGGTGTACCGGGACGGCGACACGGCCCTCATCACCGCGGCTCGGGACCGCGAGGTGCCCGTGGTCGACGGACTGGAGATCCTCGTCCACCAGGGAGCGCTGAGTCTCGAGGCCTGGACCGGTGTCCGGGCGCCCATCGAAGCCATGCGGGACGGCGCGCGTGGATCACCACCCCACTGACATGACCCCAGAGCCCCCACATCTCCGCCCGGTGCCCGGACCGACCGCCTCGTCGGCGGCGACGGCCGCGGCCGACGGGACGGCGACGGAGCGCTGGGACGGGGTGACCAGGCCGCGGTCGCTCGGGGGCAACGCACGCTTCCTCACCGACGTCATCGTCGAGCTCGGCCTCGTCCCGCGCGAGCGCGTCGACGCGGCGATCGAGTCCGCGCGCGCCGGCGGCACGACCCCGGAGTCGCTGCTGCTCGAGCGCGGCGAGCTCGACCAGGTCGCCCTCTCGCGCGCCGTCGCCGAGCGCCACGGCCTGGACCACCTGGACCTCACCGTCTACGCGGTGGACATGAGCGCCGCGAACCTCATCAACAACGCCGCCGCCCGCCGCTACGACGCGGTGCCCGTCGCGTTCCTCGGCGAGCGCCACCTGCTCGTCGCGATGGCCGACCCGGCGAACGTCCTGGCGCTCGACGACATCGCGCTCATGACGGGCTACGAGGTCCGGCCCGTCGTCGCCTCGCGGGAGGACATCGCCGGTCTCGTCAGCCGCCTCACGCGCCTGGACGACGTCGTGGCCTCCACGGCGATCGAGGCCGAGGAGGACGCGGCGGAGATCGTCGACCTGCGCGAGTCCGCCGACGAGGCGCCGGTCATCAAGCTCGTCAACCAGATCATCGCCCAGGCCGCCGAGCAGGGCGCCTCCGACGTCCACATGGCGCCCGACGGCACGCAGATGCGCGTGCGCTTCCGCATCGACGGCGTCCTGAAGGACACGACGACCGTCCCGCGCCGCATGGTCAACGGCGTCATCAGCCGCGTGAAGATCATGGCCGAGCTCGACATCGCCGAGAAGCGCCTGCCGCAGGACGGCCGCGTCGGCCTGACGATCGACGGACGCCACATCGACCTGCGCGTCGTGACGCTGCCGTCCGTCCACGGCGAAGGCGCCGTGATGCGCATCCTCGACAAGGCCGCCGTCGTCATGGAGCTCGACAAGCTCGGGATGCTCGAGCCCGAGCGCGTGCGCTTCCAGCGGGCGTTCCACCAGGCCTACGGCGCCGTCCTCGTGACGGGCCCGACCGGCTCGGGCAAGTCGACGTCGCTCTACGCGGCGCTCGGCGAGCTCAACCAGCCCGAGAAGAACATCATCACGATCGAGGACCCGGTCGAGTACGAGCTGCAGGGCATCACGCAGATCCAGGTCAACGGCCGCGCCGGCCTGACGTTCGCCAACGGGCTGCGATCGATGATGCGCGCGGACCCCGACGTCATCATGGTCGGCGAGATCCGCGACCGCGAGGCCGCGCAGATCGCCGTCGAGGCCGCCCTCACCGGTCACCTCGTCCTCTCCACGCTGCACACCAACGACGCACCCACGGCGATCACCCGCCTCATCGAGATGGGTGTCGAGCCGTTCCTCGTCGCCA
>CAZRLR010000478.1:0-3419 GCA_964600395.1 uncultured Conexibacter sp.
TCATCACCCAGCGCGCGCTCGGCCTCGTCAACCAGGTCTTCAAGGAGCACGACCTCCGGGCGCTGGCGGGCGGCCTGGCGATCGGCCACGTCCGCTACTCCACGACCGGCTCGAACGAGTGGGAGAACTCCCAGCCGGTCCACCGCAGCGCCGGCTCCCAGGGCAACCGGCGCGAGCTCGCGCTGGCCCACAACGGCAACCTCATCAACGCGGTCGAGCTGCACGCCGAGCTGCGCGCCCAGGGCGTCGGCTTCTCCGGCACGTCGGACTCGGAGATCATCGCCGCGGCGCTCGCCGCGCATCCGGCGGAGCGCATCGAGGACGCCGTCGCCGACGTCCTGCCCCGCCTGTCGGGCGCGTTCTCCACGGTCGTCATGACCAACGATCGCGTCGTCGCCTTCCGTGACCCCGCCGGCCTGCGGCCGCTGGTCCTCGGCCAGCTCGGCGACCGCTACTGCGTCGCCTCGGAGTCCTGCGCGCTGGACATCATCGGCGCGACGTTCGTCCGCGACGTGCAGCCGGGCGAGATGGTCTCGCTGTCGGCCGCCGGCCTGGAGACGCGCATCGTCCACCAGTCCGAGCGCGAGGCGTTCTGCGTCTTCGAGTACATCTACTTCGCGCGCCCGGACTCGCGGATGAACGGGGACGTCCTGCAGGCCGCCCGTGGCCGCATGGGGGAGATCCTCCACCGCGAGGCCCCGGCGCCGACGGCCGACCTCGTGATCGCCGTGCCGGACTCCGGCAACGCCGCCGCCCGTGGCTTCGCCCGCGCCGCCGGCCTGCCGCAGGACGACGGTCTCATCAAGAACCGCTACGTCGGGCGGACGTTCATCCAGCCCGGGCAGGAGCTGCGCAAGCACGGCCTGCGGATGAAGTTCAACCCGCTGCCGGAGATCGTCGGCGGCAAGTCGCTCGTCGTCGTGGACGACTCGATCGTCCGCGGGAACACGACGCGGCAGATCGTCCAGATGCTCCGGGACGCCGGCGCCCGCGAGGTCCACATGCGGATCTCCGCCCCGCCGCTGCGCCACCCCTGCCACTACGGGGTGGACATGTCCACGAGCGAGGAGATGATCGCCCACAACCGCACGACCGAGGAGATCGCGCGGGAGCTCGGGACCGACTCGCTGGCCTACATCTCCATGGCCGGGGTCTACGAGGCCGTGCGCGGCGACCAGGCCCGGCACTGCGACGCGTGCTTCACCGGGAACTACCCCGTCGCGGGCACGGACACGGCGGACGGCAAGTTCGCGCTGGAGGCGGACGCCATCCGCCTCCCCATGGTCCAGGCCTAGCGCCGCCGGTCAGGCGGCGCCCTCGCGGCGCCGTGACCCACCCGCGACGCTCGAAGGCCTGACGGCCGTCTTCGCTGTCGCGTGCGGCCCACGGCATCCGCGATGACGGCCGCTGACCGGGCGGCGCGCCACGGGCGGAAGGTGAACGAAGGTTCCGGGTGTCGAAACCACGCCAACCTTGCATCGAGGGCGTGGGAGGAAGGTGAACGACGGTTCCGGGTGTCAGAGCCACGCCAACCCTGCATCGGGGGCCTCAACCGCCCGTCGGTGACGGCTCACCGGCGTGCCGGCGAGCGCTGACCGGCGATGCCGGCTCAGGTGAGCCGCTCGACGAGGTCTGCCAGCGCGGTGAGGTCGGCCACGCGCGCCGCCCCGGCCGGCGGGTCGCCCTCGAGGTCGCGGTGCACCCAGGCGGCCTGCATCCCGAAGTCCAGCGCCCCGGCGACGTCGTGCTCGGGGTGGTCCCCGGCGTGCAGGACGTCCGCGGGCGGGACGCCCAGGCGCTCGCACGCGGCCGCGAAGACGCGCGCGTCCGGCTTGCCGACCCCGAGCTGCTCGGCGCTGAGGCACCCGGCCGAGAACCAGCGGGCGACGCCCGTGAGCTCCAGGTCGGCGTTGCCGTTCGTCACCGCCAGCAGCGGGAGGCGCGCCGCCATCCGGTCCAGCGCGGCCGCGGCGTCGGGGAAGAGCTCCACGCGCTGGCGCGCGGCGTAGACGATCTCGAAGGCGGGGTCCGCGAGGTCCGGGTCGTCCCCCGCGTCCGCCAGCAGGCGTCGCATCACCAGGCGCCGCAGCGCGCCGAGGTCGTGCGCGAGGTCGTCGCGCTCCTCCCGCACCGCGGCCATCGCCTCCAGCGCCATCGCGTGGTCGTAGCGGGCGGCGGTCGCGGGCGCGTGCTCGGTCAGGAAGCCGTGCAGCGCCGCCTCGATCCGGCGTCCGACCGGCGCGAACGGCCACAGCGTGTCGTCGAGGTCGAGCGTGACGGCGCGGACGGGCATCCGGCCATTGTCGCGGACCGCCACTTTGCGGCGACTTCGCCACACCGCTGCACGCCGGGACCCGTGACCGCCGGACCCGTCGCTACCGTCGGGGAGACCGATGGACCTGCACGACGCCCTGCACCACCACTTCGGCTTCGCCGCCTTCCGCCCCGGTCAGGAGGAGGCCGTGCGCGCCGCTTGCGACGCCCGGGACACGCTCGTCGTCATGCCCACCGGTGCGGGCAAGTCGCTCTGCTACCAGCTGCCGGCGCTCATGCGGACGGACCTGACGCTCGTCGTCTCGCCGCTCGTCTCGCTCATGCAGGACCAGGTGCAGGCGCTGGCGAAGATCGCCCCGGGCAAGGTCGCCCTCGTCAACGCCCAGCAGGACATGCACCAGAACGACGAGGCGCTGCGCGCGGCGCTCGCCGGCGAGCTGCGCATGCTCTACGTCGCGCCCGAGCGCTTCTCCTCGCCGGGCTTCGCGCGGGCGCTCGCGCAGACCGAGATCGGCCTCTTCGTCGTGGACGAGGCGCACTGCGTCTCCCAGTGGGGCCACGACTTCCGCCCGGACTACTTCCGCCTCGCCGACGCCGCGCGCTGGCTGCAGGCCAAAGCGATCATCGCCTCCACCGCGACGGCGACCCCGCAGGTCGCGGCGGACATCGTCGCCCGGCTCGGCCTGCGCGAGCCGGCGCGCGTGGCGACCGGCTTCGACCGGCCGAACCTCTCCTTCGGCGTCGTCCCGGTGAAGACGGCGGCCGTGAAGAACCGGCAGATCGCCGCGGCGCTCGCCGAGCCCGGCGCCACGCCGGCGATCGTCTACGCGGGCACGCGCAACGGCTGCGAGGCGGTCGCGACCGACCTCGAGCGTGCGCTCGGCAGGACGGTGCTCGCCTACCACGCGGGCCTGCCGCGCGACGCGCGTGCCGAGGCGCAGCGGCGCTTCATGGACGGCGAGGTGGACGTCGTCGTCGCGACGAACGCCTTCGGCATGGGGGTCGACAAGGCGGACGTGCGGACGGTCGTGCACGAGACCGTCCCGTCCTCCCTGGAGGCCTACTACCAGGAGGCCGGTCGCGCCGGGCGCGACGGCGCGCCCGCCCGCGCGCTGCTCTTCGCCGCCGGCAAGGACAAGGGCCTG
>CAZRLR010000479.1:0-3393 GCA_964600395.1 uncultured Conexibacter sp.
CCTCGGCCGCGGCGGCCTTCTCGGCCGCCTGCTGTGCGGCGGCCGCCGCGGCGGCGTCGCGGGCGGCGTCCACCCGCGCCTGCAGCGCCTCGCGCGCCGACGGACCCTCCGCGCGCGTGCCGTACTTCGCCTGCAGCGGCGAGGCGGCGACACGCACGACCAGGTCGTCCACGGGCGCCATCCGCGAGCGCGGGGGACACATGCGCGTGTGGACGACCGGTGTCGGGACGCCGTTGGCCGCGAGCACGGTGACGGCGGCCTCGCCGATGCCGAGGGCCGGCAGCAGCTCCTGCAGGTCGTGGAACTCCGACCGCGGGAAGGTCGAGACCGTCGCCTTCAGCGCCTTGGCGTCGTCCGGCGTGAACGCCCGCAGCGCGTGCTGCACGCGGTTGCCCAGCTGGCCCAGGACGTCCCCGGGCAGGTCCTTGGGCGCCTGCGTCACGAAGAAGACCCCGACGCCCTTGGAGCGGATGAGGCGGACGGTCTGCTGCACGGCGTCCACGAACGCCTTCGTCGCGCCGTCGAAGAGCAGGTGCGCCTCGTCGAAGAAGAAGACGAGCTTCGGCTTGGGCAGGTCGCCGGCCTCCGGCAGCGTCTCGAAGAGCTCGGCCAGCAGCCCCATCAGCGCGGTCGAGAAGAGCGCGGGCTTGTCCTGCACCCCCGGCAGCTCCAGGCACGAGATGACGCCCCGTCCGTCGTCGGCCACGCGCAGCAGGTCGGTGACGTCGAAGGCCGGCTCGCCGAAGTACTCGGTGCCGCCGCCGTCCTCCAGGCCGACGAGCGCCCGCAGCAGGACGCCGACCGTCGCGGAGCTCAGCCCGCCGATGCCCTCCAGCTCGCCCTTGCCCGCGTCCGAGGACAGGTAGGTCAGCAGCGCGCGCAGGTCGCTGAGGTCCACGAGCGCCAGGCCCTTCTCGTCGGCGTAGTGGAAGACGAGGCCGAGGGACTGCTCCTGCGTCTCGTTCGCGCCGAGGATGCGGGCCAGCAGCTGCGGCCCGAAGTCGCTGACGGTCGCCCGCAGCGGGACGCCGTCGCCGATCCCGCCGAGCGACAGGTACTCGACGGGAAAGCCCGTCGGTGCGAACGGGATCCCCAGGTCGGTCGCGCGGGCCTCGGCGGCGCCTCCGCCGTCCCCGGGGACCGCGAGTCCGGACAGGTCGCCCTTGACGTCGGCCACGAAGACCGGGACGCCGAAGGCCGACAGCTGCTCGGCCAGGCCCTGCAGGGTCTTCGTCTTGCCGGTGCCCGTCGCGCCCGCGACGAGGCCGTGCCGGTTCATCATCGACAGCGGGACGCGCACCGCCGCGTCCGGATGCACCGCTCCCTCGAAGACGCCGCGGCCCAGGTCGATCGCGTCGCCCTGCACGGCGTAGGCCTGGGTGATCGCGGCCACGAAGTCGGTCATGCGGCGCAAGCTACCGATGTGTGGCCCGGGCGCCGCGCGGGGTAGGGCCGAGGCCATGAGGCAGACGGCGACCGTGCGCGAAGCGACGATCGAGCTCCTGCGGCGACGCGGGCTCACGACGCTGTTCGGCAACCCCGGCTCGACGGAGCTGCCGATGCTCGAGGACTGGCCGCAGGACTTCGCCTACGTCCTGGGCCTGCAGGAGGCGGCCGTCGTCTGCATGGCCGACGGCTTCAGCCAGGTGACCGGCGAGCCGGTCGTCGTGAACCTCCACACCGCGCCGGGCGTCGGCAACGCCGTCGGGTCGATCATCACCGCGCAGTGGAGCCGCGCGCCGCTGGTCATCACCGCGGGCCAGCAGACCCGGGCGATGATCACCTCCACGAACTGGCTCGTGAACGTCGACGCCACGAAGGTCCCCGAGCCGGCCGTGAAGTGGTCCTTCGAGCCGCCGCGGGCGCAGGACGTCCCGCTGGCGATCGCCAAGGCGATCGAGCTCGCGCAGACGCCGCCGAGCGGCCCGGTCTTCGTCTCGCTGCCGATGGACGACTGGGAGCAGGAGATCGACATGCGCGAGGTGGAAGACCTCGCCGCCCGGCACGTCATCCACCGCACCGCCCCGGATCCGTCGGCGCTCATGCCGCTCGTCGAGGCGCTCGACGGCGCCCGCAGCCCGGCGCTCGTGCTCGGCGCCGCCGCCGACCACGGCGGGGGCTGGGACGACGCGGTCGCCCTCGCCGAGCGGGCCGGCCTGGCGGTCTACACCGCCCCGAGCGCCGGCCGCGGCGTCTTCCCGGAGGACCACGAGCGCTTCGCCGGCTTCACGCCGTTCGCGGCCGAGCAGATCGCGCAGACGTTCTCGGACCACGACCTCGTGCTCGTCGTCGGGGCGCCGGCCTTCACGCTGTACCCGTACGCCCCCGCCCGCCTCGTGAACCAGGGCACGCGCCTCGTGCTCGTCTCCGACTCGCCCGACGAGATCGCCCGCGCCCCGCTCGGGGACGCCTTCCTCGCCGACCCCGCGCTCACCCTCGCCCAGCTGGCCCGCGCCGCCGGCCCCGCGTCGCGGCCGTCGCTGCCGCGCGCGCAGCCCGAGGACCCGGGCGCCCCGGCCGCCGGCGAGGCGCCGACCGCCGAGCAGGTCTTCGCCGCGATCGCCAAGCGGCTGCCCGAGGACGTCCGCCGCGTGAACGAGTCCCCCTCCAACCTGCACGCCTACCACCGCCAGATCCGCAACCGCCGCAGCGGCGGCTACCTGACGACGCCGAGCGGCGGCCTGGGCTACGGCCTGTCGGCGGCCGTGGGCGCCGCGATCGCCGATCCGGACACGCCGGTCCTGGCGATCATCGGGGACGGCTCGCTGCAGTACACCGTCCCCGCGCTGTGGACGGCCGCGCGCCACCGCGCGCCGCTCGTCGTCCTCGTCATGGCCAACAGCCAGTACACGATCCTCAAGGCGTTCGCGGACTTCAACGACCTCGACGAGGACGGCCTCCCGGGCCTGGACGTCCCGGCGCTGGACGCGACGCTCATCGCCCGCGGCTACGGGGTCGACGCGCGCGAGGTGGGCTACGACGAGGTCGGCGCGGCGGTGGCCGACGGCCTGGCGGCGGGCCGCCCGCTCCTCCTGCAGGTGACGATCAGCGCCGAGGTCCCGGAGCTCGTCTGACCGCCACCTGCGGCCGGCGGCCTACAGCCCGTAGGACTTGCCGATGACGTCGAGCATGACCTCGTCGGTCCCGGCGCCGATGCGGTTCAGGCGCATGTCGCGCCACACGCGCTCCACGCCGTACTCCTTCATGTAGCCGGCGCCGCCGTGGATCTGGATGCACTCGTCGGCGACCTCGACGGCGATGCGGGCGGAGTAGAGCTTGGCCATCGAGATCTCGCGCACCGGGTACTCGCCGTTCTGGAAGCGCCATGCGGTCATGTAGACCATCTGCCGCGCCGTCTCGATCTTCGTCGCCATCTCGGCGAACTTGTGGCGG
>CAZRLR010000480.1:0-3384 GCA_964600395.1 uncultured Conexibacter sp.
TCCATCCAGCAGTACAAGCGTACAGCCACAGTGTTTATAATCAGTAAGTTTTATTTTAAAAGGTGACGCTTGATGTAATACTCATCAACCACCGGGATCAAACATGCTACCTCGAAAGTATAGCGGTTCATTAATGGCGTTCGTCCTTCCACTATTCCTTTTAATAGCCAACGTAATTGAGCTACCATATTGGGCGTTAATACTAAGTTTTCGTTGGAATTGTACGGATCGATAGTAAAATTGTCCGTCTTTTTTAGGCGCGTACGGGTAGTCTTTACCCTGGCCGTTTTCTTTTTCTGGATTGTCATTAGAAAAAAGATTAAACGTTAAGTTATATCCATCGCCAAGCTCACTGACAATCCATTCGCAGCGCGAAAAGAAAACGGGACTTACACCCGGATGGCTTGGCTTTCTCTTAAAATCTTTTTGGTGGAAAGCGCTTAATGAATTGTCAATGCAAACATAGACAAATTTCATTATAAAGAGAAATATTACGATGGAAGTTTTTAACATTTATTTGTTCGTTTCTAAAAAAACCTGTACAGGGGCTTAGTGGAACCCCTGTAAGGGAATTGGATATATTTGAGTAGTCAAACCAAATAATCCAATATCATATATTTAAAATATTATCTTCTGTTGTGCTATGTGATTTTTGAATCGTTTTTCCTGATCAATAAAGTAGCTCTCTGCTTTTTCAAACCCTACAAAATCATAGCCCATATCATATGCCGCTATCCGAGAAGAACCAGAGCCTAAATGCGTATCAAGTATTTTATTTCCTTCGTTTGCAAGCCTGGTTAAAATCCATCTATACAGCTTCACTGGCTTTTGTGTGGGATGTATTTTCTTTTCCAAATTAGCGCCGCCAGTATTAGATAAAGACAGTAACATTGCTGGTTTATCAAAAGAGGTCCACGCCATTTCAAACTGAGAGAAATTCTCCCACGGTTGCATTTTATCCCAACACAGTATACACCTAGTAGGCGGGAGAGGAAAGTAATTACCTCCCCATATAACCTGGTTCTTACTTACTCTTTTCAACTCTTCAAAATACTCAGGAGGCGGCGGAGAATTATCCCAATCTATTAATGATTTATTTAGTATTCGATCCTTTAATTTACCGGATCCTGAATTAAGCCTACCTTTCAATTTTACCGCAGTACTCACGCCTGGATATTGATTTGGACCTTTCCTATTAGGAGCTGATCCCATCTGCATGTTAGGAGCATTTATTCCGTACTCCGGATCCACAATAGCCAGATCAAAGTACTTATCAGGGTACCGGGACATTCCGATCATGCAATCTTCGTTATGTGTTTCACTTACTGGCATCAATTATTTTCCTGATAAGTAATTGTTAAACCAATTTCCTTTGCTATATTATGCTCTATACGCGCACCACGAGAATCTTCCCAGTTATTAAGCATATAAATATGCTGGCATTTAAACAATGCTTCAATATCAATCAACATATAATCTTCCCATTTTTTAGCATCATCATATTGACATAATTTTGTCGGGCTAACAGGTGCCATACCCGCATCTAATACAATATTCTCAGCCTTATGAAAAAAAGATAAAACTTCACGATATGGTAATCCGCTTATTTTTCCACTGATATAACATTTACGCATTCAAATACTTATTTTGATAATGATTAATAATCAACTCCATTTTACCACTATAGAACTCTTCAAATAATCCTACACTACCATCCTTTTCCCATATACTTTTTAAAACATATCTCAATCTAATATGAGCCGGAACAATATTATACTTCCTTTCTGATGCCTTTGGTAAATCTAATTTCCTACTCATTTTTTTTTATTTTAAAAAGGCCCGGCTAAACACCGTTAAGTGATCCACCCTCCCCAGGGGTTCCGGGCCTTTCTCCCTGTTTACTCAACTTACTATACTGCTCTTTAGTACCTTGATCAAAAGCTCTGTGGCAAGGAAAACAAAGCAATTGTATATTTTGTTTAACAAGCCGTAAAGCCGGATAAATACTCTTTGGATGAATATGACTGAAAAACCATGTTTTAGGCGTTTTACCAAGAAAACATTTACAATTAACACATACATGTGGCCTTTCTGCCCATATCTCTAAAAACAATTCCTTTTCTCCCGTTTTCTTTTTCTGGTATCGTATAGGCCTGTATGATTTCTTTGTACACTCTAAACATCTTTTGCGCGAAAAAATAAACTTCTCAATACCGCATTGAACACATATCTTTTTTACCCTAATCATACCAACGCCCTCCAGGTGTTCACAGACCGGCCAAACCCGTTTTTCTTTGTACCGGCCTGCTCCACCATTCCAGATTCAACTAACTCACCCCTTCGCCCTGTTACACAATTGATAGGCCACCCTAAACGTGTTGATATGTCCTGATCACTGCATTCACCTAATTCCTGTATAGCCCTTAATACAGTCTTACGCTTTTCACTTCTGCTGTCGCTCAATGAAAAGTAAGCGTCTAGGCTTGTTTGTTGAATATTACCAATCATACTGTTGCCCTCCTTCGCTTAGGAAAATATTAAACTGAATTAAACCTATCTCTTTAGAGATTTTAGCCCTCTTTATAGGCCAATCAAGATTTGACATAGGGTATAATCTATAATTCAAATCACCTTCTTTACGAGAAACAACAAGCTGATCCAAATAGTTCTGCTTCTCAGCTATTGTCATACCTATAACATGATATGACCTACCGGTAAAACTATACTCTCCTACAGTTTCCATTAAGAGCTTTTTTTAGGGTTTAATTGAGATTTATAACTAGCAAATGTTAACACTGATTTAGAAATAGTATTATACAACTCAGGATTTCTCTCAAATACAGCAAATAATGCAAATGATAAATCATATCCGTTACCCTTCACATTTATTTCATATCCATCTACTCTATCACCTTTCAACTCAAAATGAACCTTACCAATACTTTTATTGTCGCTTTCTGCAGCCATAACTAAACGTAAAAGTTAAAATCATCATCTGCCTTTAGATTTATACTCTTAGCAGTTTTTATAGCTAATTCCTTTTCTACTATCGTTATTGAGTAGATTAAATAAGGGTTGTAATACCTTATAAATCCTGTCAAACTATCACCTCCAGGAACCAATACAGCCATAAATGTTTTACCATATAAAGTTTGTTCACTGATCATACCAGCAACTTTGCAATTACCAACCAACTCAACTATTGCCCATGTTTCTATTTTTTGATTTTCCATTAGTTGTTATTTTTTAGTTTCAGATTTAAGAACATGGTAATTATCCTGAACATATTGAGCAATATCCTGTTGACAATACGGTTGATCAGCTAACCACATTAAATAAGGAGCCGGTACATTTGCGAGTTTTTCACCCTTGTATTTACCAAAT
>CAZRLR010000481.1:0-3362 GCA_964600395.1 uncultured Conexibacter sp.
GCTCGGGCTGGTGCTGCGCAGCTCGCTGGCGGCGGTCGGCACCGGGGTCGCCTGGCTGCTGGCGGTCGAGCAGATCCTCGGCGCGGCCGGCGGCGGCGCCGACGACGTCCTCCCCGGCCGGCTGCTCACCGCGCTGTCGGACGGGACGGCGGGCGCCGCGGGGCTCGACGTGCATGCGGACTGGCTCGCCGGCGGGACGGGGGCAGCCGCCGGGACCTTCGTCGGACGCGACGTGCGCGCGTGACCGCCGGCCGCCCGGGCGGCGGCCGGCCGGACCGCGGGGCGGCCCTCCGGGGCGCCGGTCAGCCGACCGTCGTGCGCAGCCACCGGCGCTCGGCCCGGCCGAGCCGGCGCAGGTCGTCCGGGTCGACCGACGAGTGGACGAAGGCCGCGCTGCCGGGGGCGAGCTCGACGCGACGGACGTGCCGCAGGCGGGCCGCCAGCGCACGACCCTGCACGGCGGGCACGACGGGGTCCTGCGCGGCGTCGGCGATCAGCACCGCGGCGTCGATCGCCCCGGCCTGCAGGAGCGGGCTGTACGCCGGGGCCGCCCGGCCGAAGACGCGGCGCGAGTAGCCCGCGAGCGTCCCGTCCGGGTCGGTGAACGTCGGCGCCACGAGGTCGGTCGGCGCGGCGACGGCGATGACGCAGCGCAGGGCGGGGCGGCGCGCCGCGGCCATCAGCGCCCACGTGCCGCCGGCCGAGACGCCCCAGACGCAGACGCGTCCCGCGCCGCGGGCGCTCTCGGCGTCGACCGCGCCCAGCACGTCGTCCAGGCCGGCGGTCCCGGCGCGGTAGTCGGTGTTGACGGTCCGGTAGCCCCAGCGCCGGAAGGTCCGGGCGGTGCCGCTCAGCGTCTGCGTGACTTGCGCCCCCGTCGAGGTCCAGCCGCCGCCATGCAGGAGGATGACGGTCCCGCGCTCGCGCCCGGCCGGCTCGTCGACCTCCCGGTAGGGCGAGGCGACGGCCGGCACCGCCGCCGCGGCCGTGGCGCCGAGGGTGGCGACCAGGGAGGACAGCGGCACGGCGAGCGACGGAAGGCGGGGGCGGACGGGGGCGCGCATGGTCAGGGCCGGGGTCGACGCCCGGCGGCGGGGCTCCGCTGCTCGCGGTCCGCGGCCGGGTGTGCTGTCGATGAAACGCCCGGCGGTGAAGGGACGGGTAAGAACGCGCCGGATTCTTCGCAAACGCTTCGTTCACGCCTGACGACGGCTGGGCGACGAGGGTCGCGGCACCGGTAGGCTTGGCGGCCCCACCCGCCGTTGGTCGCCCAGGCGGTGGCCGCTCCGCGACGGAGGAGCACCGGTGCATGCCCTCACCACTCCGTCGTCATCACGCCGAGGACGACTCGCCGGTCCTCACGAGCTCTGTCGAGCTGTTCTTCGACCTGGTCTTCGTGCTGGCCGTGACCCAGCTGTCGTCGGTGCTGCTCGACGACCTGACGGTGGCGGGGGCCGGCAGGACGCTCTTCCTGCTCCTGGCCGCCTGGTGGGCATGGATCTACACGACGTGGATGACCAACTGGTTCGACCCCGAGGAACGGCCCGTCCGCGCCGTCCTGCTCCTCGGCATGCTCGCCAGCCTCTTCGGGTCGATCGCGATCCCGGACGCGTTCGGGGACCGCGCAGGCCTCTTTGTGGGCGGCTACGTCGGCATCCAGCTCGTCCGCAACGCCTTCATGGTGTGGGCCGCCGAGCGGAGCGATCCGCTCCACCTGCCCCTCGTGCGCATCTTCGTGTGGAGCGCGTGGGTCAGCGTGATCTGGCTCGCGGGGGCGCTGGTCGACGGCGACGCGCGCACGTGGGTCTGGATCGTGGCGCTGGTCCTGGACTACGCCGGACCGGTGGTCGGCCACCGGGCTCCCGGGCTCGGGCGCTCGGAGCCGACGGACTGGCACCTGGTGCCCAGCCACTTCTCCGATCGCCTGCAGCTGTTCGTCATGATCGCGCTGGGCGAGACGATCGTCGCCGCCGGCGTGACCGCGGCGGACCTCGAGATGACCGCGACGCGCATCGGTGCGGTCGTCGTGTCGTTCGGCGTGTCCGTGGCGTTCTGGTGGCTGTACTTCGACTCCCACGCGGAGGGCACGGCGCGCGTGCTCGAGTCGCACGGGGCCGGGCGCGGCCACCTCGGGCGGACGCTGAGCTACCTGCACGTGCTGATCGTCGCCGGCATTGTGGTGAGCGCCGTGGCCGCCGAGCTCGTGATCGCCCACCCGGGGGCGGACCTGCACACCAACGAGCTGGTCGCGCTGGCGGCCGGCCCGGTGCTCTTCCTCGTCGGCAGCCTCATCTTCAAGGCCACCGTCCTGCACCTCGAGTGGCGCCAGCGCGTGGTCGCTGCGGTGGCGGTCGTCGCCGTCGTGGCCGGCGGGGCGTTCGTGCCGGCCCTGGCGTCCTGGGCGCTCGTGCTCGGCGTGCTCGGTGCCCTCGCGCTCTACGAGACGACGACCACCGAGCGACCGACGGACGGGACGGGGCGAGACGGGGATGAGGATCCTCATACTCCGACGACCGCAGAGGTCTAGTGTCGGGCGTCCAATCGATGCAGGAACAGGGAGACGCCATGAGCAAGGTCACTGTGGGACTGTGGGTGCCGCTGGAAGCCAAGCCGGGCAAGGAGGCCGAGGTCGAGGCGTTCCTCAAGGCCGGACAGGCGCTCGTCGAGGAGGAGCCCGGCACGACCGCCTGGTTCGCCGTGCAGATGGGTCCGGGACGGTTCGGGATCTTCGACGTCTTCCCGGATGACGAGGGCCGCCAGGCCCACCTCAACGGGAAGGTCGCCGCCGCGCTGATGGAGCAGGCCGACGACCTCTTCGTCGACGCCCCGCAGATCCACCAGCTCGACATCATCGCCGAGAAGCTCTGACTCCGACGGTCGTGGTCGTCGCGCGCACCCCGGCCAGGACGACCCGGGTGAGCGCGTCGGCCTGTCGGCAGACGTCCCGCTCCGAGCGCCCCTGCAGCGGCCCGACCGCCGCGAGCGCCGCGAGGCCGTGGATCGCGGCCCAGAACGCGAGCGGCGCCTCGTCGCCGAGCCCGAGCTGTGCCATGCGCGCGGTGAGGATCGCGAACGGCTCGGTCGCGACGGGGGTACCGGGGTAGCTGCGGCCGGACCCGAAGGCCACCTCGAAGAGCCCCGGGTCACGGCGGGCCCAGCAGACGTAGGCGCGCGCCATGCCCGCGACCGCCGCGTCGCCGTCGGTGCCGGCGCGGTCGCCGGCGGCCCGCATGGCCGCGGCGAGGCGCTCGAAGTGCCGCGCGGCGACCGCGCGGGCGAGCGCCTCGCGGTCGGCGTAGTGGTGGTAGGCGGCGCTGGGCGTGGCGCCGGCGCGCTTGGCCGCCTCGCGCAGCCGCCAGCCG
>CAZRLR010000482.1:0-3360 GCA_964600395.1 uncultured Conexibacter sp.
AGCCCGTACCACTCGCCGCAGCGCGCGCAGTCCTCCATGTCGAGGTTGTGCAGCGTCACGCGCGCGACCTCGAGTTCGTCGGCCTGGCGCTTCGCGCGGTGCGACGCGTGCCGGATCTTCACGCGGAGCTCGGCGGGGATGCTCTCGTCGAAGCTCAGGGCGAGAAGCTGTTGCGAGATGGTGGGCCGATTCATCGGCTCGTTCTGTGGCATCATGTAGGCGCCTCGGTTGATTCGAGGTTTCGGGTTGAAGAGCCCCGCCAGGGTCGCGCCTGGCGGGGCTCGCTTGTTTCACAGCGGGCAGTCGTCCGGCGGCGCGTCGCGCAGCCAGTCCGGCTCGCGGCTGGTATCGATCGGGGAGCGCGCGCCGTTGCCGTTGTTCGCCTCACGAGCGCGCGGCGCAGGGGCCGGCGCGTCGGCGCTAGCCTTGAACGCGGCGTCGGTCCCCGTGCTCTTGGTGACGTCGACCACCAGCCCCTTGATCCGCGCGGCAAACGCGGCCTTCGTAGCGGGGTTGAGCGGCTTCGCGGCCTGAATGCCGCCAGGCCGATTGACCCACGCGATCTTGTTGCGGCGCTCGCCGTTGTACTCGTCGACCTCGACAACCAACTCGACGCGCACGTTCGGGTCGCTACCAACGGTCGACAGATCCGTGATGTCGCTGCCGGTCCAGCCGCAGTAGCGAAGCGCCTCGATCGTGCGGCGCTCCGTCTTCTCGGTGAAAAATCCAAAGTAGGTCAGCGTCTCTCTGACCTCGGGCAGGTCGAACGCGATGGCCGCTTGCGGGTCGCCCTTTGACGTCTCAGCGAGGATCGCGCCGGTCGGGATGCCGACGTACTTTCCAGGTGCGATGAGGTTGCTCATGACGATCACGCGCCCTTTCCGGCTTCCGCGACCTTCGCGCGCAGCCGATTGACGAGGTGCGCGAGCTTCGCCGCGTCCCCTCGGATGGTGGTCAGATACGGGGTGACCTTCGTGGTGGTATCGGGATCGGCGAGGGTCTCGACGAGCGACACGATCTCGGCCTCGAGCTTCGCGGGGTCGGCGGGCTTGTGCGCCGCGCGCGCCGCCGCGAAGTCCTCCCATGAGAGCGGGAGCTCGGGCGGCAGGTCGGCCCGGTTCTTCGCGTCGTACGCGGCCGTGCGCGTGGTGCAGAGCACGCGGGCGCCGTCGCTCACGCCCTTGTGTCGTCCGTCCTTCTCGACCGTGTAGGTCTGGAAGCGGGCGAAGAGCACGTGATCCGCCCACTCCCGGATCAGCCCGTAGCTCTTCTCGTGGAGCTTCCCCATGTAGCGGTCGAAGTCCTCGCCCTCGGGGTTCTTGAAGGTCTTGATCTGCGCGTGGGCGAGCAGGATCACGCCCATGTTCTTCACGTCGCGGGCGCGGTCGAGGGCGCGCAGCAGACGCCGCCAGCGATCCACCGCGGCCGTGTAGCCCTTGCCGTAGCCGAAGGCTTCGATGTCGGGCTTCTTGCCGTCCTCGCACACCGCCGCCCACACGAGCGGCTCGAGCCAGTCGACGGTGTCGATCACCAGCGTCTGGAAGTCGTGCGAGTCCTCGATCAGCATCCGCACCGCGTCGAGCACCTCGGAGAACGACTGCGGCTCCGGGAAGCGCGCCACGTCGACGTGGCTGGTCCCGTCCTCCGAGCAGAGGAAGATCGGGCTCGGCGCCATCGCCGCGAACGTGGTCTTGCCCACGCCCTCCTGACCGATCACGAGGATGCGGTCAGGTCGATCGATGCGCCCGCGCGTCACGTTCGCGAGCGCCATCCGTCCACGAGTCGCTGTCGTGGGCGGGGCCTGCTGTTTGATCGGGGTTACGAGAGTCATCGTGTCCCCCTGTCCTTCCTGCCCGCTGAGCGGGCCGTTTCGGGTTGCGTGTTCAGTGCTTCACCGCGAGCTCGACGTGCCCGCTCGTGGTCTTCTCGAAGAGCGATCCGTCCTCGAGCGACGCTTCTCCGCAGCAGACCGCGAAGTACGCGCAGGTCCGCCCGAAGCGCACGCACGACTCGGGGTTGCGCGGCCAGCGGCCGACGATCTGGTTCTCGCGGATGCGCTGGGCGGTGCCCCACACGTCCGCCTGGTGGTCCAGGATCTCGGTCTCGAGCCGCACCACCTCGGCTCGTGCGAAGTAGCGGTCGGGGTTCTCGGCGATCGCGTCGACCACCCGAACGAAGAACTCCTCGGGGGTCTCCTCGCGCGCTTGCAGTACGTAGCCCTCGGCCGCGTCGCCGGTCTGGCGCCACTTCTTGCCGTCCTTCGTGCGGACGCGCTCGCCGTTCGCGTCGAGGACGATCTTGACGCCGTCCTCGTCGGTCAGCGCGACCGAGCCCGGACGCTGCCCAGGCTTCGCGAGCACGTCGTAGAGCACCGCCTCGGCATCGGTCATGGTCGTGTAGACCGAGACCTGCGAGTCGAGCCGGAGCCGCTTGAAGTAGTCCGAGCCTTCGCTCACGTCCTCCGACGTGGTCTTGTGCTCGATCACCAGCCGGCGATCCGTGGCGAGCTCGCGCACGTAGACGTCGAGCTTCCCGCCCAGCACCCACGTGCGTGACGTCCGGCCGCTCGCCGGGTTGATGATCGGCTGCGGCTCGAGCTCGACCTCGACGCCCAGCACCTCGTAGCGCTCGGCGTCGTCGCGCCAGCGGGCGTCGTAGCCGATGAGCATCGCGCGCGCCTTGGCCGACTCGAACGGATCGGCGCCCTCCGGCAGGGCCAGGATCGCGGCGGCGAGCGGCGTGCCTTCGTCGGGTCGCTGGAACCACTTCCACCACGCCTCGAGCCCCAGGTGGACGAGCGTGCCGAGCCGGGCCGGGCCCTCGTCGTCCTTGAGCGGCAGGTAGCCGAGCTCGTATCGGATGTGCTGCTCACGCGAGCAGCGGTGCTCGGCCTTGATCCGGCTCGTGGTGAGCAGGTTTCCGCCGGGCAGCACCACCGCCGGCTTGGTGGGTTCGTGCCCGTTGTCGCGAACGGGCTCGGCGGGAATGGTCTCGGGTTGCACGTCGGTTCTCCTCTGCGGCTCTCACGCCGCGCTGTTCACTCGCTCGCTCACGCTCGCGTATCCCCACACCACGTCATCCCGGATCGCCACCGGCCGACCACCCGGCGCACGCCCCGTCTGTTGGCCCTCACGGTTCAGCCAGACCTCGGCGCCCGACCGCAGCACCACACAGACGAGATCCCCGACCGCGTACGAGAGCGCGCCGAGCCGCTCTGCTTCGAGCACGATGCCGGCGGGGACCGCGCGTTCGGGCGGTTGCTTGCGGGGTCTCACGCCGCCTCCCACATATCCGGCGTCCGCTGATACACCGCGTGCCGCTCGAGGCACCGCTTCCGGTGCTGCCGCTTGATCGCGCGCC